>NZ_CP039891.1 GCF_005221325.1 Agrobacterium tumefaciens | reverse complement strand
TTTGCGATCTATTTCCCGGAGGTCGTCACTTTCGAAAAAATGGCTTGAAGGCCATCATTTGCGAAACTATCTCCCGATTCCCATCGCGCCGCAAGACATTTAAGGTTAACAACAAGTTAACGGATTTTGGGGGAATCCAGTCCGCTCGCCGAATCTGCGATATCTTTCCGCTAGTTAGTCAGATTCCAGTGGTGGCGTATAGTCGGTGGAAACTGCAGATCTGCAGAAATCCAGCGCATTTCGCACACCCCGCCGTAGTTTGATTCACAACTCGGCTACCCCCGACTCACCAGAATCACCGCCTGCAGATCTGCAGATGGCCAACCATGGATTGAGATGATCTTCATCCCGCTGACGAAGTTCACGCGGAGATAAGGATGCAGGTTCTCACCATCTCGCCCGACCGATATGTCGAGCATCAGACTCTTCTCAAGCAGATGTACAGGCTGCGCGCCGACGTATTTGGCGGGCGGCTCGAATGGGATGTCGCCATCACCGATGATGGCGAGCGGGATCAGTACGACGAATTCAATCCAACCTACATCCTCGCCACCTCCGGCAACAAGGTGGTCGGATGTGCACGCCTCCTTCCCGCAGTGGGCCCGACCATGCTGGAGCTGACATTTCCGCAGCTCTTGAGGGATGGTTCGCTCAATGCAAACACCGCGATGATCGAGAGTTCGCGCTTCTGCGTTGATACGACTTTGCCCGCGGGTAGGGGAGGGAGCCAACTCCACCTTGCAACATTGACCATGTTCGCCGGGATCATCGAATGGTCGATGGCGAATGGCTACGACAAGATCGTTACCGCCACCGATCTACGTTTCGAGCGCATCTTGAACCGAGCGGGATGGCCGATGGCGCGGTTGGGTGAACCCGTTCCGATTGGCAATACCGTCGCCATCGCCGGCACGCTTCCAGCGGACCAAGAGAGCTTCGAACAGGTTCGCCCTTCGAACTATCGGTCCGTTCTCTCTTGTGCCGATGATCACCCGGAGAGGAGCGCAGCGTGAACCAGCTACGTTCCCACCCTCGCCTCGTCCGCAAGCTCCAGGATGCGCTTGGCGATCAACTATGTGTCGCGCTCAACGATTCCACGGTCGTCGAGATCATGCTCAACCCTGACGGCCGACTGTTCATCGAGCGTCTGGGTCACGGTGTCGCGGAGGCTGGGGTCATGGCGCCAGCGGCGGCGGAAGTGGTCATCGGTAGCGTCGCACACGCGCTCCAGTCGGAGGCAGACGACGAGCGCCCGATCATCTCGGGCGAACTTCCGATCGGTGGCCATCGATTTGAAGGACTGCTTCCACCAATCGTCTCAGGGCCTGCCTTCACGATCCGTCGCCGCGCCTCGCGTCTCGTCCCGCTCAACGATTATGTGTCCTCGAAGGTGATGACAGAGGCGCAGGCATCAGCCATTCGCAGCGCGATCGACGCCCGCATGAACATCGTCATTTCCGGCGGCACTGGCTCCGGCAAGACCACGCTCGCCAACGCAATCATCGCAGAAATCGTTTCAGCTGCACCCGACGATCGCATGGTGATCCTCGAAGATACTGCCGAAATCCAGTGCGCGGCCGAAAACGCAGTCTGCCTGCATACCAGCGATACAATCGACATGGCGCGGTTGCTGAAAAGCACCATGCGGCTGCGCCCAGACCGCATCATCGTCGGTGAGGTCCGCGACGGTGCCGCGCTCACGCTCCTGAAAGCCTGGAACACAGGCCATCCCGGAGGTGTCACCACCATCCATTCGAACACCGCTATGTCGGCGCTGCGCCGGCTTGAGCAACTGACCGCCGAAGCCAGCCAACAGCCAATGCAGGAAGTGATTGGTGAGGCAGTCGATCTCGTCGTCTCTATCGAGCGGACGGGGAAGGGGAGGCGGGTCCGCGAGGTGATCCATATCGAGGGATACCGCAACAGCCACTACCAGACCGAACACTATGCGCAAATCGACGAGGACAGCCATGTCGCGTAACAACTATCCTATTCTCGCTGCGATTACGTTTGCTGCCATCTCCTTCAGCCGTTCGGAGCCCGCATTTGCGGGTTCAGGTGGCGGCGGCCTTCCGTGGGAATCTCCACTGCAGCAGATCCAACAGTCGATCACCGGTCCTGTCGCGGGGTTCATAGCGCTTGCCGCGGTCGCGATCGCCGGTGCCATGCTGATTTTCGGGGGCGAACTCAACGATTTTGCCCGTCGCCTTTGCTACGTGGCCTTGGTCGGCGGCGTCCTGCTCGGCGCCACACAGATCGTCGCGCTGTTTGGCGCGACCGGTGCTTCAATTGGAGAGCGCCGTGGCGCGGCAGATATTGATCCGGCTGCCTCAGAGCAGGTGACAATGCCGCCCGTGGCAGGGGAGGGGACTCATGGCTGAAGCCGGCTCCAACCTCATCCGGTCGCGGGTGCATCGGGCCCTGTCGCGACCGAACCTTTTGATGGGCGCCGATCGCGAGCTTGTCCTGCTTACGGCACTTGCCGCCATCATTCTGATCTTCGTTGTGCTCACCTGGTACGCAGCACTGTTCGGTGTCGCGATCTGGTTGGTCGCGGTCGCAGCCCTTCGTATGATGGCCAAGTCCGATCCACTGATGCGGAGGGTTTACATCAGGCATATCTCCTACAAGAATTTCTACCGCGCGACATCGTCGCCGTGGCGCACCTACTGAGGGAGTACGGCATGGTTGCCCTCAAATCGTTCCGCCATTCCGGACCATCCTTTGCCGATCTCGTTCCTTATGCCGGGTTGGTCGATAACGGCGTCGTTCTCCTGAAGGACGGCTCGCTGATGGCGGGCTGGTACTTTGCCGGCCCGGACAGCGAAAGCTCGACCGATGCCGAGCGCAACGAGGTGTCGCGACAGATCAATGCCATCCTGTCGCGCCTCGGGTCCGGATGGATGATCCAGGTCGAGGCTGTCCGGGTGCCGACAGGGGATTATCCAACAGAGGATGCCAGCCATTTCCCTGATCCGGTCACCCGCGTCATCGATGCAGAGCGGCGGGCACATTTCCAGAAGGAGAGGGGGCACTACGAAAGCCGGCATGCGTTGATCCTGACGTGGCGCCCACCGGAGCCGAGGCGGTCCGGACTGACACGCTATGTCTATTCCGATGCTGGCAGCCGGTCCGCCACCTATGCCGACAAGGCTATCGAAACCTTTCTGACGTCGATCCGGGAGGTCGAACAGTATCTTGCCAATGTCGTATCGATTCGACGGATGATGACCCGCGAAACGCCAGAGCGCGGCGGTCATCGTGTCGCCCGCTACGACGAGCTCTTCCAGTTTATCCGCTTCTGCATCACCGGGGAGAACCATCCGGTGCGCCTGCCCCAGATCCCCATGTACCTCGACTGGCTGGTGACGGCCGAGCTGCAGCACGGTCTGACGCCGCTGGTCGAGAACCGGTTTCTTGGTGTGGTGGCGATCGATGGCCTGCCCGCGGAAAGCTGGCCCGGGATCCTCAACAGCCTTGACCTGATGCCGCTCACCTATCGCTGGTCGTCCCGCTTCGTCTTCCTTGACGCCGAGGAGGCAAGGGCGAGGCTCGAGCGCACGCGTAAGAAATGGCAGCAGAAGGTCCGGCCATTCTTTGATCAGCTCTTTCAAACTCAATCCCGATCGCTCGACCAGGATGCGATGATGATGGTGGCAGAGACCGAGGACGCGATCGCCGAGGCGTCGTCGCAACTCGTGGCCTATGGCTACTATACCCCGGTCATTGTCCTCTTCGACGAAGATCAATCCCGTCTTCAGGAGAAATGTGAGGCGGTCCGCCGCCTTATCCAGGCGGAAGGTTTTGGCGCGCGGATTGAGACAATCAACGCGACCGATGCCTTTCTCGGCAGCCTGCCGGGCGTCTCCTATGCCAATATCCGCGAGCCGCTGATCAACACGCGCAATCTCGCCGACCTCATCCCGCTCAATTCGATCTGGTCCGGAAGCCCGATAGCACCGTGCCCATTCTATCCGGTCGGATCGCCCCCCCTGATGCAGGTCGCAAGCGGGTCGACTCCCTTCCGGCTCAACTTGCATGTCGACGATGTCGGCCACACGCTGATCTTTGGCCCGACCGGCTCCGGCAAATCAACCCTGCTCTCACTGATCGCAGCGCAGTTCCGACGCTACGCCGGTGCGCAGATCTTCGCCTTCGACAAGGGAGGTTCGATGTTGCCGCTGACACTCGGGCTGGACGGCGACCATTACCAGATCGGCGGCGATCTTGGTCCGTCAGCCAATGGCCAGGCGAGGACACTCTCTTTTTGCCCGCTGGCGGAACTCTCGACCGATGGCGATCGGGCCTTCGCCTCGGAGTGGATCGAGATGCTGGTCGCACTGCAGGGTGTAACGATCACACCCGACTACCGAAACGCTATTTCCCGACAGATCGGGCTGATGGCGGAATCAAGGGGCCGCTCGATCTCCGACTTCGTCTCCGGCGTCCAGATGCGCGAGATCAAGGACGCCCTGCATCATTACACCGTCGACGGGCCGATGGGACAGCTTCTCGATGCAGAGGAGGACGGGCTGGCGCTCGGCGCCTTCCAGTGCTTCGAAATCGAGGAACTGATGAACATGGGCGAGCGCAATCTAGTGCCCGTGCTCACCTATCTCTTTCGACGCATCGAAAAGCGGCTGACTGGTGTACCCAGCCTGATCATCCTTGACGAGGCCTGGCTGATGCTCGGCCATCCAGTGTTCCGCGACAAGATCAGGGAATGGCTGAAGGTGCTGCGGAAGGCCAATTGCGCCGTGGTGCTCGCCACCCAGTCGATCTCTGATGCCGAGCGGTCAGGCATCATCGATGTGCTGAAGGAGAGCTGCCCGACCAAGATCTGCCTGCCGAACGGTGCAGCGCGGGAGCCGGGCACTCGCGAATTCTATGAGCGCATCGGCTTCAACGAGCGACAGATCGAGATCGTCGCAACAGCGATTCCGAAGCGGGACTATTACGTCGTCTCGCCCGAGGGGCGTCGACTGTTCGACATGGGGCTTGGACCGGTGGCGCTCTCCTTTGTCGGAGCATCTGGAAAGGAAGACCTCAAGCGCATCCGTGCCCTGCATCTTGAACATGGGGCCAGCTGGCCTCTCCATTGGCTCCAACAAAGGGGGATCGCCCATGCCGACACGCTCTTCCCGACTCAATAGAATCTTGCACGCCGCGCTCGGTGCGGCCTTCATGCTCTCGTCCGCTCTTCCGCTTCCTGCGCAGGCCGGTGGCGTCACGGGACAGGCAACCGAATGGACCCAGCTTGCCAACAATACCGAACTGATCAGTCTGGTCGGCAAGTCCGCCGAACAGGTAAACAATCAGATCACCCAGATCTCGCAGCTGGCCGAGCAGATCCAGAACCAGCTCAACATCTACAAGAACATGCTGCAGAACACCGCGCAGCTTCCGAACCATGTGTGGGGACAAGTCGAAAGCGATCTGAAGAACCTCCAGACCGTCGTCAACCAGGGCCAGGGCGTCGCCTTCTCCATGGGCAATGCCGACGATGTCCTCAAGCAGCGGTTTCAGAGCTTCGCCGATATGAAGAGCAACTTGCCTGATGGTGCGAGCTTCTCCACGACCTATCAGAACTGGTCCGACACCAATCGCGACACCATCGCCGGCACGTTGAAGGCCGCCAATCTTACGGCCGAGCAATTCTCTAGTGAGGAGAGCACCATGTCGGAGCTCAGGTCGATGTCGGAAACGGCCGATGGCCAGATGAAGGCATTGCAGGTCGGGCACGAAATCGCCGCACAGCAGGTCGCGCAGATGCAGAAACTGCGGGGTCTGGTCTCCCAGCAGATGACGATGATGGGCACCTGGTTCCAGTCCGAACAGGCACAAAAGGACCTGGCGCAAGCGCGGCGCGAACAATTCTTCAGCGGGACCGAGCGTGACATCAGGAACGGCCAGACGATGGAGCCGCGCTGGTGAGCCCGCGTCTGATCGTCATTATCGCCCTCGTGGCGGTCGTTTCCGCGGCCGGTGCAAGCTTTATCACCTGGGTCGTCGTTCAGCAGCAGGCCACGCCAGTCTCAGGGTCAGGCACCGCCCCAATGAATTCATCCTCTGATGAAGAACAGCGCCAACATCGCGAACAGTTCTTTGGTGGGAACTCCGACCGCGACATTCGCGGGGGCCAGGAGATGAAACCACGATGGTAGCCGCTCCCTCTTTTCGCGCTCATGAGCGGAGCTTCATCGCGATTGCGGTCGTCCTGGTGGTTACCACGCCGGCGCTGGCACAGCAGGGCCAGGTCCTGACCACACTCGAAAATTCCGTCGTCACCGCCGCCAAGGGCTGGGAGACGACGGTGATGAATGCCGCCCGCTCGTTGTTCTGGATCCTCGCCGGCATCGAGGTCGGGATCGCGGCCGTATGGCTGGCAATCAACGCCGCCTCGCTCGACAGCTGGTTCGCTGAACTCGTCAAGCGCATCATGTTCATCGGCCTATTCGCCTTCATCCTCGACAGAGGACCGGAGTTCGCCAAGGCCGTGGTCGACAGTCTCTACCAGATCGGCGCCGGTGGCGGCTCGGCATCTCCCGCCAACATCTTCGATGCCGGCATTCGTGTCGCAACGAAGATGTCGGAACAGGCAAAGTTCGGCCTCTGGGAGGATAACACGCTGGCGATCGCCGCCGTCTTCGCCATGGTCGTGGTCGTCGTGTCGTTCAGCCTCGTCGCTGCGATCTTCGTTGCCGTCATGGTCGAGATGTATGTCGGCCTGCTCGCTGGCATGATCATGCTCGGGCTCGGGGGTTCCTCCCACACTAAGGATTTCGCCATCAAATACCTGGTCTACGCCTTCTCCGTCGGCATGAAGCTGATGGCGCTGGTGATGATCGCGAAGATCGGCTCCGACATCCTTCTCGGTCTGGCAGAGGCGCCAACCGCGACCTCTGAACAGTTCATCACCACGCTGGCGATTGCCGGCATCTCGGTCGTTGTCTTCGTCATCGCCATGTATGTGCCCCCCATTCTGCAGGGCGTGGTCCAGGGCGCATCGGCCGGCGGCGGCATGGAAGCCATTCGTCATGGCGGGCAAGCGGCATCCGCGGCACTCGGCGCCGGCTTCCTGATATCAGGTGCGGCCAACAGAGGCTTCGGGGCCGCGAATGCCGCAAGGGCAGGGGGCGCCTCTCTTGCCAGTGCGGCCCTGCGCGGCATGCAAGCCGGAATCGGCGGAGCCGCTGGTGCCGTCGGCTCGGCGGCAAAGGAAAAGGCGATTGGCTCGCCCGGCGCCTATGCCGGGTCGATCCTTGGCCTTGCCAACCCCAAACTCGATCAACCATCCGGCCGGCCCGGCACACCGCCTCCACCACCGCCAATCAACGACAGCAAATGACGAAAGGCCGCTCCGCAATGGCAGGACAGAATGTCCCAGATAATCCCTACATCGCCGCGCGCAACGAATGGAACGAACGTTATGGCTCGTACGTGAAAGCGGCAGCCGCGTGGCGCGTCGTCGGCATCGCCGGAATGACGATGGCCGTTATCGGTTTTGGCTACGCGCTTTACCAGAGCACCCAGGTCAAGCTGATCCCCTATATCGTCGAAGTCGACAAGCTCGGCACATCAGTCAATGCCGGCTTTCCGCAGCAGATTGAATATGCCGATCCACGCGTGGTACGCGCAACACTCGGCAGTTTCGTGTCGAACTTCCGCTCCGTTACGCCGGATGCTGTCGTGCAGAAGCAATATATCGACCGGACCTATGGGCTGCTGCGCACGTCCGATCCCGCGACCGAGAAGGTCAATGCCTGGTTTCGCTCGAATTCGCCATTCGAGAAGGCGAAGACCGCAACGGTGGCGATCGAGGTCAACAACATCGTCGCACTGTCGAACCAAAGCTACCAGATCGACTGGACCGAGTTCGAGCGGGATCGCCGCGGCAAGGAGACAGCCACGCGCCGCTTCCGCGGGATCGCCACCGTAACTTTGACACCGCCTCAGGACGAGGGCGTCATCCGCCTCAATCCCATCGGTCTCTACCTACGAGACTTCGACTGGACCGCGCAGCTTTGAAAGGCATGGCTCCCAACATGAACAGACGACACATCAGAGTACGGGCCACGCTGACTGCGAGCGCCACCATGCTGCTCATTTTCCCGGTGATGGCTTTCGCCCCCTCCCACGCACTTGCCGCCGATGGTGTCACGGTGAACGAGGCGAAGGGAATGGGCATCTCGACCCAGTGGCGTGGAAGCCGCGGCCTTGTCACCAAAGGTGCGGATGGAAAGGTAGTCTTCCTCTATGGCGAAGTGCAGCCGTCCGTCGTCTGCTCGCCGCTGCAGGTCTGCGATATCGAGCTCCAGGGCGGCGAGGTCGTTCGCGACGTTCTGGTCGGCGACACTGTGCGCTGGAAGGTGGAGCCTGCGACCTCGGGTGCGGCCGGTGGGCAGGCGATCCACCTGATCGTCAAGCCGTCGGAGCCGGGTCTTTTGACTTCGATGGTCGTGACGACGTCGCGGCGGACCTATCACATCCAGCTCAAGTCACATGCCACGCAGTATATGGCGCGCGTCGGGTTTGAATATCCCGAGGACGTCTCGGCAAAGCTTGCCGACGTTAACGCGCGCCTGGAGGCGAGTACGATCCCGGGCGCTGGCGTTCCGGCCGAGCAACTGAGCTTTGCCTATTCCGTCTCCGGCAGTGCCGGCTGGCGGCCGACGCGGGTCTATTCGGATGGACAAAAGACCTACATCCAGTTTCCGCGGTCGATCTCCGGGCAGGATGCACCGGTTCTCTTCGTCGTCTCCGGCGGCCAGAACCGCATCGTCAACTATCGCATGAAGAGCAACATGATGGTGGTCGATTACAATATCGATCGTGCCGTCCTCGTCTCAGGCGTCGGTTGGAAACAGCAGAAGGTGACGATCAGCAGGGGAGGGCGGTAATGCTGAATCTCCTCCGTCGTGGCGGAAACCGTCTAGGCCCGATCCGGTGCTTCGCCGCAACGATTGCCCTCGCCATCCTCGTTTCCGGTTGCCAGTCGATGGACACCAACGTCCTTGCCTCCAGCGCGGCACCTCCCGCAATCTCCGGACCGGCGGCGGGCGCGATCGCCGGCGACATGGTCAGCCGACTTGCCGAACAGATCGGACAGGGGAAGGCGACCGTTGTGCTCAAGCAAGATGGTTCTCCCTTCGGACAGGCGCTTGAAGCGGCATTGAAGGGATGGGGCTATGCCGTTGTCACCGACCAGAAGACGGATAGTAGCGCAGCCGTCATCCCGCTCGCCTATGTGATCATGCCCTACGACGGACAGGTGCTCGCACGGCTCTCTACGAGCAGTGTCGAACTCGGTCGGGCCTACACAGTCACGACATCGGGTGCAACACCGGCAAGCGCGCTGTCGCTCATGCGGCGCGGGTGAGGGAGGAAATCATGGTAGAATCTCTCAAGCTTGGAGGTGCTGGGAACAGTCAGGCCACATCCGGCATCAAGCGCGTGAACCGCGTGCCAATCATCGTCGTGATCGTGCTGTTGGTCGCATTCCTTGCCATCATCTTCTACGGCCTTACCTCGCGCGGGCTTTACTTCGGCAAGGATAACGGTCCGGACACCAGTTCGGGCAATCCGGCCTCGACCTATGCCGACCAGATCAAGCGGGGGGTCACCGACGGCATCATTGGTGAGCCACAGCCGCAGACGACGTTCCAGCCGACGCCGGTCGAGACGACGCAGGCCGAACACAAGGCGGCCAACCCATTCACGCAACCCGAACCGACACAAGAACAACGGAAAGGATCGGAACTGGAGCCGGAAGAGGTTTGGCGCACGCGACTCGCACGCGAGCAACAGGAACAGGTTTTGCGCGAGCAGCAACGCCAGAGGATGGCCCGAATGCAGGCGCGGGACTCCGCTTACGACGCGCCGCTCGCCATCGATCGCGGCAAGCTGGAAGCGCGGTCGGAAAAAGATGAGAGCGCAGGAGGCCGGACGACGACAGCCGCGGCGAACGGAAACGCATCCGATCTTTACGCCGCGGCCTTGCGCGCTGGTCTGGGCGGACAGAACATCGACCCCAACGGACAGACTTCCAAGGAAGACTTCTTCAATACCGATCTCAAGGATCTCGGCTATCTGCCGAACCGGGTCGTACCACAACAGTCCCTGTACGAGTTAAAACGCGGATCCGTCATTCCGGCAACATTGATAACAGGCATCAATTCCGACCTTCCAGGGCGCATCACCGCGCAGGTCAGCCAGAATGTCTATGACAGCGCGACCGGCCATCGCCTGCTGATCCCGCAGGGCACGAAACTGTTCGGCCGTTACGATAGCAAAGTGTCGTTCGGGCAGAGCCGCGTGCTCGTCGTCTGGTCAGACATTATCTTCCCGAACGGCTCGACGTTGCAGATCGGCGGCATGGCCGGCACGGATGCTGAAGGCTACGGTGGCTTCAATGACAAGGTGAACAACCACTATCTCAAAACCTTCGGCTCGGCGGTCATGATTGCCCTGATTGGGACCGGCATCGACATGGCGGTGCCCCAGAGCTCAACGCTTGCCACGCAGGATACGGCGTCCGATGCGGCAAGGCGCAATTTTGCCGAAACCTTTGGGCGAGTAGCCGACCGCACAATCCAGCGTAACATGGACGTGCAGCCAACGTTGCAGATCCGGCCCGGCTACAGATTCAGTGTCCTCGTAGATCAGGATATTGTTTTTCCGGGGCAATATCGTTGAAGAGCGTGATGGGCCTCCCGTAGAGAAAGCGGTTGGCTCGATCGGCTCCCGACAGTTGATATAATCGACACTGCATTCGGCTCCAGCGACGAGATAATCAAGGTAGAGCCAGCCAGCCGGGCTCGAGTGCCTACTACAGCCGACGCTGCTTGATCGGATGACGCCCAGAACGCGAAATCATTGTTCACGCGGCCCCAGGCTTCGTATGAACTCAGTGGTCGGTTGCGGGATTGCGAGCCCTTCCACCAGAGTGGCAATGGCTGCATCCAGCGGCGCAGATCCGACTTTTTCTGGCACCAGGAGCCCATCGATCGCGAGCAAGGTGATACCGTGAATGAGCGCCCATGCGGCGGTCGCCTGTCCCCTGACAGGTCGCTTGCGAATGGTCCCGGCAGCTTGACCGCGGTTGAGCATGTCCAGCACTATGTCGAATACCGCTAACGCCCGTTGATCGAGATGCATTCCTACGGCTCGCCCTTCCTCCGCGCTGAACATCAGCCGGTATAGGGCCGGGTTATCGGTTCCGAACGCGACATATGCCAGAGATATCGGCATGATTTCTTCGAGCAGAGATCGGGGGGCTTCGGGTTTCGCCTCCGCTAGCGCCTCGCGTAGTCGATCAAATCCAATCATGGCGAGTTCGACGAGCAGAGCTGCTTTATCCGGAAAGTGTTTGTAGGGCGCAGCGTGGCTGACGCCGGCCCGACGGGCGACTTCTCGCAGCGTGAACTGCCAGTTCTTGTCATCCCGGAGCATGTCTAACGCCGTTTCAATGATTGCGCGGCGGAGATCACCGTGATGATAGGGGCGGTTTTGGACGTCTGTCATGGCGATAAAGTTTCTCTTGGATACATTGTTGACAGTGGTAACATTGCGGTCTATATAGACCTCCATGTTGCTTTTGTCTACATCGGAGTATGCCATGAACGCTATAGAAGAATTCACCGACGCCAACCACATGGGCCGTATCCTCACCGCCCAGCGAACCGCCTTTCTCCGCGACGGGGCGCCATCACTCGCGGATCGTCGCGCCAATCTCGCCAGACTGAAGCAGGCACTGATCGGTCGCCGCGCGGCCCTTGAGGCGGCCGTCTCTTCGGACTTCGGGCATCGTGCCCGTCACGAGACAGCGATCATGGAGGTCTTCGGAGTGATCGCCGGCATCGATTATCTAAGCAAAAACTTGCGTCGCTTCATGCGGCCTGAGCGGCGTCATGTTTCGCTCCTGATGCAATTCGGCCGAGCCCGAATCGAGTATCAGCCGGTTGGCGTCGTTGGCGTTATCTCGCCTTGGAACTATCCAATTCAGCTATCTCTGATGCCGGTGGTGACCGCGATCGCCGCGGGGAACCGCGTCATGCTCAAGCCGTCCAATGTGACGCCGGCAACAAATGCCCTCCTTTCATCGATGCTCGGTGAAATCTTCACGGAAGAACAGGTTGCGCTCGTCGAGGGTGACGGTGCGGCCTTCTCAACCCTACCGTTCGATCACCTTGTCTTCACCGGCAGCACAGCAGTGGGGCGCGCGGTGATGAAGGCGGCGAGCGACAATCTCGTGCCGGTCACCCTGGAGCTTGGCGGGAAGTCTCCGGCAATCGTTGCCAAGGGCGGTGTTCAGGATCGTTTTGTGTCCGATATCGTCTGGGGGAAGCTTCTTAGCGGTGGGCAGACCTGCATCGCCCCCGACTATGCCTTGGTGCACGAATCCGAGGTCGACACATTTGTCGCGAGTTTCGACAGGCTGGCAAAGGCGGCCTATCCAGACGGTCCGACCAGCAAGGACTACACTTCCATCGTCAACGACCGTCAGTATGGGACGCTGATCGACCTGATCGAGGATGCCCGTGCCCACGGCGCACAGATTATCGAGGTCGGGCACCGGCCTGGTGACGCCGCCCGCCGTCCGCATACGCTCGCGCCGACGGTAGTGCTGGGCGTCACCGATGAGATGAAAATCGCTCACCAGGAGATATTCGGTCCCATTCTGCCTATCTTTTCCTATCGAGACATCAGTGAAGCGATCGCCTATGTGAACGCCCGTCCGCGGCCGCTGGCTCTCTACTATTTCGGTGGAGACTCTGCGGAACGCCGAAAGGTGCTCGACCGCACGACATCAGGCAACGTTACGATTAACGGCACGATCATGCATGTCGCCCAGGATGACCTGCCTTTCGGCGGCGTGGGCGCAAGCGGAATAGGCGCTTATCACGGCGTCGAGGGCTTCAGGCGACTGAGCCATGCCAAAGGTATCTATGAGCAGGGACGGTGGAACACCGTCAAAATGTTCCATCCTCCCTACGGAAAGTTGGTCGAGCGCATCCTAAACCTCATGATCCGGTAAAAATCAAACCCTGTAGGAGCTAACAAGCAAGACTTCGCGTCAGCTCCGCCGACATGTCCATCTAATTGAAAGGAAACCAAATGCAAAACGTCGCTAACGCGGAAACGCAAACCTCCCTCATCAGAAAATTCAATGGTGCCGCAACGAAGCGGGCCCTGATTACCGGCGCCTCCAGCGGCATGGGCCTTGAATATGCCGAACTACTGGCAGCACAAAACGTAAATCTCGTGCTCGCCGCGCGGCGCAGGGAGCCGATGGAGAAGCTCGCCATAGAGCTTCGACAGAAATATGGTGTCGAGATCGTTGTTGAACCGATCGATCTTGCAGCCCCTGGCGCTGCCGCTCGCTTGAAGAGCAGTCTGGACGACCAGTCGCTGCAGATCGATATTCTGGTGAACAATGCCGGGTATGGGTTGCACGGCGACTTCCTGGACACCCCGCTAGAGCGCACGACCGATATGATACAGCTCAACATCACAGCGGTCACGGAACTGAGCTTTATCTTCGGGCAGGATATGGCAACCCGCGGGTCTGGTCAGATACTCCTCATTGCAAGCATTCTGTCATTCCAGCCCGTTCCCGGGTTTGCCGCTTATGCAGCAACGAAATCTTACGTGTTGTCGTTTGGAGAAGCTTTGCACGACGAACTCCGCCCTCGAGGCGTGACGGTCACCTGCCTTTGCCCAGGACACACCGAAACCGGGTTCGATTCGGCCGCAAGCGCACCTGTCTCACGCATGCTGCGGTTTCTAACGATGAAGCCCCGTCCTGTCGCCGAAAGTGGTCTTCGCGCGCTATCACAAGGAAAAGCTTCCGTCCTCCCAGGATTGATGAACAACATCATTATATTCTCAAACCGCCTGACGCCGCGATCGATGCAGCGAGCCGCCATGAAAAGTGTCACAGGGGGATAAAGCTGAAGTCGGCCGGCGACCGACACGTCCGTCGCCGGCCTGCTGGATATTGGCGGCCGTTCTGGATTTCTAGTGAGATCGGCATCCATATGACAACGCGAATGTCGCCCGTATCACCACACCGTTCGGGGCCATCAAGCAAGACGAAGCGACAATCTATGCGATGATCCAGAAGGCCGAAACGCTCCGCACATTCCAGATCAAGAGCCGCGCCAGATGCCGATGTTGCCTGAGAATTTCGCTTCCACGCAGTCATCACTCGAAAGCCATGTGGAGACACTTGGCCATTAGCGGGGCTGGAAGATCAAGAGCGTAGACGTCGCGGTAGCCGATAACCGGCCATCGCCGTCGTGAACCGTCGCTTCTGCAAACGCCGCACGACCTCCGATAGAGACGAGCCGCCCGACCGCACGCACGACACCACTTCGCTCGGTAAGGGGCCTGAGAAAGGAGACTTTCAGTTCGAGGGTTGTATACGCGAAGCCTGGCTTCAGACCAGTATGCGTGGCGACGGCGCACGCACTGTCCAGCATTGTCGCGATGTAGCCACCGTGTACAGTACCCATCGGATTATAAGCGCTGGCGTCGGGCATACCCTCGAATACAGCGTGGCCGTAATCAGCTTCGATGAGTGATATGGCCAGTTTCTCCCCGAAGGGAGGTTGTAAACCCTTAGCGAGAAGTTCCCTTACCTGATCAAGTCCGCTCAAATCCGCTAGTCCCTCGTTCATCTGTGACTTTTCCTATTAGGTGACATGGTTCCGCGCCATCGAATATCGCAGCAGAGCTAGGATCTAATCTCAAACCGGGTCCGTTGACCAAGCTACAAGCCGCGCTTCATGCGTCGCATTAGATTAGGCTGGTTCGGTCAGGAATCCGTGAGCCTGCTCGACGAAGAGCGCGTGAAATTGGAACAGGCCGCCGTGTCCAGCATCGGGATAAATGCTTAAGCGTGAATCAGGAATGAGCCGGAGAAGCTCGAGAGAACGTGCCGTCGGCACCATTACATCTCGATCGCCGTTGACGATAAGCGTGGGAATGTTCAACTCCGTGAGGCCGACTGGCGCTTCCCGATTCCATTTGCCGATCGCTTCCGTTTGAGCGTGTATGGTTTCAGGAGTCACGGCGTGGTCGCGATCATCCTCGCGTTCATCGAGGCGCGCGAGGAAAGCGTTTGCCTCCATCTGCCCCGCAGCGGTCTGCGTGAAAAACAGAAGATGCTTTGGATGCTTGCCCGCCGCCTGCGCTTTGGCGATTACGCCTTCCAAATCCAGGGGAGGGTTGGGCGTTGCTGCATCGGCCAAGTCTGCGCCGGCAGGACCGGTACCTGCCAAGATTAGCTTGCGCACCAGCCCCGGATTGTCAACGGCAATCACCTGGGCGATGAAGCCGCCGAGCGAGAACCCGACAAGATCAACCGTCTTATGTCCCAGCGCGCCGATGAAGGCGACAGCGTCCCTGGCCATTTCCTGTACGGACGTCGGCGTTTCACCGCCACTACCGCCCACGCCCCGGTTGTTGAAGATGACGACATGATGATTTTTTGCCAGACCGTCGATAACCCGTGGGTCCCAGTCTTCCAGCACGGCGGTAAAGTGATGCAAAAAAACGATCGGGACGCCGCCCGGGGTTCCGATCTCGCGGTAAACGAAGGGCGTCCCACCGACATCAACAGATCGAGTTGGTGCATTGGAATAATTCATGGTCATTACTGCTCCTTTTTGGAAATGGTTAGGCGAACCGCGCAGCGTGCCAAGACGGCATTTTTCTCGGTGTGGTCAGGAAGAAGGTCAACCTGACTAGCGCCCGGACGACCCAGAACGAACATTATTGATGTCAAACGAAATCTATAATGTCAACTGTCCCATTTATGGCTCAGACTGGGATTCAGCTGCCTGCGCGCGCGAGAAAATCGCTCCAGGAAGACAGAGCAGCTGTTTCAGGATGAAGAGATTTGACAGACGTTACACCGTCAGGCCGCCGGTCTGAGGGTGGCGCGCTAACCGATACTGCCACCAGCATCTTTGGCTTTCGCGCAGCATGAGAAATCTCAGAAATCTTGCAGGCGGGACAGGTAACCGCCGTCCCGCCAATAATCAATGTCGCCTACGCCACTAGGTACGAAGTGCTGGCGAAGTAAGACAACAACTTCGTGCCTTTTTTTCACTGTCATATTGGAGCCATATTGCCACACAGGGGTTCTGAACAGTTAATCGGCTAGCGATGCCACAACTGACTGTGGTACGGCGACCAATCTAACGATCTGCGAGCTCATCTTCCAAAACTCTTCTCCTCTTCTTGACGAAGATCGTCTCGCCACTTCACCCAATGAAAAAAGCTTCGACAATCGAGGCACCGATACAGCACCTCGGAAACGCTCCCTCCGAAGAGCGACTCCATGCGCACGTTGTCTCCATCACAATGGGTGCAGCGAACAGAGATAGGAGGATTCGTGACGCTCGAAGAGGTTTCACGGGACCGCAAGTTCAGGTTCCTTGAAGCGAAGGAGCTCATATAGCGTCTCGGGTATGCCCCGCCGTCCACTTCGACGAAGTTCAGCCGAGACCGCGCCACCACGATTTCCAGCGGTCAATTCATTGATAGTCGACGAGAACGCCGGGAGGGCGGCGCTAACTTGTTCTCTGAACTCGGCAAGCAGTGCCGTATCATCGATTGATCGGGTGCCGCTCAAATGGACCACATCATCGACATCCGCTGGGCCCCACCACTCGATAAACAGCTTCAGGCGCTTTTGCAGCGAACGGTGAATATCCTCATCGATACCGTTCGTCAAAACGTCCAGCCATCCTTCGAGATACACAAGGTGGAACCTCGACTCGTTTTGGATCTTGCGCGCCAGACGCGCAAACGCGCCGTCACCATCAGCCGCAGCAAATGAGCCTAGCCTCAAAGTTACGGCGAGTTCCACAAGATACGCCGTGACGATGAGATCAGCCCAGGACTCAGGCGGATAATCGAGCACGCGGGCGCTTCGGATGTCGGCCGCTTCACGCTGCCACTCTGCTTCCGGTCGCGTGAAACCGTACCGGGCAAAGTAACGGTAAAGAGCGCGGGAGTGGCCGTAGTGATCCTGCGTTAGTGCGCAAAGCGCGGTCCAATCCTGCACTGACCGACCGTTCGGAAGAGCGATGAAATACCAGCTTCCAAGTACAAATTTGGTATCTGCTATAGCGAGCAACTCGCTGAACAGCTGCTTCTCCAATGCTTTTTGTGACAACATCGTTCAGGCTCCAGGTTCGAGATGGTTGCGGGCAGGATGAATCTGCACGATCGCTACTGACGGAACGATGATCATTTGCTGCCAGGAAATGTGATCGAAAAGATACCAAGCGCGCGCTTTCGCAAGCTTTACATTCGGGGCCTCAACACTTCCGATATGCTCGAGTTGGGCCCCTGCATCGGCACGCGCAAACACTTCATAGTGGGTCGGCCCAGAAGGCCCGATTTCGAGGGCCGTATCAATCTTCTTGAAACCGCTCTTTTCGCTCATGTTCGAATTCCATTTCTGCGCATGAATTCCCGTGCTTCCGGCGCAATCATGCTCGTCGTCCAGTGGTGATGCCAGCCTTCGTCAACGATGACGCCCGTGACACCCGCAATCGTGCTTACGGCCTGAACTATATCGTTCTTCAGCATTGAGACGCCTGGACAAGCCAGACAAGGGATGCCGAGTTCGACCATAACGGTCCCATCATCGGCAATCTCTATCCCGCGCAACATGCCCATCTCCTCGATGGGAACCGGTACGTGGGGATCGTGCACGGCCCTCAGTGCGGCCTTGACCTGGAGTTCCGTTACCAAAGGTCGTCTCCCCAGAGCTCTTGCTGAAGGCGTGTCAGTCCGGGGATCTTAAATGGTCCGCCGCGCTTCCACTGCGCCTTCTTCTCTTCCCACGTCACTGTGCGGAAGTCCCATTTTCCGACCTCATTGTTGAACAGGATGGGAAGCTGGTAATCCAACACGTAAATCCCGAGTTCCGCGTCAAAATGGGCAGGGACCTTCAGCCCGACCTCCTCGCAAAACGGCACTACCCTGGACAGCCATTGCTGACGCAGTTGATCATTGCTCAGTCCCCGGACGCGATAGTGCAACTGGTCTGTACGCGACTTGACGTCGTCGGTCGTGCCGAACCATTCCGCCGTGCGTGGGAACGTCAGATCAATCTGAGCCTGAACGCGTTGACGCACCTCTTCACCCAGCCCCATGTAATGTCGAATACTGTACTCGCCGCGCTTCACATGGAAGTTCTCTTCGAAGTTAACTTTGCGAAGCGATCTGCTGTAGGGGCCGTAAGAACAGTTCGATTCTAGGTCGATCGTCGTAATGTAACCCGCCGCGTCACCCATGATGTGACCCACGGCCGTGGAGATCGCGTCAATAGGCTCCCACTCAAGATTATAGAATGTTTTGAAGTCTTCAGGCCGCCTGATGAAAAGTTGCTCGTAGGGGTCTATTCCGAAATCCTCAAGCAGCCGAAACATGATTTGGGCGTGGCCCATCTCGTCTTGCAATGCCGAAGCCAAAGCGATGCGCTCGTTGATCGAATTGCTCTTGAAAAACGAATTGTGCTGCAAGGGTAGCGTCATGACCTCAAGATCGGCAGAAATGGAGATCGTCGCTTTCAGAACCAACCGATACCGGTCAGTCATCTCATCGATCGTTTCGACGTTTCCACCTGCCTTGAGGCGTGTTTGGAGCGCAACCTCCTCCGCTTCGGTGCTTGAGAGGCCCACGGTTTTTGCCGGTGCTTGGGGAGCAAGGGTGGTCATTTGAATCTCCTGACAATTTGGAGCGAGGTTCTCGCGGCTAAGCTCGACGAAGTGGTCCATCCACGCGCCATGGAAGAACGAGATTTTCTAATCGCAGGAAGAGTGCGTTCAACACATATCCGACGACTGCCAGGGTCAGAACACCGGCATAAAGCTTCTGTACACTCAATGTCTGCTGCGCCTGGAGGATGAAGAAACCCATCCCTGCGCTGCCCGCGATCATTTCCGCAAAAACACTGATGATGAGCGAAATGGCGAGCGAAGTTCGAAGACCGACAAAGATGTATGGTGAGGCATGAGGAAAAACGACAGCGATCAGCGTCCGCCATCGGCTCAGCTCGAATGTCTTCGCTGTTTCACGAAGCGTCGGGGTCACCGATCGTACACCCGCATATGTATTGACAAGGATGGGGAAGACCGCGCCGAGCGTGACTGCCGTGACCTTGAGAGCGGCGTCGATCCCGAGGAAGAGAATAAGTAGCGGGACAAGCGCTGAAATGGGCAGTGGCCGCAAAAGCTCGACAAAGGGTTCCAGCAGCTCCCAGATGACCTTACTGCTCCCCATCGCCAACCCGATAACTATGCCGATTATTGCGGCAAGGCCATATCCAACTGCCATCAGGCCAAGCGTCGAGCCAAGTTCACTAATGAGGCGTCCTGAACTGGCTTCCAGCCACCAGGTCGTCGCAACTTTCGAAAGGGCGGGGACGCTCGGGAGAGCGATAAACCCGAGCCTAACGCTGAGCTCCCACGACACGAGCAACAATATCACTGCGATCCATCCGGATGTGCGCAATGGAGGCCGAAAGGCCACCTTTGTGAAAGGGCCGCGACCGGTATTGGACTTGGGGATGGGCACAGCATATGTATTGGTTGAAATCGTCATGCGTTGTTCCAATGTGAGCTACTGGCCAAGGATCAGCTGATACAGTTCCCGCCGTTGATGGCTGAAAGCTTCGTGCTCGCGCGTCTCGATCTGCGAGCGCGGGCGGGGCAGAGCAACCTCAACGTCCGCAGCGAAACCATCGCCGTCCGGGTTCAGTACAAGGATGCGGTCTGACAAGTAGAGGGCCTCGTCGATGTCATGCGTGACAAGCAGAATAGTCAGGCCAAGCTCTTCCCAAAGTTTAAGCAGCATGTCCTGCAGCTTGGAACGACTGAGAGCGTCAACCGCGCCGAAAGGCTCGTCCATCAGCAGAACACGAGGCGAGGACGCCAACGCTCGGGCTATCGCAACGCGCTGCTGCATGCCACCTGACAACTGCCACGGGTACTTGGCCGCAGCATCTTCCAACCCGACGAGCTTCAGATAGTGAAGCGGACCCGCATCGCTGGAATTTCGCGTGGCAGACCCGTTCTTAAGACCAAAGCGGATATTGGCTTCGACAGAACACCAGGGAAAAAGAGATTCGCTGTAATTTTGGAAGACATACCGGGCGCCCGAAGGCGGGCCTTCAACCACGTTGTTGTCGATCTCGATCAGGCCTGCGTCAGAAGGCAAGAGGCCTGCAAGAATGCGCAGCAGCGTTGACTTCCCGCTACCAGACCGCCCAACGACGGACACGAAGGAACCTGCCGCAACGGTGCCACTAAGCCCCTGAAGCGCCAAAGACTGGCGGTTCCCATTCCCGTATCCTTTAGCGATGTCGGAGAACGCGACCCGGGCGCCATGCGAGATCGGACGCGCGCCACTATTTGATGTCGAAAGCGTACTCACGAACTTATTTCCCCAAAGCAGGTGATAGAATATGCGGCGTGATGTCCACGGAAGCAGGAACGCCCCCGAATTTTGCAGCTCGATCGAGCCATGCCTGCGTTGCGGCAATATTTACGGGTTTGGTCTGAAATTTGCCGAAACGGATGCGATCGATGAGACCGGGCACGGCCTTGTCCAGCTCGACCAAGTCTATTCCGCTATATTTACCGAGGATCAACGCCCGTTCCTTGATCGTTATATTCTTCTCATCAGCGACCACGCGATTGATAGCTCGGGCGATCCGAGCAAGCAGTTCGGGATTGGTTTTAGCGAAGTTTTCATTGGCGTAATAAGCGGTGAAGGTTGCTCCTTCGGGAGCGGCCTTTTCCGTTGTATCGCCGAGAGAGACGGCGCCTTGTTCAAGCACCAGACGGCTCGACGCCGGTTCGAACGTCAGTACAGCATCAACATCGCCGCGGGCCAGCGCCTGGCCGTCTCCGTTTGTAGGAATTATCACCTGCTTGACGCTCGAAGGGTCTACGCCGGCGGCCTCAAGCCATATGCGCACGGAAAGACCAAAAGTCGGGGCAGGGGGAACGCCGATGCGCTTGCCTACAAAGTCGGAAGCTACGCGCAAACTTGACTTGGGTCCAACCAACAGGTCCGAACTACCGTTGTACGTACCCGGCAGCAAAAGTTTTACATTGGTGAAGCCGTTTGAAAGACCGCTGGACCATGCCAGGATGTCCCCGAACGTCACATCCACGGCGCCGCTGGTCGCGGCGGCAATGGCTGCAGGGCCGTTTTGGACTGGGACGAGTTCGACATCGATCCCCTCTTCTTTGAAATAGCCACGCTCAACGGCAATCAATGCTGCGAGGGGATTTGAGTATAGAACGCCGAAGCGGAATTTCGTCTTCTCCTGCGCCTGGCCCGGTCCTGCGAACGCGGCGAAAGCCAACGTGAAAAACAAAGAAAGCGTTAAAAATCGTACTGCCATGGTCCACCTTTGGCTCGAAGAGTGCTGTTCATCCATGGATTGGCGCCTCTTGCAGGATCGTCTTATAGCCAGCACCGATACCTGGAGCGTCAGGGGCGAAAATCGCTTCAGTCCGAAGCAGCTCATCCAGGGAGTTTTCGTCGATACCAATCTCTTTGAGGACGGCAAGGGTATCTTCACCGACCCGCCCCAGGCGTAGGTCGGGTTCGCCAGGATCGGCCGAAAACTTGAGCGGTGTTCCAAGGTGCGGCCGACCGTTCCGGTCTCGCAAAAGCATGCTGCGGGCCTCGGTGTGTGGATGGGCCAAGGCTTCAGCGAAGTTCAATACGGGACCGAGGCTCAGCCGCTTGTCCTTTGTCCACTCGAGCCATTCGTCCAAAGTCCTCGAGGCAAAAGCGCGCCTTAAAAAGCTCGCTACGGCGGATTGATCTGCCCCCGGCGTTATCGCGTGCGGGATTAGATCCTCGCGCTCCAGAGCCTGGAGCAATGCCCGTGCATATCGAGGTTCATGCGCACCCAAAGAAAGCCATTTGGCGTCCGCAGTGCGGTAAGTCGATAGAAGAGCGATACCGACATTGAAAGTAAATTCCTGCGGCGCATCGAGGGTGCTCAGCGCTTGTGACAGGGCAGTGGGGCGCGCAGTTAGTGTCGCATCGAACATTGAGAGATCAAGATGGTCGCCTCCTCTCCCTTCGCGTGCGGCCAGAAGCGCCATCAGAATCCCAGAAAGAGCCGAGTAGGCGGCAACAACGCCGGCGATAGGGACAGTCGGCGCAATCGGACTGCCGTCATGGCCTCGCGCATATGTGCCAGCAATCGCCTGCACCAGTTGGTCGTGCGAGCCGACCTCGCGCAAGGGACCAGTTTGACCAAAAGCGCTGACCGAACAGTAAACGAGGTCGGGGTTCCAATCCTTCACAGTATTATAGTCGAGGCCAAGGCGGCGACTCGTGCCCGGTCCGAAAGATTCCACGAGCACGTCAGCGGCCTGAACTAGTTTTTGCAGTGCGGATCGCGACTGAGGAGCTTTCAGATCCACAGCGACATAACGTTTGCCGCGATTAAGGCTGGCGAAAAAGGTACTTTCCTCCTCACCAACGCGGCCGGCGTGCCGCGTAGGGTCACCGGTACGAGATTCAATTTTGATGACATCAGCTCCGTGATCGCGCATCACGGCGGAAATCAATGGCCCCGCCATAAACTGCGAAAGGTCCAGCACGCGCACACCTGATAACTTCATCGCTAATCCTGTCTTTAAACTCTATCGAAATAGTAGATTACTATAAAGCGTGTGCACACACATATTTTTTCCTTTTGCTCCAGATTACCGAAATATCGTGTCTTTCTGAGTGCCTATACCTCGTTAGAAAATGACAACATCTGTCGTTCGCTTAGAGACGACGATTTTTTACGAGGTACCCATGACACGCACAGCGCCACTAAAAGTAGACGGTATCGAGGTTGCAACTTTCCTCTCACGCGGGACGACCGCCAACCACGACTTGCAGGTTTTAACGGGGAGGCGCGGAACTTTCACAGGCGCCGAGGCCGAGGCGCGCGTGCAAGAATTGTCAAGAGCCATTTTTGAGGCCGGTATTAGAGCCGGAATGCAAGTGGCAATCGCCACTAGCGATTTTTCAGAGCGTGCTTTGCTTTTTTGGGCGGTATTGGCGTTAGGCGCCACTCCTGTTCTCATTCAAAGTCACCCCAGGGGAGAGTATCCGGCGTTGGATCTCTGGATCGCTGAGGACCGATATTCGCATCAGCATTCGATAACCGTCGATGAGATTTTTAGGGGTTCGGCTGGATCGGTCGCGCGGACCCGTCCAGCTGTGCGGCACAGCGACGGCGAGGGAGAAATCGTGTCATGGGTGTTGACGGACGACGAGGGGCCGTTGAGCCTCGTAGGGCGAACTCACCTTAACGTGGTCTACACGGGGCTGTTTGCATCTTTTGCTCTTGATAATGACCGGGGACATACGATTGGTGCGCTGGGCAGAGTGGAAAATCTCCTCTTCGAGTCGCTCTTGTTTGCAAGCATTATGAGCGGCGTTCACGTGCTGCAACTTGATACGGAAAGCCCTATTCCCAATCGGGTTCGCTCGGTCGTCGAAACTTGGGTCGTCGATCTTCACAGTCTTGCCCGCGCACGCTCAATCCTCGAAGCGTCCGGCTCGCTTGCCGGCCTGAGGCTCATCGTCTTCAGCGACACGGCAAGCCTTCCGACGAGCGAACAACTTCAAGAGTGTTTTTCACTGAGGCGTGCGGGTGCCGACGTGCATCTCGTCCTTGGCGACACCGCGAACGGCATCATCGCAGAATACGATTTCGATCAGTCGTTATGGCAAGGCTTTCCAAGCGTCGATATCGCCGTCCACGCCGCTGGCGACGTTTTGCAGGATGAAAATTCGGCCGGTCGCCTCCTTGTCCGCTCGCCACAAGTCAGTGCGGTGCGTCGGGCCTTTTCCGGCGAAGAACGTGAACCAGCCGGTTGGTCGGAGGTTCCACTTCAGTGTTCCCTGAGGTCGGACGGTTTCTATTTGGTGGCACATGATCGCCCGCACGCAGATGGGCACATTTCAAGTGCGACCACCCCTGCGCCTCTCCTCAATGCTATCGATATCTTGTCGCTGATCAGACGAAGCGCGCGATGGCGCCGAAAAAACCTCGCGATAGACGTGGACGGGCGCACGGCGACCTACGGTGATATCGTTGATCACGTGGGAGGCCTTAGCACTCTTCTTTCGCAGACATACAGTGTCGGCGCGGGTGACCGGGTCGCGATCATTGGCCGAAACAGTCTCGAATTTATCCATCTTTACCTTGCCGCAAACGCGCTTGGGGCGATCATTGTCCCTGTAAACTTTCGGCTCAAGGCGCCTGAGATTGCCTACGTCCTTCGCAACAGCGGTTCCAAGTTACTAGTGCACAGCGACGATTTGGCGGCACTTGTCCCCGCCATCCGCCACG
The DNA here is from genome assembly GCF_005221325.1 of Agrobacterium tumefaciens. Lineage (NCBI taxonomy): Bacteria > Pseudomonadati > Pseudomonadota > Alphaproteobacteria > Hyphomicrobiales > Rhizobiaceae > Agrobacterium > Agrobacterium tumefaciens. The sequence goes on along the minus strand of NZ_CP039891.1, from coordinate 133,698 downwards.
ATGTTCCGTCTGACGTCCAGTTCGCTGGGTTCGATCGTCTTTCTGCTCATGAAGTCGCGCACCTGGTCGTGGAAAAGAACTTTCCTGCCATCAATCCGGATGAGAACCGGGCAGCGTCGATCCTCTACACCGCGGGGACAACGGGCTTTCCAAAGGGTGCGGTCCGAAGCAACAGGAACGTGATGTGGTTCTCGTTCCTGAGCACGTTGTCAGAATTGCGAACACATCGCCAGAAAGCACGGCTTGTGACAACCCCGATGTTTCACATAACGGGGCACGAACCAGCAATTATAGGTACGTTAACCAGCGGAGGCTGGGCGAAAATTCACAGCGAGTTCAACGTAAACGCCGTATTGGACGCAACGATCAAACATCAGGTCGCCACTCTCTTCGTACCGCCGACTATTGGTTTCGAGATGCTTGACCAAATTGAGAAGCGTGGCATCAAGGAGCAGCTACGCGAGTTCCGCTACTGGAGCTCAGCATCGGCACCGCTACCCGATGTCCTCTTGGCACGAATCCACGCGTTACTTCCTTGGGTAGAGGTCACAAACACACTCGGTATGACGGAAACCGGTAGCATCGCTGTCCATCGCGCCATACCCGGTGGTGGTCATGCGCCGAGTTGCGTCGGTCGCGCGCCGGCCGGCGCAGAGGTAGCCATCATAACAGCGGACGGCTCAATCGCAGCAAGGGGAGAGCCTGGCGAGATCGTGGTGCGGTCGCCACAGGTTATTAGCGGTTACTGGGAAAACCCAGCCGCGACCGAGACGGCTTTGCGGCAGGAATGGTTTCACGGCGGCGACATCGGGGTCTACGATGCCTTCGGCAACGTTGACGTAAAAGGTCGCCTCAAGGAAATGATCATTTCAGGTGGCGAGAACGTTTACGCCGCCGAGGTTGAAAACGTTCTTCTCGCCTTCCCCGAAATACGCGAAGCTGCGGTATTTGGAAGACCAGACCCGAAATGGGGCGAGAGCGTGACGGCTGCAGTGGTCCTAACCGATGACCTCCGGCTGACAGAGCACGAGGTTATGGCGCGCTGCCGATCGAAAATCGCGCACTACAAGTGCCCGACGCTTGTCGTGTTTGTGGATTCACTTCCAAAAAATCCGATGGGTAAAGTCACAAAATTCGCGTTAGCGAACCTGGTGGATCGGTTCGTCTCCGATGCTGATCAACCGGGGTTGGCAGCAAATGCCTAGGATCCAAGCGTCTCGTCGCGATCATCTCGGGTCGCTTCACGAACCGCCCGATTAGTTTTGCGCAGAACAGAAACCAGATCCCGCCACTGGTCTTCGCCAAGGATTTGGAAAAGCGTCTCCTGCGCCCGCCGCCAATGGGTGTGGGCGCTCTTCCTTGCCAGATCTCCTTGCTCGGTCAGCGATACGAGCCGGCTTCGTTTATCGAGGGGATCTCGGCTCACGGCAACGAGGTTGTGCTTTTCTAAGGGATCAAGCATGCGGCGAAGGCTGGTTCGATCGACCTGCAGTTCGGTTGACAGTCTCGACATTGATAAAGTCCCGTGCTCCAGGGCCCTTAGAAGGGGCCATTGCGCAGCCGTAATCCCGGATGGTTCAATAATTTGATCATAAAGGTTTGTAACCCGCCGAGCTGTCCTGCGCAGATCGAAGCCAGCGCATTCGTTCAACAACTGCTCTACAGACTTTTGTTCTTTACCCATTTGACGTGACTACCGGAAACAGATGAGACCTTGTACCTATGCTCCCCGTCTGATCTTTGCAAGGATACCAATTAGAAATGGGGTCTGCCTAAAGACTTCATGCGCCGGTGCTACCTGTTAGTTCAAACTCGAGCCATGCCGCAAATTCACGGGCAAGGCGCCGCTGGTTACCGGATTTGGGGTAGGCGAGATAATGGCCAATGTAGCGGTTGTCACGATAATTGCCGACAAACGGGCGCACTAATTGTCCATTCTCGAGCGCCCGCCGCGCCAGCAGGTTTGATTCCAATGCGATCCCGAGCCCGTTGGCGGCTGCGTCCAGAGCGAGGAAGGATCGGTCGAATGACATAGCCGGTTGGGGAGGAGGGCCAAGATCGTTGATTTCGAACCAATCGATCCACTGTATGCGTTTCAGATCACTCCGGATGAGAGGTGATCTCTTCAGGTCACGGATAGATACGAGCGATGCAGCAAGTGCCGGCGAACACACTGGTGAGACGATCTCTTCTCCAAGCGGAACGACAATCAGATCTTCCCGGTTGAGCGGCTCGCCATAGACGATATCTACATCATAAAGGCCGTCGACAAAGCGTGCGTAGGCCGTGCTCGCTGCGATCCTTACTTCGACGCCCGGTTTCTGCCTTAGAAACGAAGGCAACAAGGGAGACAGAACCTGTGCCGCAAAACTCGGTGCGCAGTGGACCCGAAGCAGATGCGCCCGATTGGATGAGATCGCCTCAACACCGCGCCGAAGTTCCTCGAAGGCGCCCGATGCATGGGTCAGCATCGTCTGGCCTGAAAGCGTCAGCGCCACGTTCCGTGTCGTGCGCTCGAACAGAGCAACACCAAGGCTTTTTTCCAAGCCTTTTATCGCGTGGCTGACGGCACTGGGCGACAGGCTCAGTTCCTCCGCAGCAGCCCGGAACGATCCGAGACGGGCCGCGGATTCGAAGATGCGAAATGCAGATAAGGAGGCCATATTCAGCATGAGATTAGTGAACCAGATTCACCTCCCAGTGTAAATATCGCGTTTGTCGTCGGCCCGATGATTTGCCAACTTGATCTCATTCGGCGACAGCCGTTGATGAGAGGACCGGTGTCGGGGAGGCATTGGGAGGAGAATTTTCATGTTGTTAAAAGGGAAAACCGCGGTCATTTCGGGCGCGGCAAGCAAGCGTGGCATCGGCCGCGCCACAGCCGAACTCTTTGCCGAGCATGGCGCTCGTGTGGCCATTTTGGACATTGACGGTGATGCAGCGGAAGTCGCTGCCACCGAATTGCCGAAGGTGTCGCACGGCAGTCATATCGGGCTGCGATGCGATGTTGCCGACAAGGCATCCTGCCTGGCTGCCGCAATCGCGGTCGAGGCTGCTTTCGGCAAGATTGATTCACTTATAAACAACGCCGGCATCACCCAGCCGGTCAAAACGCTGGATATCACTCCCGCCGACTGGGACCGCATCGTCGCCGTCAACATGACCGGCATTCTGTTCCTCAGCCAGGCATTCATCCCAGGCATGCGCGATCATGGCGGCGGCTCGATCGCATGTATTTCCTCGGTGTCGGCGCAGCGCGGTGGTGGAATTTTCGGCGGCCCGCATTACTCCGCAGCCAAGGCTGGCGTACTTGGCCTTGCCAAGGCCATGGCGCGTGAATTCGGCCCTGTCGGCATCCGCGTCAACTCGGTCACACCGGGACTGATCCAGACCGACATTACCGGCGGCAAGCTGACGGACGAGATGCGCGCCGACATCATCAAGGGCATTCCGCTAAGCCGTCTCGGTGATGCACGCGATGTCGCCAACATCTATCTGTTCCTGGCATCCGACCTGTCGGCCTATGTCACCGGTGCAGTGATCGACGTCAACGGGGGCATGCTGATCCACTGATCGGCCGTATCGCCACGTATATATTCTAGGAGATGCCAGCCGATGGCACAAATGGGTCACAATATCAGCCTGCCCGAGCGCGCCCGGCGTATCCGGCGCCATGCGCTGAGGATGGGTGAAGTGCAGGGGCAGGGTTATATCGCCCAGGCACTCGGCGTTGCCGACGTGCTTGCCGTTTCATATTTCCATGCCACCAACTACCGTCCCGACGACCCGGAATGGGAAGGTCGCGACCGCTTCCTCCTGTCGATCGGACATTACGCGATCGCGCTCTATGCGGCGCTGATCGAGGCGAAGATCATCCCCGAGGATGAGCTCGAAACCTACGGCACCGATGAAAGCCGGCTGCCAATGTCTGGCATGGCGAGCTATACGCCGGGCATGGAAATCACCGGCGGATCGCTTGGTCATGGCCTTGGCATCGCCGTCGGGATGTCGCTTGCGCTGAAGCGCAAGAAATCGGATGCCTTCGTCTACAACCTGTTTTCCGATGGAGAACTGGACGAGGGGTCGACCTGGGAGGCGGCGATGTCGGCAGGCTCCTACAAGCTGGGCAATCTCATTGGCATCGTTGATGTCAATCAAATGCAGGCAGATGGCCCGTCTATGGGCGTTCTCAATTTCGAGCCGCTCGGGCCAAAATTTGAAGCGTTCAACTGGTTTGTCCTGCGGGTCGATGGCAATGATCTCGACGCTCTGGTTGCTGCCTTCGACGCTGCCCGCCACTACAAAGGAGAGCAGCCGAGAATTATCATCTGTGATACGAAAATGGCAAAGGGCGTGCCCTTCCTGGAAGCGCGCGAGCGAAACCACTTTCTTCGGGTTGAGCCGGACGAGTGGAAAGAAGCAATCAGGATTATCGATGCGGGGGCAGGAGAATGAGACGCTCGAAATACATCCGTCCGGATTTTTTGACCCATGGTGCCGACCGTCCGCGCCTGACCACCTCTGCCATGATCGCGTCAATCGCTGGCCCGGAACAGCCGACAAAGCCTGCACCATTTGGAAACGCGCTTGCTGCGCTGGCGGAAAACAACGACCGCATCGTCGGTATGTCGGCTGATCTTGCGAAATATACCGACCTGCACGTTTTCCGCGCCGCCCATCCCGACAAGTTCTACCAGATGGGCATGGCCGAGCAGTTGCTGATGATGGCGGCGTCGGGAATGGCGCGCGAGGGTTTTCAGCCTTGGGTCACCACCTACGCCGTGTTTGCATCGCGCCGCGCCTATGACTTCATCTGCCTGGCGATCGCCGAGGAGATGCTGGACGTGAAGATCGTCTGCGCGCTTCCGGGCCTCACCACCGGTTACGGCCCCAGCCATCAGGCGACCGAGGATATCGCCATGTTCCGCGGCATGCCGAACCTGACAATAATCGATCCTTGCGATGCCAGCGAGATCGAGCAGGCGGTGCCTGCTATCGCAGCCCACAAGGGCCCGGTCTATATGCGTCTTCTGCGTGGTAACGTGCCGCTGGTGCTTGACGAATACGGCTACAAGTTCGAACTCGGCAAGGCCAAGATCATCCGTGAGGGCAGGGATGTGCTGATCATCTCGTCCGGGCTGATGACGATGCGCGCGCTGGAAGCGGCAAAAAACCTGCAGAAGGATGGCGTCGATGCCGCCGTTCTGCACGTACCGACGATCAAGCCGCTCGACGTGGAGACGATCCTTGCCGAATGCCGCAAGCAGAACCGGCTTGTGGTGGTGGCGGAAAACCACACTGTTATCGGCGGACTGGGAGAGGCCGTCGGTGCAACATTGATGCGCTCTGACGTCAGACCTGCTGCATTCCGGCAGATCGGTCTTCCTGACGAATTCCTGGAAGCAGGAGCACTTCCGACATTGCATGACCAGTATGGTCTTTCGATACTGAAAGTGACAGCGGCGATCAAGTCATGGCTGGATGAATAGACTTCTATGACGGCCCGGATGGGAGTGCGGGCCGATCATTCTCGTAAGCACATAGTGGAGGAGAACATGAGCTTGCATATCAACAGACGCGCTTTTCTAACCGTCGTGACCGGCGCCCTGGCGGCCCCTGCCGTGGTTTTCGGCATTCGTCCGGCCCGGGCGGCGACCACATTGACCCTTGGGCACGGCGCAGCCCCCGGAAACCCGCGCACCGTAGCCGCAGCCAAGTTCGCAGAACTGGTGGCGGAAAAGACCGCCGGTCGCGTGAGGATCAACGTTGCCGGCGCCGAAACGCTGGGCAGCGATTCCGCCATGCTGACCAGCCTACGCACTGGCGCGCTCGATTTTACCGCCAATAGCCAGGGTGCGACGTCCGCCCTCGTGCCTGAACTCGCGGCGCTCGGCCTGCCCTTCCTGTTTCCCGACACAAAGAAGGCCATGGAGGTTCTGAACGGACCTGTGGGTGCAGACCTCAACAAGCGTTTCGAGGCGGTCGGTGTCGTTCCGCTCGACTGGTGGGATAACGGCATTCGCCACCTCACCAATTCGAAACGCAAGATTTCCGCGCCCGCAGAACTCAAGGGGTTGAAGGTTCGCACGCCCGCCGATCCGATGACTATCGACATCTTCCAGGCTCTCGGTGCCGCAACCGAACAGATCGCTTTCGGAGAACTCTACATCGCGCTGCAGCAAGGTGTCGTGGATGGACAGGAAAACCCGTTGGCTAATATCGAAAGCTCCAAGCTGTTCGAGGTCAACAAATATGTAAGCCTTACCGCGCACAAATGGGAATCCACACCGTTCTTGATGTCCAAGATCGCCCAGGCGCGTCTTGGCGCCGATCTCGAAGCGGTCAGGGCGGCGGCCAATGAGGCCGGCGACCTGCAGCGCAAGCTTTCTGCGGAAAAGGACGCGCAGGTTCTTGCCAATTTCAAGAGCAGCGCGGCTGTCGAGGTTACAGAAGTCGAGCACGAAGCCTTCGTCAAGGCTACCGTAAGCGTTGCCGAGAACTGGAAGAAGAAGCCGTTCGGCGATTTTGTCAGCAAGATCGAAGCGGAGGCCAGGGCGTAAAGCCCTGCCACTGAACGGAGCTTCCCAATGCAGATGCTGTTCAAGGGTGTCGACATGGTGTCGCGCGCCATAGTCCTCTTTTCCCGTTTCGTCATCATCGCCAGCGGCATCGCGCTGACGGTGGTGATGACGGCAAACGTCTTCGCTCGCTATACGCTCGAAAGCGGCGGCTTTGGCTTCGCGCAGGAGCTGCCCATGCTGATGTTCCCGTGGTTCATCATCGCGGGCATCGTTCTGGCAGCGCATGCCGGCGGCCACATGGCCGTCGAGTGGCTTTACGACAAGCTTGATGGCAGTGCCCGGCTTACGGCATTCGTTGTCGCCAACGTCATCAGTATCATCTCGTTCCTCATCCTGGCCTACCAGTCGGTCGTTGTGGCCGAAATCGCTGGCTTCGAACACAGTCCGGTCCTGCAACTGCCCAATAGCATCGGCTACTACGCGCTGGCCGTCGGGGCTGTGCTGGTGGCCTTCGTCACCGTAGCGGCGACGCTCCGTGTCCTTCGCTTCGGCTGGGATCAGAGGATCGAGATCAAGGCCGAGGAGATGCCCCTATGACACTGATCATGATCGTCTCTTTCTGCGTCCTCATGGTATTGGCCGTACCTGTCGGTTACGGCCTGATCATCGCTGCAGGCCTCGGCATCTTTTTCAATGGATACGTGCCGCTGTCGGTCGTCGCGCAACAGGTCTACGACCAGACGCAGTCCTTTCCGATGCTCGCCTTGCCGTTCTTCATGCTGGCGGGGACATTGATGCTCGGCGGCGAATTGGGCAAGCAATTGCTCGAACTCGCGTCCAAGGCAATGCAACGCTGGCGCGGCGGGCCGCTCTCAACGACAGTTGTTTCCTCGGTGGTGTTTGGTGGCGTGTCTGGCTCTGCCGTTGCAAACGCCAGCGCGCTCGGTTCCGTGCTGATCCCTTGGCAGAAGAAGCAGGGATTTCCGCCTGCACTCTGCGCTGCAAACAACGCGACGTCGTCCGTCATCGATGTTCTGATCCCGCCGTCGATCCCGATGATTCTTTACTCACTGGTCAGTGGTGTCAGCGTCGCCAACCTGTTCGTCTCAGGCATTCTCCCCGGCCTGATCATGGCCGCGAGTTTCGTTTTCGTCTGCTGGTTCATTTCGGTGCGCCGCGGCTATGGCGCCCAAAAGGTCAAGATGAGGAAGCGCGAGCTCGCAAGGCTTGCGCTACAGAGTGCTCCTGCAATCCTGCTGCCCATCCTCATCATCCTTCTGCTGCGCTTCGGCTTTGCAACACCAACCGAAGTCGCAGTTCTGTCCGTAGTCTATTCGCTGCTGTTGAGCCTGCTGGTCTATCGCGATCTGACCTGGCCGCGCTTCTGCGAAAACATCGTCGAGGCAGGCGTGGCCACCGGCGTCGTCATGCTGGTGATCATGGGCAGTGCTGCCGTCGGCTGGGTCCTCACCTTCGACCAGGCTCCGCAACAGATGGCGGAATGGGTCGCGGCCAATATCTCCAGCCCCATCGTCATCATCCTGATGATGAACATCCTGATGCTTATCGTCGGCATGCCGCTCGACATGCCTCCGGCGATCCTGCTTCTCGGACCGATTTTCGTGCCGCTCGCCGATGCGATCGGGCTCGACCGCGTCCAGTTGGGGCTGATGATGGTGATCAACCTCGGCATCGGCCTCTACACGCCGCCGATCGGCACGACGCTGTTCATCTCTTCGTCCATCGCTAAGGCACCGCTTGGCACCACGACGCGCGAACTCTGGCCCTTTTTCGGGATGGCGATGCTGCTTCTGATGGCAGTGAGCTTCATTCCTGCTCTGACGATCTATTGAGGAGAATGTCATGGCTGACCAATCGCAACCGGTTCTTTCCGTCAGGCGGCTAACCAAGTCCTACGGCGCGACTTCCGTTCTCAAGGGAGTGGATTTCTCGGTCGCACGCGGCGAAGTCCATGCCCTGCTCGGTGGAAATGGCGCCGGCAAGTCGACGATGATCCGGATTATCACCGGACTGGCCGCAAAGGACGCCGGCAAGATCACATTCCACGATGCAACCGGCAATCTGCTATCCGAAACGGAGGGGCGTTCGAAGGTCGCCGTGGTTCACCAGGAACTCGCCCTTCTGCCGCATTTGACCGTTGCAGAAAATCTGATCCTGCCGCGGTTGCCGAAAGGTTTCGGTCTGTTTGACAGGAAGCGCGCATGGCGCATGGCGCACGAGGCTCTTTGCCTGATCGATCGGGAGTTCGCCGATACATCGCTTCACAGCCTTGTCGGTGATCTAACGCTCCACCAGGGACAGATGGTCGAGATTGCTCGGGCATTGTCCTCCGGCGCGGAGCTTATCCTGCTCGACGAGCCGACCGCCAACCTGACTGCGGTCGAAACGCAGCGTCTCTTTTCCGTCCTGCGCAGGCTGACGACCGAAAAGGGTCTTGCAGTAGTCTTCGTATCGCATCGCATGAAGGAAATCAGGCAAATAGCCGATGTTTGCACCATCATTCGTGACGGCAGGACCGCGGTCGACCGGTCCGCGATCGACAGCCTGACCGACGCCATGATCGTCGAGAAAATGGGGCAGGTCTTCGCAAGGCAGGCGGAGACTGCGGCACCCGCCCGGTTCAAACCGGACCCTGCGCATCCGGATAGGCTGGTCATCCGAGATGCCGATCTAGAGGTGTCGCTCGAGGCCGGAACGGTTCTCGGTATCGCCGGCGCGCCGGCCGGGCCACAGACCCTGATCGAAGCCTTGGTTGGCGCCGCCAAGGCAAAACGATGGGTCGTGGCACGCGCCGGATGGCCCGAAAAATTCGCATCTCCGCGCGATGCGGCGCGGAAAGGGTCGGGGTTCATATCCGGCGACCGCGCCCACAAGGGCATCTTGGCCGACCTTCCCATCATCGATAATGTGATGGCCTCGAGACGGATCGTGCGTGGCGGCATGCTGGCAGGTGCGTCCGAGCGTTTGGAATGCCTCGACCTGATCAATGCACTCAAGGTCAAGGCTGCCTCCATCTGGGACCTGCCCAGCACCTTGAGCGGCGGGACGCAGCAGAAGCTTCTTTTAGCGCGCTGGCTCGGAGTTCCATCACGCCTTCTCGTTCTCGAAGAGCCGACGCGCGGCGTCGATATCGGCACCAAGAAGGAGATTTACCAGTTGATACGGCAGATGGCTGCCAGCGGCACGATCATCGTCTGGTGGTCAACGGAAAACGCGGAACTTCTGGAAGTCTGCGACCGGGTGATGGCCTTCGAGACCGATGGACTCTGCGCCGGGATCATCGAAAAAGAAAACCTCAGCGAGGATGCACTCGCGCATTTGACGGGAATGGCAGCATGACATACGCGCCAGAAAGAGTTCCGGCCGAGCCCACGCAGCATGCGGCGGTGAAGCATCGGGAAAGCCTGTTCGGCACTTATCGAACCGAAATTGCCATCGCGCTTGCGATCGTGCTGGTGGCGCTTGCCGTCGGGTCACAGGTACCCCAGGCCCTCAGCTGGGGGAATTTCGCCAACATCACCCAGGCCGGCGCTCCGCTTATCATCATGTCGCTCGGCGTGCTTCTGGTCGTTATTACCGGCGGCATCGATCTGTCCGTCGGATCGGTCTTTTCGCTCACCGGCATGGTGACGGCACAGGCCATGGCGCAGGGTTTCGGCGGGGTTGCAGCCGCATCCTTCGGGCTTGGTGTCGGACTGATATTCGGGTCTATCAACGGTTTTCTGGTGACGATTGTCGGGCTTGCGCCCTTCGTGGTCACTCTGGTCACTTTTGCGATTGCCGGATCGCTGGCATTTATCGTCACCAACGGCCGTTCGATGCCGATCGGCGATCCGGATTTCTGGCTGCTAAACAGCGGCAGCCTTATACCGAGCGTCCCGAACTATATCCTGTTCTGCGTCGTTTTCCTGATCGTCATCGAGCTGTTCCTCAAGAAGATGGTGGCGGGCCGCTGGTTCTATGCGGTCGGCAGCAGTTCAACCGCGGCCTATCTATTGGGCATTCCGGTCAAACGGACAAAGTTCTTCGCCTATGTGGCCTCGTCTCTTCTCGCATCCTTTTCCGGGCTGCTGACGATCTCCTACATCCTCAACGCGGAATCAACCGCCGGCGCGAGCCTGATGCTGCAGGCGATCGCGGCCGTCGTGATCGGCGGGGCTAGCCTTTTGGGAGGCACGGGAACGGCTGTCGGTGCGGTGCTCGGCGCCCTGATGATCACCGTGATCCAGAATGGCGTCAATCTCATCGGTATCAACAGTTTTTGGCAGGGTTCGGTCACGGGTCTTGCGATCTTGACGGCGGTCCTGATCGATCGCTTCGGCAAGGCGCGACGCGGTTTTCGTTAAATGGTTTGGACCGGAATGTCCCGGGCCTTGGGAGGAGGAACTGAAATGAAAAATACGGGAAAACGCCGCCTGGCGCTCGCTGCAGGCATTGTATTGGCGATCGGTCTGGCAAGCGGCGGCGCGCAGGCACAGGACAAGAAAACCGTCGCCTATCTGGCACCGTCGCTGGACATTTCCTACTGGCAATGGGTCGGTTACGGCGTCAAGCAGAAGGCCGAGGAACTCGGCATGGACTATGTCGAATATACATCGGAAAACTCGCCGGCAAAGCAGATGGACAACGCGCGCACGGCGGTGACAAAGGGCGTGGATGCGATCGTCATCGGACCTGTCAGCTCGACCAGCACGCCTCCGCTGCTTGCCTATCTGAAATCGCAGAACATTCCGATCGCATTCGCGGGTATTGGTCCGCAACCCGGCCAGGTAGACTACACGTCGTCCGTGACGGCGAACAACTACGAGACCGGCAAAGCCCAAGGCAGCTTCGTGTGCAAACTTGCCAAGGAGCGAGGTGGCGATCAAGTGGGTATGCTGTCCCTGCCACAGGATCGGGAAAACGCCCAGAAATATCTGAAGGGCGCACAGGAGGCCTTTCAGGCGGATGGTTGCAAGCTGGCGCAGATGCTCGAGACACGCGGACTGACCGTCAACGAGGCCGTGACCCAGGCCAACGACATGATGACCGCCCACCCGGACATCAAGGCCATTTACGGCATGTATGACGAGGCAGGCACAGGCGCCGCCAAGGTGCTGCAGACCCGCGGCCTTACAGGCAAGGTGGGTGTTGCGGTTGCCGATGGCAGCCCGACGACGATCGCATTACTGAGGTCCAACGCTATCCAGGGGATCTTTTTCCAGGAAGCCGTCGGGCAGGGCATCGACGGTACGCAACAGGTCTTCAATGCGATGACGGGAGCGCCGGTCAAGAAGGATCTTGCGCTGGTCATGCCTCTCGTGACAGCAGACAAGGTCGATTCCGACGACGCCAAAAAGGTGATTGCCCGCGTATTCCCGCCTTCCAAATAATCTCTTCGCGGGCGCGGTGTTTATCCCCGCCCGCTACCGTTTCAACATCTACTGGATATGCAATCATGGATGACTTGCCGATCGTCGACCCACATTTCCATCTTTGGGACCTCGACAACAACTATTACCCTTGGCTTTCCGACGGCGTAAAACCGTCCGCCTTCGGGGACTATACCGCGATCAACAAAACCTACCTTATCGCCGATTTTCTGGCGGATGCCCGCGGGCAGAACCTCGTCAAGGCGGTCCATCTGGATGTCGGATACGACCCGAAGGATCCGGCTGGGGAAACCCGGTGGTTGCAACAAGTTGCCGACAGGCATGGGTTCCCGCACGGGATCGTGGGATATGCCGACCTGCGCAAGCGCGATGTCGGCGATCTGCTGGACGAGCACATGCAATACGCCAATTTCCGCGGCATCCGGCAATCGATGAATTTTCATCACGACGCGGCTAAAACCTACCTGACGGAACCGGAAGTCAGCCGAACGCCTGAATGGCGCAACGGCTTCCGCGAATTGGCGAAGCGCGAGCTGAGTTTCGATCTGCAGCTCTATTACTGGCAGATGGACGAGTTTGTCGATCTGGCCGCCGACTTTCCCGACGTTCAGATCATCCTTAACCATACGGGCATGCAGGTGGATGGCCCTGACCATTTCGGCGGCTGGCGCCTGGCGATGGAAAGACTGTCCGCAGCCCCCAATATCGCTTGCAAAATTTCGGGCCTTGGAATGGGCAACTGTACTTGGACGACTGAGGAGTTCCGGCCTTATGTGGAGACAGCCATCGAGGCTTTCAGCGTTGAACGATGCATGTTCGCCTCAAATTTCCCCGTGGACAAGCTGTTCTCGAGCTATGACCGGATTTTCGACGCCTTCCGTACTATCACAGCTGGCTATTCGGTAAATGAGCGACTCGCGTTGTTTCACGATAATGCCGAGCGCTTCTACAGACTTTAGCGGCGTACCCTGCTGATATGCTTCCTCGACTGTAGACCTCCGTGCAAAAGTGACTGTGCTGTGTCAATGCGCCAAAGCGAAAGTTCGAAAATCTGGATCCACGGGTCTGCATGCCAACAAGACGGCCGGTAGCATTGTTACTTTGACCACTCTGAGGAAAATACCACGAAAGCCCGTTTAAGAACGTCGTTCTCCGCCTGTAATTTTTCAATTTTTCGGCGAAGGCTGTTCATTTCAGCTTCGACATGCTCAGGGACGCCGTCATCGTCCTTTTTCGCGATAGAAGGAATACGAGTGTTTCGCTCCCTATCAAATTCCCGCACCCAAAGCCTGAGAGACTGTTCTCCGATCTTGAGGTTCTCTGCCACTTCTCGGTAAATAGTGCGATCTCTCGGATTCCGTAGGCGCCGTTCGTCCACCAGCGCCACCGCACGATCACGTAGCTCGTCTGAATAGCGCTTGTTCAACGGAATACAAATCCCTAATCCTGATTCCCGGGCGGAACACTGATCCTGCTTCCTGTGCTTTTGGGCTTCGGGAAGCCTTGATGTAATCGCATTTTTCTAGTTAGAATTCTAGCTTCGAAAAACACGTCGGTAAAGTCTCTGGGACCTAAGGAAATATAGTCTTGATTGCAAAGCGGGTTCCCCCCCTCGTCTCGGTCGAGTGGCTCATGGCGCACACCAATGAGGCGGACGTCGTTGTTTTGGACGCAAGCGTCTTCCTCGATCCAGCACCCTCTGGATCGGCGAGGGGCGAATTCAGATCCGGCCTCGATCATTTCCTCGAGAAGGGCCACATTCCGGGCGCTCGTTTTGCTGACCTGTTTACCGAATTCTCCGATCCGGCGTCCTCGCTATCATTCACACGACCGACAGCCGCCCAATTTGAGGAGGCGGCTGGAAAACTTGGACTTCGGCCCAATGTTCACGTCATCACCTACGATGCGCTCGCCGGACAATGGGCGGCGCGACTGTGGTGGGTCTTCCGAACGCTTGGCCATGAAAAGGTCAGTGTTCTCGACGGCGGACTGAAGCGATATCAGGCTCAGGGTGGTCGACTGGACACGGGGCTTCCGCGCTTCGAGCGTACTGTTTATCGCATCGAAAACGAGGAAAAACCATGGGCGCACAAAGAGGAGGTCGTCACACTTTCGACGGGACGAGCGGAGGGGACCTTGATCTGCCTGCTCCAGCCGGACGATTTCTCGGGAGAGATTTCGGTTCGCGCCCGAGCGGGCCATATTCCTTCCAGCAGCAATCTGCCGTTCACCAAGCTGATTGATCCGCAGAACAATACGATGCTGCCTTTCAAACAGCTGTCGGAGACTTTTCGCGGTGTAACGCCGCTCACCGGGGAACGGATCATCACCTATTGCGGAGGTGGTGTTGCATCCACCTATGGAGCGCTTGCTTTGGAGGTTCTGGGTTACGAGAACACCGCAGAATATGACGGATACCTAAACGAGTGGATATCTGATCCAGACTTATCCCTTGAAACCGGACCAGGCCGATTAAGCAAAGCCGATTCAAACTAAAATATAATTTGACGACGTCCCGGACCGATCCTTTCTCTATGAATTGTAGACGAAGAATCTCGTTCCGCACCTAGGTTGGGGCAATTTTTCTATTAATTTCGACTAAAATCTATAGATTTGATTTTTACAATTCTAATTACAAAATTTAATATCAAAGCATGTTGATTATCATCGATAGGATATAACCATGCTTATGACCACGCGGGCGGTTCTTATCGCCGCCTCGATCTTTACAGTCGCGGGCGGCGGTGTTTACGCGGCCGACGAAACCCCGCTCACTTTGAAGATATCGGCCGTCTCAGGTTCAGTCATGCCCCAGGATTTTCGGGCAGGTATTGCGGAGGGGATATTCGCAAAACATGGGGTGAAGCTAGAGATCAGCGAGCTTGCGACAGGCACCAATAACATCACTGCCACGGTGAACGGCTCCGCAGACATTGGATATGCCGACATTTTTGCGGGTCTTTCCTCGATCAAGAACGGCTTCGATATCGGGTTTGTCGCTCCCCACAACGGCCTTAGCCCGTTCCAGTTCATCCTGGTAAAGCCGGATAGCGCCATCAAAACGGTGAAAGATCTCGAGGGCAAAAACATTGCGCTCGGCGCTCCGCCGCAGTTCAAGGTCATCGCGTCATCCATTGTTAGCGCCCAGGGCGGAGATCCTTCAAAGGTCAAGTTCACGATCGTTCCGGATCAGACCTCATTCGGTGCGGTTCTCCAAAGCGGTCAGGCTGACGCCTTTTTCACATCGTCCGCTGTCAATGCGTACAAATGGATTGCTCAATTCGGGTTCCGTACCGTTGGCGAGACTAACACGCGCGGTCTGAAGATTGCCGACGGTTCGCCGATTGCCGGCTGGTGGGCGACGGCTGCCTGGTACGAAAAGAACAGCGACGCAGCGAAACGTTTCACCGACGCATTGCGCGAAACCGAAATATGGTACCGCGGTTTGTCCAAGGACGAGCAGGCAGAATATGTAAAGAGCCAAACAAAGATCGATCTGCGCGCGCTCGACAAGGAGACGCCAGGCATTCTGGAGGCCGCAACCGAGTATTTCGGATACGAGAAGCCGGTGGACCTCGACAAGCTCAAAGCCTGGATCGCCGTCGGCAGCCAGTATGCGAACGTTCCAGGTGATGTCGATTTGGACAAGCACATCTTCGCGACTGCCAAGAATTAAACGCTGAAGGTGGAGAAACAACCATGAGCACCAGCAAGCGTAGATTGAAGCTCGCCTATTCCGCCTGGCCAACCGGCAGACACGCCAGCGCATGGCGTCTTCCGGAGGCTTTCAATAACGGAACTGTAGATCCGGTTTATCTCGCCGATACGGCACGTGCGGTTGAGCGCGGGGTGTTCGACTATTACTTCATGGGGAATGCGATATCGAGCACCCCTGATGCGCAGGGCTTCTGGCACAATGACGTCTTCAAGCTTGAAGGATTCACAGTGGCCTCGTACGTCGCAGCAATCACGCGCAATGTCGGCCTCGTCGTCACTGTCAACAGCTCCTATCAAGATCCCTACGATACGGCACGTGCGATCGTTTCACTCGATCACCTGAGCAATGGCCGGGCGGGCCTCAACATTGTTACAGGTCTCGAAGGCGTCGACGGACCTGCCCAGAACTACGGACAGATCAAGCACATCTCTGGTGATGAAAAATATCGAAGGGCGCGCGAGTTCATCTCGATCATCAATGGTTTGAGCGACAGTTGGGAAGATGGGTATTTTCTCGACGACCGATCAGCCGGAAAATTTATCGACCCGTCCAAAGCTCACACGATCGATTTCAAGGGCGACCACTTCTCGGTTCGTGGCCCGCTCAACCTCCCGCGCCCTCCGCAGGGACATATCCCGGTCATTCATGCTGGCGGCTCGGAAGCATCCTTCCAGTATGGCGGAGAGTTCGCGGATATTCGTTTCAGTCCGTTTGTTTCGACCGAATGGAACATCGAATACTATAAAAAGGTGAAAAGCTATCTGCAGCCGTTCGGCCGGGATCCAGACACCTTCTTCGTCATCCCTGGCATTACGTTCTTCGTCGGCGGGACGGACGCAGAAGCACACCGTAAATTCCGCGAAGTGCAGGATCTTGTTGTTTCCCAATATGTCCCGACCCAGGTTTCGGCCCTTGTCGGCAAGGACATCGCGTCGATCAATTCCCGGGAAAAGGTTGTCGACGTCCTCGATGCTGGAGATCTCGATAAGCACCAGTGGCTTCGGACCGCGCTGGCGGCCTTCGGGGACGAGAACGTCTCGCTCCTCGATCTCTTCCACTACATCTCCAACAAAGGGCATTTAAACCAGCCTCCGGTGGTTGGAAGTGGCAAGAAGATCGCGAACTGGATAGCGGAAAATTTCGAGGCGCGGGCATTCGATGGAGTGAAACTTTTCCCACCTTACGCCCGAACACCTCTCGACGCATTCGTCGATCTTGTCGTTCCCGAGCTGCAGCGCCTTGGCATTCAAAAGACCTCGTATGAAGCCGAGACGTTGCGCGGCCATCTTGGCATCACGCGCCCTGCAAACCGGTTCTCGGAAGCAGCCGGCCTTGTCGCGGCGGAGTAGGGGGCGCAGATGACGATTGCCGTGTCCGCCGTCAGCAAAACCTATCGGAGCGCCCGAGGAGAAGCTATTACCGGTCTTTCTCCTGTCTCCTTGACGATAGCCGATGGCGCCTTTGTCTCGGTTGTCGGTCGATCAGGATGTGGCAAGTCCACGCTGCTTCGCTTGCTTGCGGGTCTCGAATCGCCTTCTTCCGGGGTGGCGACCATCAGCAATGACCCGATCATCCGACCGCCAGCCAGCGTCCGCTATCTGTTTCAAAATTTTAGCGAATCGCTTCTTCCATGGAAGACGGTTGGTGCCAACATCAGGTTTGGACTCCGACACGCATATGGTTCACGGCCCAGGAGCGCCGACTTCCCTGGGCTCGTAGAAGAGAAGCTTGCAGAGGTGGGGCTTGCCGGTATCAGCGAGCGGTATCCGGCAGAGCTATCGGGGGGGATGCAGCAACGTGTCGCGATTGCCCGGGCACTCGCTTCCAACCCGAAGGTCTTGCTGCTGGATGAGCCTTTTTCTGCGGTCGATGCATTGAGCCGGGCAACGCTGCAGGATCTGCTCCTCAAGGTTTGGAAAGACCATCACCTGACGGTTGTCTTTGTCACTCATGACATCGAAGAGGCGCTGTACCTCTCAGATCGGGTGATCGTTCTCGCTCCCAATGGTGGCGGTGTCCAACTCGATGTCCCCGTCGATCTCCCAAGACCAAGGCATCAGATCGAAACGCGCTCTGAACCTGCGTTTCTCGACCTGCGTCGCGAGCTACTGGGCCGCGTATTGTCCAATCAGTGAAAGTTCAGTTATGTCATCGTCAGAATTCCTTGGGGAGGCGGTGCCACCCATGATACAACGAGCCAGATTTTGGTTTTCAAGCTTTGCGGTTTCGTTCGTCGGGCGTTACTTAGCCAGCCGTGCGTTCGGATGGACGATCGTCGCCGTCCTGCTCGTGGTTTGGCAAGTCGTGGCTTCGAGCTATCCAATGCCGCAACTTCCGGCTCTTAGCGATATCTATGCGACCTGGATCGAGCAGGTAACGAACGGCGATCTTCTCATTGCGCTCGGTGACACGATGCGAATTACCGCGATCGGCTTTATCGTCGCCACGGCCGTCGGGATCGTGCTCGGATTTCTCATGGGAAGGGTAAGCGTCATTTGGGGAGCTGCCGAGCCGCCTGTTGAACTCCTCCGACAAATTCCCATCACAGCCCTGCTTCCCCTACTCATCCTGTATCTCGGCATCGCGGACAGCTTTAAGATCACCATTATTGTCCTTGCCGCCAGCTTTCCAATTTTGCTGAATTCCTTTGCCGGCGCGCGAAGCGTTTCGAAAACGATGCGACAGACTGCTCAAACGTTTCAGCTTTCCTGGCTTCAAACCCAACTTGAAATCGGCCTTCCTGCAGCGCTGCCATTCATCCTTGTCGGGATGCGCCAAGCGCTTGGTGTCACGCTGGTCATTGCCGTCGTGACGGGAATGCTCGCCGGCAACAGCGGTATTGGTTATTTCATCCTCCAGGCTCAACAGGTGCTCGACATACGTTCCTTGTTCGCCGGAATTTTTACGGTCGCGGCGGTGGGATATGCACTCAATGTCATTTTCCTGGCCGTCGAGCATCGGCTGACACGCTGGCGGACATTCGCGTTTAGCCAACACTGACTAATCCCCGAGTTACTTCCTCTAACCAATCGAGACACACCATGACCTCGAACCCTTCTCTGCGCCCCTCAAACCTAATCAGCGCCGAAGACCTGGCCACGGCTTTGGACGGTGACTCAAAGCTTGTGCTGCTTGACGTTCGTTTCACGCCAGGAAAACCTGGCAGGAGAGATAGTTATCTGGAGGGACACCTTCCTGGGGCACACTACATCGATCTGCCCAATGAGCTTGCTGATCCCGCTGCCCGCCAACACGGTCGAGGAAGCAATCCGCTTCCGCAGATCGAGCGGTTAGCGGAAGATCTTGGAAGGCTTGGCGTCAGCAACGGGAGCCGCATAGTCGTTTATGACGATACCAATGGCGCCCCAGCCGCCCGCGCCTGGTGGACCCTCACATGGGCAGGATTGACTGACGTCAAGCTGCTCGACGGCGGCCTCGCCAGTTGGAAGGCGTCGGGAAGAACGGTGGAAACAGGTGAGGGGGTCGTCCCCTCGATCGGCCGGGTGGAACTGATCGCCAACACTTTGCCAAGCATCGACGTCAATCAGGTCGCGTCACTTCCGGCAGATACAACCCTAGTAGACGTCCGACCGTCTTCGTCCTTCACCGGTGAAGGCAATGGGCACATCCCCGGGGCGAAGAGCTTTCCTGTTGATCGCCTCATCGGGACCGATGGTAAGCTCATCGCCCCTGGCGAGCTCAAGCAAAAGCTGAGTGAAGCGGACATCGACCTGTCTCAGCCGATCGCTGCCTATTGCGGCGGCGGGATCGCCTCGTCGCTATTCACGCTAGCGCTTTCGGAGATTGGGAAGGATGTCGCCCTCTACCCAGGCTCCTGGTCGGAGTGGACGGCTGACAAGAGCCGGCCGGTCGAGCTTTGATTAGCAACATTTAGTAGGAGACAATCGTGAGTTTGAATCAGATATTTTCGGTCGAAGGCAAGAAAGCAATCGTTACGGGTGGCGCGAGCGGGTTGGGACTGGCAATCGCCGAAGCTCTGCTCGAAAACGGTGCGCACGTAGCAATTATTGACAACCATGCCGAACGGCTGGAAGCGGAAACGGCCAGATTGACGGATAACGGTTTTCAAGTCAGCGCGCATCTTGGTGACGTCGCCAACGAGGCGATCGGCAGCATCATCCGCTCTGCGGTCGAGGCGCTCGGTGGCGTTGATATTGTCTTTGCCAATGCCGGCGTCACCGGTGGTTATGGACCATCTACCGGGAAGAACGAAGCCGGCCTCTTCGAGAACATCGATCTTGGCGCGTGGCATAGGACGCTGGGGATCAATCTGACTGGTGTGGTGCATACGCTGAAGCAGGTCGTGCCCGCACTGAAGGAGCAGCGCTCCGGCAGGATCATTGTCACGGCCTCGATCGCAGGACTGCGGGCCAATCCATCGATCGGATATTCCTATACAGCCTCGAAATCGGCACTTGTCCTGCTTATCAAGGAACTGGCGCTTGAACTCGCACCTTACGGCGTCAACGTCAACGGTCTGGCGCCTGGCCCCTTCAAGACCAACATCAATGATGGCAGGTTTTTCAACGCAGAAAATGAGGCCGGGGAGGCCGCCACGGTGCCAGTCGGGCGGCTAGGCGAACCGAAGGAAATCAAAGGGCTCGCACTGTTGCTAGCGTCCGCTGCTTCAAGCTATATCACGGGAGCTGTGATCCCGATCGATGGCGGTAAAACCGCAGGCGCTTGATAAGGTAGGTCTCGTCAGTATTCAAACCAAGGCGGGTTGCATCGATACTTATTCGCCTCGGTTCAAATCCTCTCGAAGTGACCGAGTTTGACTATCTTAGTCGCGGTCTCTGTTCTTTGTCGAGCGCCCAATAGCAGATTCACACTGGAGCATCCCGCGTCTCTTATGTCGATGAGGGATCTCACTCCCGTGGCTACAACAGCCGCGCAAACTTGCAGCTACTGCCTTTTGAACATCAGAGGGAAGACCGATCGAGGCAGAAAGCAATTTTGTCGCGGGCTTCGTCTGAATTGAAATGCGCAGGGATCACTCCTCGACAAAGTTGTTTGCTCGCGGTCGTAATCCCGGTTTGACCAGTGGCGACGAAGATCCCGGCCGCTATGATTGCGTCTGCGACCGAGCCGAGGATTTTTGGAAATATCCCGTCTTTCGTCCACAGGATGGCTCCTTCGACGCGGCCGCGCCGAGTCGATCTCGCAAAGATGGAGATTTCTGGCGGGATCGTGTCGAGGTGTATTTCTGCAAAAACCTCCGTCGGCAGAGATGACCATTGGCTAAAAGCGAGGCCATATGCCGACGCGGCCTGAGCCTCAGACCAAAACGGGGCGGCAGGAACGGTGCCATCCGCAAGAAGGAGCGCGACCACATGCCGGCTGCCTTTGCGCAGCCGCAATATTTTTTTTGGACGTGAAGGGACCATCATAAATCCTGGAGTTTCAGTCGGAAGTGGACCAGCATATTACTTGCGTCCCACGGTCTGCTGATGCCGAGCAGCCCCCGCCTTCCGGGAAGCCAGCCGATGCAGTTTGGACGTGTTCTTCGGCCTCGCGCCCAACTGAGCAAATTCTACTCCAAGGCCGCTGGATGCACCCGTAATTAGTGCCCATTTTTCCGAGGTGGCGGCCGTCTTCGTCGCGAATACGTTAGCTGATTTTCTCATCTTCCTCCTTTCAACCGACTGCCCATTCTCGCGATTGCCATCAGGCATTTGCGAGATAAGTTTGGGCATGCTGTTGAACAAATTCGAAAACGGTCAGTGGCGGCCGCTTGGATAACAACTCAACGTCCGTGGTCATACGATCATAACGGTTCTGCTGAATGAGAAGCGCCATCGTTGCCAGATGAGCCAGAACATGGGGCGTTAACATTCCGCTGTCCCCCAGCGCCTTTCGCCACGGCTCCCAAGGCACGTCGACGTAGCTGATTGTCTGGCCAAGCGCCTTCGAAAATTCACCGGCGATGTCGGACAGGTCCTGCGATCGTGCGCCGGTCAATTCGTAAACCTTTCCGATATGATCAGAAGGCTCCTGCAATACCGCTGCGATGACCCTCGCGACGTCTTCGCTTGCAATCGGTGAGATCTTGCCGTTACCAAATGGCAAACGGATTTGCTGATGCTGGCGAATGGACTGCACCGACAGGCGAAGAAAAAATGTATCGAGGAACGCCGTCGGGCGAATGTGCACAATCGGCAATCCAGACCAGTTCAAGGCCTGCTCGGCCAGCCAGTGCAGTTTTTGTTGCGGGCTGTCGGTAGTTGACGTGATGCTCATCTGTGACACGGTCATCTGCGAGATGTTTACAAAAGCTTCGACCTTGTGGTGCTTCGCGACAGCTGCCATGTTGACGGCCGCCTCCAGGTAAGATGGCGACACGCTCATACCGAAGTAAATTCGGTCACATCCTTCAACCGCGCGATGGACGGCGGCCAGATCAAGCAGGTCGCCCACCGCGATTTCGGCGCCTCGCGCAGCCAGTTCCTCCGATCGCTGATTGGTAGCTCGGACCAAAGCTCGGACCCTCAATCCGCGTTCCAGCAGCGCGTTGCACAAGGCGTAACCGACAGCGCCGGCGGCGCCAGTGACTAGAATCCGGTTCGTCATCTCTTTGCTCCTTGTAAGCCGCCACCGACCAATTCCCGATCTATCGCGGCTATGTTCTTATTGGTTCACTTCGGTGAATCAGCGCGATATGGCACTCGGTGTGCGATCACGCGCCATAGATCATTGCCTTGCTGACGATGCGCGTCGGATTTGATAAAGACGCGCGGAGCTAGTGGCCGCATCAGTCCTTACGCCTCAGTGAGAAAACTCGCTTTGGAAGGACTGCGGCAGCTGTGAGTGCTCCGTACGCGACTGCACCGAGCGCCACGATCTGAAACAACATGCCCATGCTTGCGCCGTACCAGATGACCGCCGACCATCCCACAAACGCAGCGATAATCATCCTAACGGTCACGGCAAGCACTGGTAGGAGAACGCGACCGGTACCCTGGCTCGCGAAATTGAGTGCAAGCCCCAGTCCTACGGCCCCATAGGCGGGAGCCACGATTTGCAAATAGTGAGATCCCATTTGATTGACCGCTGGATCTGAAGTGAACAACGCCATCCAGATGTGTGGGAACAATGCGGCGGCGACGCCGATGGCCTGCGTGATACCGAAAGCTATACCCGCACCTATCCAAGAAATTTTGCGCGCCCGATCAAACTGGCCGGCTCCCATATTGATGCCCACCATGGTGACGATGGCCGTTCCAAGCCCAAATATGATTGGGATCTGAAGGTAGTCGAGGCGTGATGCGATACCAAAACCCGCTATAGCATCCGTTCCAAAATGACCTACCGCTGCTGTGACTAATGTCACCGTGAGGTTGACCTGCACGGTTCCGACTGCGGAAAGCAGCCCAACGCCCAGAATGTCTTTAAACAGGCGTCGTTCGAGCGGAACGGCCTTCAGCTTTAGCGGAGAGCGCGACGATCTCAAATACAATGCGAGCACGATAGCTGCAATCAGATAATATGCAACCACGGCTATGCCGCCACCAGCGACGCCCAGTGCCGGAATAGGGCCCCAGCCAAAAATCAGTGGCGGAGATAGGGCTAGCATTATCACCGCGCCGAGCACGATGACGATTGCAGGCACCTTCACATTTCCAGCACCACGGAGTGCTGAAGACAACAATGCTGTGATCCAGATAGGAATTGAACCAGCGAAAGTTATTCCAGAGTAGGTAAGAGCAGCAGATAGGGCTGATCCGGTCGCTCCCATTGAGCGGTAAAGGATTGATCCAAACAAAATTGCAGCGATAGAAAATGCCAAGCCAAACACAATTGCAAGAACAACCGAGTGCCAAACCAGCGCATCGGCGTCGGAGCGACGATTCGCGCCAATTGAGCGAGCTACTGCGGAGGATACGCCACCACCTATTCCGCCATTCGACATCATCTGCATCAGCATGAGAACAGGAAATACAAGCGTGACCCCTGCCATCGCCTCAGTGCCAAGGAAACTTATGAAATAAGTTTCAGCAACGCCTACGCCAGTTTGGACGACGAGAACGATGACAGTTGGCAGAGCCAAGCGTAGCAGGGTCGGTGTGATCGAGCCATCGAGTATATCGAGTTTGGCTTTGGGCGCAGCGCCCGCCTGGGGCGATCTTTTTCGAGGAGATGCCAGATCCATCGTTTGTCCTTCATAAGGGGCCGTGGGAACTACGCTCATCAGCCACACGCATATGTGAATTAGATTTATATCGGAGTCTAAACCATTTATAGAAGTCGAACGCAATCAAAAAAATGGGTTAGGCAGATTTGTGCCATAAAGCCAGTAGAGAAACAAAATTGGAATAGGGTCTAAAAAGGTATGCTTTGGCGGTAGGCAGCAGGGCTGTTTGACCGTCTTGAGCAATACGAAGACCTCTCAACCCGATGCGAATATGCTAATTTAATGGATCAGGATCGCCAGCAAACCTCAATTCAGGTCGCGTGTCCCGGGTTTTTGAGCGATGCCGATCGCCAAAATGCAAGAGCTGCCCTTGAGGGGTAGGAATCGACAACCGCCATAGCTTCAGGCAATCCGCGTAACGACCTTTCACGTAAGAATAAGTATGATGCTGAATCCGCATCAGACCGAGAATCTTTGCCGGTTAAAGACGTTTTAAGACGTGGTTTTAGATGGTAGATGGAATATAAGTCGGCTAACAATTCACACTGATGTTACTCGTTTGGTCGTAGGGCGCGAGGCTGCTGTGGGCGCAAATCCTGAAAAAGATCTTTGTTTTGTCGTGGTGCGGTTCGCACGCCTCCTGTCACGGGAAGTAAATTCGAGACTGAGTGAACTTGGAATGACGGGAGAACAAATGGCATTGCTAGATGCCATAGAACGTATACCGTCCCCGCGTAACACAGACGTTAGTGTAGCGCTCGGTCTTGATCCCTCGACGGTATCTGCAAATATCAAACCGCTTCTTAGGCTAGGCTTGATCACGACGCTCGATGACCCCAGCGATCGCCGCGCGAAGACTCTTGAGCTCGCCGCGGAGGGCCGCCGCAAGCTACTATCAGCACGCGTAATCCTGGACGAGATAGACGTTAGAATTAAGAGAAAACTGGAACAGAACGGATCACTTGAGGACGTCAC
Organism: Agrobacterium tumefaciens; assembly: GCF_005221325.1. NCBI lineage: Bacteria > Pseudomonadati > Pseudomonadota > Alphaproteobacteria > Hyphomicrobiales > Rhizobiaceae > Agrobacterium > Agrobacterium tumefaciens. The sequence goes on along the minus strand of NZ_CP039891.1, from coordinate 108,939 downwards.
CCTGGCGTTAGATCGCTTATGCTAAGGTGCGACCGCACGACCCCGGCCGCCGATCACCAAGGCTTATTATCCGGTCTGTCCAAAGACAGTTTCCGTTCTATTTTAGACGCGTCTCCTGCGGTTGCGGGTGGCAAAACCTTCTCCATTTCCTGTTCAAGTCGGCGGACGCGCTGTTGGAGTCCCGCGAGCTGATCCCCTTGGAGATCGTCGATCCCCAGGAGGGCTTCACTCCAGAGCTTCAATTTCGCAAGGATGCGGTTCCACATCGTTAATTCCCTTTGCCTGCGCCCATCATCGGCGTGACCGGTCGGCACTTTGCCGATGTTGATATGGATGCGGCTTTACTGGCCGCACGTCAGTGCCATAAATCCGAGTTCCTATGAAGCTTTGTCAGCCCACCGCTTGAATACGGCACTGGCATTCACGCCGCCAAAACCAAATCCATTGGTTATCGCGTAGTTCATGAGTATAGGTCGAGCCACCTTTGCGACGATGTCGATTCCGTCACTGGCGGGATCTGGTGCATTGAGGTTCAGCGTCGGCGGTGCAACCTGGTCTCGCAGAGCCATGATTGCAAATATTGCTTCAAGTCCGCCGGCCGCACCAAGTAGGTGCCCGGTCGCGGATTTCGTGCCGCTCACCGCCACATTCGATCCTTTGCCAAACACAGACTTTATAGCCTCGATTTCGCCTCGGTCGCCCACCGGCGTTGATGTCGCGTGCGCATTCAAATGCTGGATCTCTTGTGGAGAAATGCGAGCCTGTTTTATCGCAATCTGCATAGCTCTCGCAGCACCTGATCCGTCCTCAGGGCCAGACGTAATGTGATGAGCATCCGCTGTCGTGCCGTAACCGACCAGTTCGGCCAACGGTTCGGCGCCGCGTGCAAGTGCATGACTGAGGGACTCGATGACGAGAACCCCTGCACCCTCGCCCATGACGAACCCATCACGAAGCATATCAAACGGCCTCGATGCCAGTTCGGGCGTGTCGTTGAACCCTGCAGACAACGACCTTGCCGCCGCAAATCCGCCGAGGCTGACGATGTTCATGCAGGCTTCCGTCCCGCCGCAAACTGCGATGTCAGCTTCGCCGGCATGAACTAGCCTTGCGGCATCGCCAATTGCCTGAACACCTGCCGCACAGGCTGTCACCGGCGCTCCCAGCGGCCCCTTCAACCCGTGGCGGATTGATACTTGACCGGCAGCTAGATTAACGAGGAAAGAAGGAATGGTGAACGGCGAAAGACGTCGTGGCCCCTTTTGATCTACAGTACGTACAGCTTCGGTGATGGCCGGAAAGCCGCCGATCCCAGACGCGATGATCGTTGCCGTCCGAAGACGATCCTCTTCAGAAATTGGTCTCCATCGCGCCTGCGCAAGTGCTTCGTCAGCTGCGGCAAGGGCAAAGAGAATGAATCGGTCGATTTTACGCTGATCTTTCGGTGGCAGGACGCGATCAGGATCAAAGCCGCCCTCCGCATCCTCCGAAATGGACGGGACGACCCCGCCAACCTTCGCAGGTAGTTCGCCAACGACCTCATCCGATAGACGACGAATACCAGATCGTCCGGCCTTAAGCCGGGTCCACGAACTGGAAACACTGGCACCGAGTGGGCTTACCGCACCCATGCCGGTAATGACGATACGACGCATAGAGACTCCAAACAATGTTTTACAGGCAGAAATGTGTACGCTTATGCCTCTTTGGAGTGTGCTAGTCGCATCACCTCCTTGGCCGCAGTTTCGAGCATGCTTGTTGATAGGTCTTGATCGGTCACGATCCGTGACAGCGTGACAGCGCCAACCATCAGAGCTAGCGCGACTTTTGCCTTCTCGTTGGCTTCAGGGCTTCCCCCATTCGGCATCAATTCCTGAAGAACCTGAAGGTGGGCTTTAATCCCATCCTGGAATGGTGCTCGAACTTCTGGGCTTTGTCTCGCGGCGTCTGAACCAAGTGCAACCAACGGGCACCCGTCGCTCGTTTCTTCACGGTGGCCTGCGGAAAGATAAAAATCGACGAACGCCCGAAAAGGATCTGAACTCGCCGCAGCAACGGACGACCATCGACGTGTCGCGCTTTCCATCGCGCGCCGTGAAGCAAGTGCAGCAAGGTCGTCCTTCGATTTGAACTGCTTGTAGAAGCCGCCCTGCGTAAGGCCAGCGCCTTTCATCAGGTCTTTCAGACCAATCCCATCAAATCCGTTCTCTCTGAAGAGACGACTTGCGGCGTTGATGACCGCCTCGCGATTGGCCTCTGCCTGGGCTCGACTGACTCTCATGATATGGACCCTTAGATTTCAGTTGACATCAATAACTGTTTTAGATTTAAGAAGCAATCTAACAGTTTCAACTCTTTCGTCAAGAAGGTGCGCTCGTGAACAAAAAAATGGTCCTTTTATCGGCCGTGCTCCTCGCCGGGGCCGCCGCAGGAGCGTTCTGGCTCTGGCCAACGGCAGAGGTTTCCGCTACCGCCGACCCCCGCACAATTGCTCCCTATGTGAGCGTAGCGCAGGCGAAAACACCCGACTCCATCTCGCGCAGCTTGACAGGTACGGTCGCAGCGCGCGTGCAAAGCGACCTGGGATTCCGGGTGCCTGGAAAGATCATCACGCGTTTCGTCAACATTGGAGACGAGGTCAAGGCGGGGCAGCCATTGATGCAAATTGACGAAACCGACCTTCGGCTTGCGCTGACGGCAAAGCGCAATGCCGTCATTGCAGCCCAGGCGACATTTGTCCAAGCGCAGGCTGATGAGAAGCGTTTTGCCAATCTGATTAAAACCAATGCCGCATCGACCCAGCAATATGAACGATCAAAGGCGGCGCTCGATACTGCCGCAGCCCAGCTGTCCGCGGCTCAGGCTGAAGCCAATGTCGCCGCGAATGAGGCGACGTACTCACAGCTTTTGGCAGACGTAGACGGTACGGTGGTCGAAACCCTCGGCGAGCCTGGGCAGGTAGTTGCTGCCGGACAAACCGTTGTCAGGCTGGCGAAAGCGGGCGCGCGCGAGGCCCTCGTCTTCATGCCTGAAAATATTCGCCCGGAAGTGGGAGCCCCGGCTTACGCCTCCGTTTACGGGCGCGAGGGTGAGGCGAGAGCGGTGCTTCGTCAGATTTCTGCGTCTGCCGACCCAAGGACAAGAACCTATGAAGCGCGCTGGGTGCTCGAAGGTGCGGCAGCGAGCGCGCCTCTTGGCGCGACGGTAACAGTGAAGATACCCAATCAGGATGCTCAGTCTCACGCCGAGGTTCCTGTCGGGTCTATCATCGATGACGGCACCCGAAGTGGTGTTTGGATCGTTGATAGCCAAGCATCTACTGTACATTTTCGTGAGATCAAGGTCGAACGCTTGGGTGAAGAGGACGCCATCGTATCCGGCGTTAAGCCAGGTGAAGACATCATTGCGCTGGGAGCACACCTTTTGACGGATGGTGCAAGCGTTCGAACAACGGTGGAAAAAGCAGAGGCGGACAAGTCATGAGCTTTAACCTGTCTGCGCTCGCCGTCCGCGAGCGTGCCGTCACCCTGTTCTTTATCGTCCTTCTGGCTGCCGCAGGCGTCTATGCTTTCATGAGCCTTGGACGCGCGGAAGATCCATCCTTCACCATCAAGACGATAACCGTCACGGCCGCATGGCCGGGCGCGACCGCGCGCGAGATGCAGGAGCTGGTCGCCGAACCGTTGGAGAAACGTATTCAGGAACTGACCTGGTATGACAGGGTGGAAACGACCACGCGTCCTGGATACGCTTACCTGACGGTTACCCTCAAGGACAGCACACCGGCCAGTGCCGTCGAGGAAGAGTTCTATCAGGCGCGCAAGAAACTAGGGGACGAAGCCAGAAGCCTGCCGCCCGGTGTCTTTGGCCCCTTCGTCAACGATGAGTATTCTGACGTCAGCTTCGGCCTTTACGCCCTGAAAGCAAAGGGCATGCCGATGCGTGATCTGGTCCGTCAGGCCGAGACGATCCGGCAAGATCTTCTTCATGTGCCGGGCGTCAAAAAAATCAATATTCTGGGTGAGAGGCCCGAGCAGATTTTCGTCGAGTTTTCGTTTGAGAAACTGGCGACACTCGGAGTTTCTGCGCAGGATATCGCTTCGGCACTTCAAAACCAGAATACGGTGACCCCAGCCGGGTCCATCGACACGCGCGGTCCCCAGGTGTTCATCCGTTTCGATGGCGCTTACAACAGCATCCAGGCCATCGGTGATACCCCCATCGTGGCGGGTGGCCGGACCTTGAAGCTTTCCGACATTGCCGAAATCAAACGTGGCTATGAAGATCCTGCGACCTACGTCATCCGCCATAATGGCGAGCCGACAATCATGCTTGGTGCGGTCATGCAATCAGGCTGGAACGGCCTTGAGCTTGGCAAAGCGCTTGAGGAACGATCTGCAAAGATCAGCCAGGCTCTGCCTCTGGGTATGACGCTGGCAAAGGTCAGCGATCAGGCCGTCAATATTCAGGAAGCCGTCGGCGAGTTCATGATGAAATTTGCCATGGCGCTCGGTGTGGTGCTGTTCGTCAGTCTGGTCGCTTTGGGTTGGCGCGTCGGCATCGTCGTGGCACTTGCAGTGCCGCTGACACTGGCTGTTGTCTTTCTGATTATGTTGGAGACAGGCCGCTTCTTCGATCGCATCACGCTCGGGGCGCTTATTCTCGCCCTCGGGCTTCTTGTCGATGACGCCATCATCGCCATTGAAGTGATGGTGGTGAAGATGGAAGAAGGCATGGACCGTATCAAGGCGGCCGCCTACGCCTGGAGCCACACAGCAGCGCCGATGCTTTCGGGCACGCTTGTCACAATCATTGGACTTATGCCGGTTGGCTTCGCGCGGTCGACGGCCGGCGAATACGCGGGTAACATCTTCTGGGTCGTCGGCTTTGCTCTGATCGTGTCCTGGATCATCGCCGTGGTGTTTACGCCTTATCTCGGCGTTAAAATGCTCCCCGACATCAAACCTGTCAGCGGCGGCCACGACGCGATCTATGGCACCCCGAATTACCAGCGCCTTCGCAATGTGATCAAGTTTGCTGTTCGCCACAAATTCGTAACCTGTGCGGCAGTCGTCGTGATCATGGCAGCCTCAGTCGTCGGCATGGGTAGCGTCAAGCAGCAGTTTTTTCCAGCTTCGGACCGGCCGGAAGTACTTGTCGAAGTGCGCATGCCTGAAGGGACCAGTATCGAAACCACGACAAGAACCGTCGAGAAAGTGGAGAAGTGGCTTCAAGAGCAGCCCGAGTCCAATATCGTTACCAGCTATATCGGCCAGGGTGCACCGCGCTTTTTCTTCGCGATGGCTCCTGAGCTGCCGGATCCCGCATTCGCCAAAATCGTCACGCTGACGCCAAATGCCGAGGGACGCGAAGCGTTGAAGCACCGCCTGCGCGATGCAATTTCTAATGGCCTTGCGCCCGAGGCATCGGTCCGCGTCACACAACTCGTATTCGGGCCTTATACGCCGTTCCCTGTCGAGTTTCGTGTCATGGGACCAGATCCCGAAAAGCTCTACGAGATTTCAGAACAAGCTCTCGCCATCATGAAAACCGTTCCGGATGTCCGTCAGGCCAACCGTGATTGGGGCAATCGCACGCCCGTGGTCCGTTTCATCCCCGATCAGGAGCGACTTAACCTCATCGGTCTATCGCCAGCTGAGGCTGCGCAGCAGATGCAATTGCTGTTGAGCGGGGTCTCGGTTACGCAGGTTCGAGAAAACATTCGCAACGTGCCTGTTGTCGCACGCAGCGGCGGCGAAAACCGTCTTGATCCTTCGAGACTTTCGGACTTCTCGCTGATCAGCCGCGACGGACAGGCAGTTCCGCTTGACCAGATAGGCCATTCGGAAATCAGGTTCGAAGAGCCGATCATGAAACGCCGAGACCGAACATCCGTAATTACTATTCGGTCTGACATCAGCGAAGCAACCCAACCGCCGGAAGTTTCGCAAGCGGTGATGAAGGCGCTGCAGCCGCTGATCGCATCACTCCCCGTCGGCTATCGGATTGAGATGGGCGGTAACATTGAGGAATCGCTGAAGGCAAACGCCGCACTCGTCAAGATATTCCCGATGATGATTGCGGCGATGTTGATCGTCATCATTCTTCAGGTCCGTAGCCTGTCGACCATGACCATGGTTATGCTGACGGCACCTTTAGGTCTTGCGGGGACGGTGCCAGCCTTGCTTCTGTTCAATCAACCGTTCGGCTTCAATGCCATCCTCGGATTGATCGGACTCGCCGGCATTCTGATGCGAAACACGCTCATCCTGACCGAGCAGATCAAGGACAATCAGGCTGCTGGCCTGGATGATTATCATGCCGTTATCGAAGCGACCGTGCAGCGGACGCGCCCAGTCATTCTGACAGCACTTGCAGCGGTTCTCGCCTTCATTCCTCTGACCCATTCGGTGTTCTGGGGGTCGATGGCCTACACGCTGATCGGCGGCACAGCTGTTGGCACAGTGCTGATCCTGCTGTTTCTTCCGGCGCTCTACGTGGCTTGGTTCCGGATAAAGCCGTCGGAGGATTCGCTTAAGGAAAACCACCATGGGATGGGTGCAGAACCGAGTGTGCATCTCGCTGCGGAATAGGCAGAGCCGGTGAGAATGCTAACTCCAAAGAAAAAGCTTGCATGTCGGGAGGATCTCACATGAAGGCACTCTTCAGAACGCTGTGGGGCAACATTGCCCTGCGGCCATCCGTCGAGCGAGCAAGCGAAGTCAAAAATGTCGATGTTCTGGAAAGTCACACCAAAAGGCAACCAATCGTATCCACGTTCCAAAACCCTTTCGATGGCGGCCGGGGGCACCACCGCGATTTTCGGGTGCGCTGGGCATTGGAAGAAGTTGGACAACCGTATCATCTGCGGTTTTTGACGTTTCCTGAAATGCAAAGGGTTGAATACCGCCGCGAACTCCATCCTTTCGGACAGATGCCGACTTACGAGGACGGCGACCTAGCCCTCTTCGAATCAGGAGCGATCGTCCATCACATCGCGCACGAGCATTCTGGTCTGCTGCCACCCGACCGCAATGCGAGGGCACGGGCGGTGATGTGGATGTTTGCGGCTTTGAACACAATTGAACCCTGCATTTCGTCAGGTAGCGCTGGCTATCTTCCCCTGCGGCTTCAGGAACTGGCTGAGACGCTGGGTGGCTCTGACTGGTTGGACGGGGATTTTACTGCCGGAGACCTGCTGATGGTGACCGTGCTTAGATCGCTACGTGGGACGGATGTCCTACGAGAGATCCCCATGGTTCAACTTTACGTCGAACGCGGTGAAGCTCGCCCCGCGTTTCAGCGAGCGCTGGCATCGTACTCCACTCGGTCTCAACCATTATGATTCCGCAGCAGCGAGCGCGCTTTATGCGCAGCAGAAGAGTGGCTTTCGGAATGGGTGGTCCCTTATGAGGCGATCACCGAGTAGTCGGGGAACCGAAGCGGTAGAGAGTCCAAAACCGCTTTGGCTAAATTTGACATTCTTCGAGGGGCCGAAGAAGTGTTCGCGGAGTTGGCTATCGCAAGGCGACAATCGATGACATAGCGGCACAAGCTGGGATTAGCCGCGCTGAGTTGTACCGGTCTTTCCCGGCAAGAGGGTCGATTGATGAGGCGCTTGCAGAACTGCAACTGAACAAAATTAGCGACGAACTCGAACGCATCACGAATTCTACGGATCAATCACCGGATTAACGGCTCGCATGCTTACTGCGCACTCTTGCCGAGGTGAGTTCGGAAAAAATCGTAGGGAACGTTCACGCGAACGACCTGGTCAGGGATGCAGTAATCCAAGCATTGCCAGCCGCACGCGGGTTTTTGGCTCGTGTGCGTGCCTCAATCACAAAGCTCCTGAAAGCGGAATGTGATTCCGGACTCGGGTGCATCGAGACCCGCGAGCTGGCCGCCGCATGTATCACCATGCACATGACGAACTATTTACATCCAGTGCTTTCGTCCGGCTACAAACCCGACAACCCAGGGATTGAGAATGTTATAAATCTCGTTCTTCAAAGCGTGAATAAAAGGTCCGGGCCTACGCTGTGATTTATTACGGGACATGGGGTGAAAAACAAGAACAGCGGCACCTGTCAAAGGAGGAGCAGACGTTCTTCAAACACGCAGCGGATTTCAGATCACATCAGTGACCGCCCTCGAAGATAGACCGGTTGACCTGTTGCATAGAAGCCCCATCCTTGATGCCTGTAAGTCGGACCAACTGAGAGCGCCAAAACGGCAACAAGGCAAATCGACAGGATTCTCATTGGCTCGATCCTCGTGGGAAAACCTGCGCGAACGCCGCATGACTATGGAGTTTTCAATGTCTTTGCCATCGCCGCAGGGTCCACACCGAAACACACACCTGTTCTATTGCCGCCGTCCGCAGCCTGGATTCAAGTCACGATAGAGATGCCGTATTTGCAGAGATAATTGACGGCTCGCAAGACCACGATTCCGTGAAAATACAACTACTACCGGAAACGGCTTGGTGGAGCGCCATTCCTCTCCTTGACCCGCCGTGAAAAATGCGCCGGGCTCCGGAATCCGCAGCGATGGGATATCTCGTCGATTGTCAGGCTGGTGGACTGCAGCATCTGGATACCCGCATCCAGCCTTCTCTCCCATAAATAATGTATCGGCGGCACGCCGAGATAGGTCTTGAAAAGATGGATGAGGTAGTTTGCGTTGGTATCGGCGAGGCTCGCTAGCCTTGCAACCGTCCACGATCGTGAATATTCACTGTCGAGAGCCTTTTTTGCCACGCTAACCGCCTTTGGCAATGGCCTCGTTCGCCCCGCAAGCTGGGTGCCTCGGATATATTCCGCGAGGATCGTCCGGCCGAGCGAATTGCGCATGTGATTTGTGACATCGTGCTCGGGCGTGGCATCGGATTCCTGCTGCAATGAGAGAGCGCCGGCAAAGAGCGATGGCATCAAGGGAGGAATCGGCTGGGCGGCCGGCAAATTTTCCAGTACCGACCAGTCCTCCTCCGACAGCGCATCCGGAGAAAAGTGGCACCACATTGTCTGAACCTTTTGGTCTTTGTTTGACAACGCGTAGAGATCGACCTGGTATGCCTGTAATGTGGCGCAGGGCGCATGCACAACTCGAACACGGCCGTCGACGATGAACCGCACCGACCCCTTCACAATGAGCGACACCTCGACACGTGGTTCGCCGAAATAGGTGCCGGCTGGATTGTTGTCGCTTGTCGCCTTGTGAAAGTGAAAGTTATAGTCTCGACTTAAAATCTCCATAACTCGATCCTTCCTACAGAACAGCCCGCATCCGATGCGTAGAACCCAATTGCACTCGGTCGGCTGCGGCTTGGTGTGAGAACCTCGGCCTTTGCCAATTTACGACGGCGTTCCATTTCGATAACAAGCAATATTCGTGCCTAACTCATCGCATTCTATGTGAACGCTGACCCGCCTGTCGCACTGCGGTTAGGGCATTCGTGCCAAGCCAAAAAGTAATCCCTGTGCAGCGACCGAAGCCTCTCGGTTGTCAGAATGGGCATATCTTTCTGAATTCCAATCAACTTCACGAAGCCGCAGTCATGGCGCCCGCCTTTTCATGACGATATCCAGTTTCATCGCGCTCGATAGACAGCAAAAAGCTGCCAACGCGACGGCAAAAACAGGGGAACGATAGGCAATGACAGGCAGTGTTTTTTCGGATCAGGAGGGGTCAAAACTACCGGCCCTCAATCGATATTTCCGCATCGAAAAGCGGAATTCGTCGATATCGCGTGAGGTCGTAGCCGGTCTCACGACCTTCGGCGCGATGAGCTACATCATCGTGGTCAACCCAGCGATCCTGTCGGCCGCGGGCATGAATATGCATTCGCTCATCATCGCCACGGCCCTCGCTTCGATGGTAGGAACCTTGATCATGGCGCTTTGGGCCAATCTGCCGATCGCGCTCGCGCCCGGAATGGGGTCGAACGTAATCTTTGCGCAGGTGGTCGTGCTGCAGATGGGAGTATCCTACCAGACTGCCTTCACCATGGTCCTGATCGGCGGGATCCTGTTTACGATCCTGTCGCTCACCCGATGGCGCGAGCGGATTGTCCGCGGTTTTCCCGAGCCGATCCGGCTGGGCATACAATGCGGCCTCGGTCTTTTCATCGCCTATCTCGGCCTCAAGAACGCCGGCCTGGTGTCTCTGGCCAATGACCGGCTTTCCTTCGGTGATATCGCCGAGCCGGCCGTCATGCTTTCGCTTATCGGCGTGCTTGTGACGCCGATGCTGATCGCATTGCGGATACCGGCCGCCTTCCTGATCTCGATCGCCGCCCTGAGTGTCATCGGCCTGTTCATCACAGCGGATGGAACGCCGCTGACAGCCGTTCCGGATCGCATCATCGATTTTCCGATCATCCCAAAAGAGCTCTTCTTCGCTTTCGATTTCCATGAGTTTTTCACGCACTTCTGGCTCGTTCTTCCGATCACGCTCTACTTCTTCATATCCGATTTCTTCTCTGCGACAGCGACGCTGATTGGTGTGACACGCCGCGGCAAGATCATGGATGAGGACGGCAACATTCCGAGCGCCAGGCAGGCCTACGCCGCTGACGGCTTCGCCTCGATTATCGGTGCTGCTTTAGGCACGTCGACTGTCGTGGCGTACGTGGAATCGGCGGCGGGCGTCGAAGCAGGCGGCCGTACGGGCCTGACCGGCATCGTCGTCGCAGTTCTCTTCGGTGTCTCGCTCTTCTTCTGGCCGCTCATCGGCATCATTCCGGCCCAGGCAACGGCTCCGGCCCTGGTGATGGTCGGCGTTCTGATGATGGAAGGCATTCGCGACTTGGACACGTCGCGGCCTGAGAATGCCATTCCGCCTATCCTGATCCTCCTGATCACGGTCGTAACCACCGATCTGATGATGGGATTGGCGATCGGTTGCTTCGTCTACTCGCTGATCGTTCTGGCGACGCGCCAGTGGCAGAAACTCACCGCGATGCTCGTAGCCCTTGATGTCATCTTCATCATCTACATCATTATCGTCAATCGGGCTTTTTAAGGAGCGCGCACCATGAGCCTTCCAAACGACCTCATCCTCAGCGCAAAGGACGATATCACCATCCGCCAGGATCTCGTCCTTGTGGCCTTGGGCAAAAGACCGGCGGATCTGGTGATCCGCGTGGGCCGCCTGCTGAATGTACATACGCGCATGTGGGCTATTGACCAGGAGATCGTCGTCAAGGGACGGCGCATCGCCTGGGTCGGCCCTGCCGGCCAATACAAGGGGGAGGTCGCCGGCCGAGTACACTATCCGGACCTTTCGGCCGTTCCCGGCTTCGGCGAGGTGCACAAGCACATCGAAAGCACGCACCTGACGCCCGAATATGAGGCAGCCCTTGTTCTGCCGAGAGGCAACACCTGGACGTGCGAGGCGAGCCACGAATTCGCAAATGTCGACGGCCCCAACAATACGGCGTTCTGGAAGACGGCCCGCAGTTATGGCGTACCACACAAGGTCTTCATCCAGCCCGGCTCCGCAGTGCCTCCGAGCGGATGGGAGAGCACCGGCGGCCATTACGGCTATGAGGAGCAGCGCGGCTTCCTGACGGGAGATCTGTCCGTGGTCAGTCTCGACGAGGTCATGGACTGGCCGGCGGTCTGGGATCCGCAAAACCCCGCCTATGAGCGAATATGGGGAATGATCCGTGCTACGGTCGAACAGCGCGGCGTTGTCGAGGGACACGGTGCAGGTCTTGTCGAGGTGCATGAAACCAGTGCCTTCGCCGCGTCCGGTATCTCTTCCGATCATGAGATCTGGAGTTTCGAGGACGGCTGGGAGAAAATAAACCGCGGCATCTTCATTGAGATCCGCCCCTATAATTTCCCCGAGGTCTTGCCGGGCCTCCTTGAGCGCGGCCTTCCCGATTGGTCCAATATCGCCTTTACCACGGATGACCGCAGTGCCTCGGAAACGCTGAGAATAGGCGCTAGCGACTACAATCTTCGATCCGCGATCGAGCACGGCGTCCCGCCCGAAACCGCCATTCAATGTGTCACGCTCAACCCGGCCAGACATATGCGCATCGACGCATGGGTGGGCAGCATTACACCCGGCCGCTACGCGGATCTCGTGCTGCTCAACGACGTGGAGTCCGTTTCCATCTCAGCCGTTTACGCAGACGGCTTGCTCGTTTCCGAAGGCAAGCAATATCTCGGACCGCAACCCGACATTTCCTGGCCGGAATGGGCAAGCGATACGATGAAGATCGGGCGCTTCCTGACTGCAGCGGACTTTGCCATTCCTGCTCCAGACAGCCGTTACACCGTGCAAGCAGCGCTCCTGCGCCCCTTTCACTGGAATCAGGATTTCCTGACAATGGAACTGGCCGTTAAAAACGGCGAGGTGCTGCGAGACACGGTGCGGAGGATCACGAAATTCGCTATCGTTGACCGGTATAACGGCACCGGAAAGCTGGCATCGATGTTCTGGCTGGGCTGCGGTCCTTCGGATCCGGACACGGCGCTTGCCTGCTCCGTCGCCCATGATTCACATAACGTCTGGACGGTGGGCTCCTCCGACAGTGCGATGGCGATGGCCGTAAATCGCCTGCAGGAAATCGCCGGCGGATGGGTGCTGGTGCATCGGGGCGAGATCGTAGCGGAGGTACGCTACGAGATCGGTGGCCTGATGACGGCGCGCCCGGCAGAGGAACTTGATCGAGAAATGCAGCAGTTATACTCAGCCGCGGAAAAGATCGAGTGGATGTACGAGCCTTCCGCTACCAAGATCTGGAAACCGGGCTTTCCGGAAACGCTGATATTCGCCACCCTGACTTGCCTGCCCTGGCGCTGGGTATTCGTCGCGCCAAGCGACCAGGTGCCGTCAGGACTTGTCAACGTCAACACAGGCCAATCGCATCCTGTCGTGTGGTAAACTAAGGGTTGTAGGGAGCTAGACATCGACAGCTGAGGTTGGCCAAGGAAGAGCGGTGGCCCCATTGATGCAGAAAGCAGACAATGACGAGATTCCCAATTTCTGGCGGCGTGATGAGGACCGCTTCGTCCAGGCCCACACGGCACAGCCCGCTTCGTCAGTCGAGGCGGCTCGTAGCGGTACGTCCGGAATGCACCAACTAGAGCTGATGTTCGCAGCGCTCTGGCGATCGCAGCTGCTGCCATTGAATCCGTGTCGGCCGACAGCGTCCCGTCAGCACATAGATGTTGGAAAACTTCGTCATTCAGTTTGTCATCGGCGAGGGAAGGAAAATCGCCATGGGAAGTGAAAGTAAAAGTTCCGAAGCCCAAGAAATTTTTGATTTGAGAAGCATGCTTGCGGTCAAAGCTTTGCAGCTATCCTGTCATCAAGGGCGAATCCCGCGAACTGTTGTCACCTGCCCGGAAGTCGTCGCCTGTCGACGGCGAATTCCCAAGCTGCTCGTTGTTCTGTCGCCGAGTCGACGGTGGTTCGGGTGGCAATCTCTCTTGGGTTTGAGAGTTATCGCGAATTCAGACGCGTTTCCCGCAGCATGTGAAAGTCAATGCAATCTTCAGATGGATATTAATTTCGTTGTTTCTCGCCCCGGCGTGAAAGTGTACTACGACCAATGCTGCTTGATCTTATGACGATGCCCGGAACGCAGAGCGCCAACGAACAACGCAAAGGCGATAACTGAATGCGCGGACAAAGCCGACGACAGACGGTAAACCCGGGTAGCCGTGTCAGATGACGTCATGTTCAATCTACCACCACGGCAAGCGTCTATCTGATCTGAAAGCCATGCGCGAGAGGGTCCCGATCATCCACGAAGATAGTATTATGCCCGGTGATCCGGGCCCACCCCCCAACGCTCGGCTTGATGCCCTTAAACGGACCAACCGGGACTTCGTCTTCGATCCGCCCTTCGAACACAGTGCCGATAATACTTTCCTGACGGAAGGGTTGGCCTACCTTCAGCCGCCCCTTGCCGTAAAGCTGGGCCATTCTGGCTGAGGTACCAGTCCCGCCCGGGGAGCGATCGATGGCCTTGTCGCCGTAGAACACAGCCCCACGACCATCTGCCGCGTCGCTTGTCGGTTTATCACACCAGAGAGCGTGGTGAACTCCGTTGATCCTGGCATCGTCCGGATGGTGCGGATTGCAGATTTCTGCCAGCGCTTCGCGTAACTTTACGCTGAGATCGACTATTCCGCCGGCAGACATCCCATCAAGTCCCGACCACGATTGCTGCGGTTCAATGACTGCGTAATAATTTCCCCCATAGGAAATATCCACGACGAGACCCCCGAAGCCCGGAAGATCGACGGCGACGTCTGCGGCGTGAAGATAGCTCGGCACGTTGAACATGCGCACCGATTCCACGAACGCGCCGGGTTTCTCGTAGAGAATATCCACCCGGCCGGCCGGGGTCTCAATGGAAAGTTGTCCCTCGATCCGCGGTTTGATTAGGCCTTCCTCGATGCCTGCGGTCACCAGACCGATCGTACCGGCCCCACACATGGGTAGGCAACCGCTAACCTCGATGAAGAGGACCGCGAAATCGCAATCCTCGCGATAGGCTGGATAGATGATCGCGCCTGACATAATGTCATGGCCGCGCGGTTCGAACATCAGGGACCTTCTTACCCAATCGTGGTCCCGAATAAACAGCTCGCGCCGCTCGGAGATCGGCAGATGCGGCAGAAGGGGGCCACCGCCAGCGACGAGGCGGACGGGATTGCCGCAGGTATGACTGTCGATGCAGAAGAAGCTGTGTCGCACGATCTTTCCTTTCGTTCCGTCAGCTACTTGCCCCGACCGGCGCACGACTTTGCTGTAATGCGCCGCGCGACAGCCGGTCCAGGAAGATAGCGACCGCAACGATCGCCAGTCCGGCCCTGAGCCCAAGGCCCATTTCCATGCGCGTCAGCCCGCGTGTGACCTCGGCGCCCAGACCGCCCGCGCCGACCAGACCGGCAAGAACGACGATGGCTAGAGACAGAAGAATGCACTGGTTCAGCCCGACGAGCAGCGTGGGCGTTGCTGCCGGAATTTCGATCTTGAGCAGGATGGAGCGCGGCGATGCGCCGGTAGCCTGCCCGAGTTCCAGAAGGTCTTTCGGTATCTGGTTGAACGCAAGCGTCGTCAGCCGAAGCATCGGCGGTATACCGTAGATGATCGTGGCGATGATCGCCGGGACCCGGCCGAGGCTAAAGATCATCACGGCAGGGATCAGATAAACCCAGGGCGGGACCGTCTGCATGATGTCCAGTACCGGACGGATAGTCGCCTCGAACGTGCGATGCCGGGAGGCCAGAATACCCAGGGGAAAGGCAATCAGCACTGAGATACACACCGACATCGTTACGAGGGCAAGCGTCTGCATCGAGGCTTCCCAAAGACCGGATACGGCGCAGAACGACAAGGCAATCGCGCTTGTTACTGCCACACGGATATTGATGACGGCTACAGCCAGGGCGACGAAAATCAGGATGACCGCATAGAAGGGAAGATAGAGAAGAGCTGATTCGATGCTTCCGAGAACCGCTTCAATGATCTTGGTCGCGATGTCGAAGAGGGGATGGAAATGGGCGTTCAACCAATCCACCACAGGGGCGAGATAGGCGCCCGGAGAAAACCAGACTGTTTCTGGGCTCATGATATCCCTCCCGTGTTGCGGCGTGCCGCACTTTGCGTCAGTCGGTCTATCACCATAGTAAGAATCACAATGGCAATGGCGGCGTTGATGGAGGTGGCGATATCCAGTGTTCTTACGGCGCCGTAGATGGTTTCGCCAAGCCCGCCGGAGCCAACGATGCCGGCGATGACGACCATGCCGAATGCCATCATTAAGCTCTGGTTGATCCCGGCCATGACGCTCGGGATTGCGAACGGCAACCTGATCTTCACGAACATCTGCCAGGGCGTCAGGCCGCTCGCTTGTCCCAGTTCAATGAACTCATGAGGCGTTCTGCGAATGCCAAGCGAAGTCAGCCGGATCGCAGGCGGCACGGCGACGATGACGGTGGCGAGAAGCGCGGTCGCAGGACCGTATCCCATCAGAGCGATGGCTGGTAAAAGGTAGATATAGGGCGGCAGGGTCTGGACCAGATCGAGCACCGGTTCCACGATTTTGTCGAAGGTCTTGACGAAGCCTGCCAAAACGCCAAGCGGAATTCCGATCATCAGCGCCATAAATGTGGCGGTGATGACAAGTGCCAGCGTGCTCATGGTTTCGGCCCATAGACCCATGACAGCGCAGCCCAGCATGGCGATACCCGTCAAAAGACCGGCCCTGCCGTTCATCAATCGCCATCCGAGAAGGGCTGCGAGCAGGGCAATCACGTAAAACGGTGGAAGCTGCGCCAGCCAGAGGACACCGTCATACGCGCCTTCCAGCACGGTCCGGATAGAATCGAACAGCCACGCGGCATTGTCTCCGATCCAGTTGAGTGCGTCGTCAATATGTTCGTCGAAGCTGTCTGTAATGGCGGAGGTGTCCATGACATCCCCCCTACAAGGTTGCGGCCGGGTCGACCGGACAGCCGGCAACACCGCGGAGCAGGCCCCGGGTGGTGACTATACCGGCAATCCGTCCATCGTCGATTACGGCGACCGCGTCCTGCTCGGACTGCATTGTTAATTCGATCAGTGCTGCGATGTCCGCCTCCGGCGTGGTGCGCAAAAGCATGTCGATATTGGAGTAGGGTTGATCGTGTTTGTAGTCGGATACCGGGATCATGACGGAATGAGCCTTGACCAGATGAATTTTGGAAATACCGGCGACGAATTCGGCGACATAGTCGTCCGCCGGTTTCATGACAATCTCCTCCGCATTGCCAACCTGGACGATGACGCCGTCCTTCATGATGGCGATCCGGTCGCCAATGCGGATCGCCTCTTCGAGATCGTGGGTGATGAACACGGCGGATTTTCCAAGCGATTTGGTGAGCTGGCGGAATTCGTCCTGAAGCTGGCGGCGGATCAGCGGGTCAAGCGCACTGAACGGCTCGTCCATCAGGATGATCTCGGGATCGGCGGCGATGGCGCGCGCCAGCCCGACGCGTTGCTGCATGCCGCCCGACAGTTCGGAGGGATATCGCGACATCCAGTCCGATAGGCCGACCTTATCCAGCGCCGCCCGGGCGATCTTGTAGCGCTCCTCTTTGCCGACGCCCCTAACCTCGAGACCGAAGGCGGCATTGTCCAGTACGGTCCTGTTCGGCAAAAGTGCCACGCTCTGGAAGACCATTCCGATATGGCGTGCGCGGATGTCGCGCAACTGGGCGGCGTTCAGGGCCGAAATATCCTTGCCCTTGACAAGAATCTTGCCAAGGCTCGGCTCGATTAACCTGTTGAGAAGGCGTATCAGAGTTGACTTGCCGCTACCCGACAGTCCCATGATACAGAATATCTCGCCGCGTCGGACTTGAAGACTGGCATCGGAAACACCGACAACGCAATCGTATTCCGACAAAATCTGTTTCTTCGACAGGCCCTTCGTCTTGACCGCCTGGACGGCAGATTTCGCCCGGGCTCCGAATATTTTCCAGACGGACTGGCAGTCGATGAGGACTTCGCTCGCATCAGGTATTGATGTTGTCATCGCGTTCCCCGCGCGCCGGCTTTTCTACCGACATTCTCTTTCGTGAATTTAATGGCCGGGCGACCGCCATCACGAAAGCCCGGCCTTCCGGTTTTATTCCGATTTGATGTTTTCCCAGCGCTTCAGGAGGTCACCATGGCTGTCGGTCCAGCTCTTGATTGCCTCGTCCATGGTCTTTCCGTCATTGACGGCGCTGTTGATCGAGGTGATGTCGGCAAGTGGCACGTAGACGCTGGCAATAACTTCACGTGCATGTGGGTTCTCGGCCGAAAAGCCTTTCTGACCGACCCAGTAATAGCTCTGGGGCGGCGGGAATACGCCCTTGGGGTCCTTCAGGAACTTGATGTCGTATTTCTGCGCCATCCAAGACGGTTCCCAGATCGTGACGGCAATCCACTCCTTGCGATCGGTTGCCGACTTGAGAGCTGCCGTCATCGCGGCCGTGCTGCCTTCAACGAGTTGAAGTTTGAGGCCGTAATCCTTGACGGCGTTCGCAGTATCCTTCATCAAGCCCGAACCCGGCTCGATGCCGACGATCTTACCGCCGAACTTGTCGGCATTCTCGTTCAGCTGGTCGATGGAATCGATGCTGACGTATTTGGGAACGGCGATGGCCTGGAATAGGCCGTGCGAGACGGGTGAGATTTTTTCCAGCCGCTTCTTATTCTTGTTCCAGTAGTCCTGCGCCACATAATCGGTCTGCGAGGCAAGGAGTTGGACATCACCCTTGCTCAGAGCCGCATAGGCAATGCCCCATTCGGAGAAGGGTACGACTTTCACGGTATAACCGGAATCTTCGAGCACCTTCTTGGTGATGCCCGTGATCGGTGTAAGGTCTTCCCAGGACATCGTACCGATCGTGATGGTTTTTTCTTCTGCATGTGCCGACAGGGCCGTTATTCCGACCATTGCCGCTGCGCATAGTGCCTTCCACAAAGTCCTCATTTTTCGCTCCTAGTTTTACGTTCCCATTATCGTTGAAGCCTGACGCCTAAGCGCGGTCTCCCCATTGCGCGGCGACGGATCATCCCTCGCGGCCTGCACGCAATTCCTGCCAACGGATCACGGCGTTGGCGCCAAGCCATGTGAAAGGCTCAGGCGGAAGCCTGCTCGGCTTCGCGTGATCCATGAATTCCTTCAAATGCGAGGAGGTGCTTCCCGTGGCGAGTTCGGCCGTCAACATGCCAGCCAGCGTGCTTTTCACCGTGCCAAGCCCGTTCTCGCAGCAAGCAGAGTAAAGCCCTTCCTCCACCTCGCCGAAGGCGGGCACGTGGTTGCGGGTGAGGCATATGCGGCCTGCCCAGCAATATTCGAAAGGCAAATCCTTTAATCCGGGGAAACGCTTGTCCAGCGACGAGCGATGTTCCCGCGCCATTTTCCGCAGACGCTTATCCGTCAGCTTCAGGGTGGTGTCGTAGGTCCATTTGGTGCGCAGGGCGATGCGCGACTGGCCGTTCGACGTGATTTTTCGAACAGTTGCGCCCATCGGGTCGGCCGGCAGCAGAGCCCATCGATCACACCCGCTTGCTCTCCTCCCGAAATCGTCAGCCTGGAACGGCTCCGTCATCGAAGCATAACCGAAGAAATGCATCAGGCGGCCGTTGAAATGACCGAAGTCGTTGATATGGCCGTTGACGCCCAGGATGACCTTTGGTGCCGAAACACTGCCTTGCGGCGACGAAGCTTTCCAGACGCCGTTTTCGCGTATGAGGGATTTGACGGGTGAGCGCTCGAAGATATCGGCCTGGCGACACAGACCGGCCGCGAAGTTCCTGATGTAGTCGGCGGGTTGGATGAGGACGGCGCCCGGCGTGTAAATGCCGCCAAGGTAGAAATCGGTCCCGGTTATGTCGCGCATTTGCACGGCGTCGAGGAAACGGTGCTTTTCGCCCGCTTTCGTCAGGGATCTGCCGAAATCCCTGTTTAGTGTCAGACCGTGCTCGGTGGCAGCGGCATTGATCTTGCCCGACGGATCGAAAGTCTCGCTTGACATCCCGTATTCCGCCGCGGCCTGCGTCGCAAAGGCAATGGCGGTACGGTTCTGTGCCATTTCCACGCGGGTGTCGTCAGTCGTGCCGGTCGAATATTCCCCGGACGACAGGTTGTGAGGAACGTCGATCATGAAACCAGAGTTTCTTCCCGAACCGCCTTTTCCCACTTCGCTCGCATCCAGAATAACGATCTTGTCGTCGGGACGAAGCTGCAACAGGCGGCGGGCGGCAGAAAGGCCCGCAAAACCCGCGCCGACGATTAGCCAGTCCGCAGTCACGTTGCCTTCGAGACTGCGAATGGGAAAAGGCCTCGTACTGATCGCCTCCCAGCCCGAGACTCCGTTTTCAATTGGCAAACGCTTGACGGACGTCTGGATCATCGGATTGTCTCGTCCACGGAACGCTCGGAGATATCGATCCAGATCGTCTTCAGTTCGCAGTAATTGTCGTGTGCGAAGATTGACTTGTCGCGGCCGCCGAAGCCCGATTCCTTGTACCCCCCGAAAGGTGTCGAAGCGTCGCCTTCGCCGAAGCAGTTGACAGTAACGAGGCCGGCGCGAATGTCGCGCGATAGCCGGATCGCCGTGCGCAGGCTGCCGGTGTAGACCGATGCGGTCAAACCATAGTTGGTGTCGTTGGCCAGAGCCGCCGCTTCGGCCAGGGTTTCGAACGTGGTCACGGACAGGATTGGCCCGAAAATCTCCTCCTTGAACAGACGGCTTGACGGTGTGACGCCTTCGATGACGGTCGGCTCGATAAAGATGCCGTCGAGCGTTGTACCGCCGTGGGTGATTGAAAGCTTCTCCGTCTTCGCATCATCCAGAAATGACTTCACCTTTTCAAAGTGGGGCTTGCTGACGAGCGCACCGATGCGATTTTCCGGGTCGAGCGGATCGCCCGTCTTCCATTCGCGCAGATAGGCACCGATCCGCTCAAGCAACTCGTCCTTGATCGTGCTGTCCACGATCAGGCGGGAAGTTGCGGAGCAATTCTCGCCCATGTTCCAGAATGCGCCGTTGACAACCTGCTCGGCCACCAGATCCAGATCTTCGGCATCGGCAAGAACAACAGCCGGGTTCTTGCCGCCGCATTCCAGGACAACCTTCTTCAGGTTGGAATCTGCCGCATAACGCAGGAAACGACGTCCGGTCGGCGTAGATCCGGTAAAGGCCACCATGTCGACATCCATGTGCAAGCCAATCGGTTCGCCGACCTCCTTGCCACCGCCGGTGACCACGTTGAAGACGCCGGCCGGAATTCCCGCCTCGACAGCCAGTTCGGCGATGCGCAGCGTCGTAAGAGTTGTTTCCTGCGCGGGCTTGACGATGACGGAGCACCCTGAGGCGAGCGCCGGGCCGATCTTCCAGGCAAGCATCAGTAGCGGAAAGTTCCAGGGAAGCACACAGCCGACCACGCCGATCGGTTCGCGTACCACCATCGCAAGGGCATTCGGCCCGACGGGATTGGTATTATCATAAAGCTTGTCGATAACTTCGGCGTGAAACCGAATAGTATGGATCGTATCGGCAACGTCGACTGTCTGGCATTCACGCACCGGCTTGCCGCTGTCGAGGCTTTCCATGACGGCGAGTTCATGACGGTTATCTTCAATCAGCTTGGCAAGCCTCAATAGCGCGGCCTTTCGGTCGCCCGGAGCCAGAAGCCGCCAGCGGCCGTCATCGAACGCCTGTCTCGCCCTGGCAACGGCCTCGTCAACGTCGCTTGCGTCGCAGGCCGCGATCTGTGCCAGGGTCTCGCCGGTTGCGGGATTGGTTGAGATGAATGTGTTGCCGGACTTTGCCGGACGGAAGGCGCCGTCGATGAAGGCGTTGGTCGGCAGGTGAAGGCTGGTGGCGATGGCCCTGTATTCGGCCGCGGTCAAAGGTTCATGCATTGTTAGCTCCCGACGTGATCTGGGCAACCGTGCGCTTCACAGTGGCAACGACGGTCTCGAGGGTTCTTTTTTCTTCGGCGTTCAGCGCCCGCAAAGGCGCACGCACCGATCCGGTCTTCAGGCCGATCAGCTCGCAGCCATACTTGATGGACTGGACAAATTTCCCGCATTCAAGGAAGTCCATCAGCGGTAGCATCGCAGTCATGATCGCGCGCCCCCTGTCGAAATCCTTCTCGATGACACAGGCTTCATAAAGCGCGACGTGTTCGCGCGGCAGAAAGTTGGAGCCGGCGCAGACCCAGCTTCTCGCTCCCCAGGCGAAGAACTCGAGCGCCTGATCGTCCCAGCCGCAGGACAGGCCGATATGGGGAAACTTCCGGGCGAGCAGGTGAAGGTTGCCCATGTCCCCGGAGCTTTCCTTGATCGCTACAACATTCCTGGATTTACCGACGCGGGAGAAATATTCGTCTCCCATCATCACGCCCATGCGGGCCGGATAGTTGTAGAGCATGATCGGCAAGTTTGCCGCACGGTCGATCGTCAGTGCATGAACGGCATTCTCGCGTTCAGTCGGCAGCGCATAAGGAGGGGACGACACCAGAATGGCGTCAGCGCCGATCTCCCGCGCAGCCACCGCATAGGCTACGGAATCCTCTGTTCTCGTCGCTCCAGTACCGATCACCAGTTGGACCCTATTGCCGATCACATCCTTTGCAAGGGCCGCGAGATCGTTACGCTCCAGAGTGCTTTGGGCATAATATTCGCCCGTCGATCCGCCGACGACGATGCCATGAACCTTGGCTTCAATGAGTGATTCGAGGATGGCTGCAAACCCTGCGCGGTCTATCTGCCCGTCCGGTCGAAGCGGTGTCACCGCCGGGGTGTAGATACCTTCGAATTTCATGATGACTTCTCCATCGATTGCATCGGCGCGCCGACCGCTGCGTCCGCCTTGAGTGCTTGGGGGGCGATGAACATTTCCATGTTCTCGCGTGACAGTTCCCAGTGTTCGAACACGAGATCGACGACGGCGTCCTCGTCTCGCGCCGCGATCGCCGCGATGAAGCCGTCATGATGTTCGACCGATTTCTGAAGCCGCTCGCGCATGTCTGCATTACGCGGACGAAAGAAGGTGTGGCCGATGCGACCGTGATCGATCAGCAGCCTGCCAAGGCTAGGCTGAAGGTATTCATTGCCGGACATCTCGCCGATGATCGCGTGAAACCGGTTGTTCGACAGCGTCATCGCCAGTGCGTCCTGCGAGACACTTGCTTGGCGAAAGTGTTCCTGCGTGGCCTCAAGGTCAGCAAGCTGGTGGCGCTTGAAGTTCTGGACCGCCAGGCGGCCGATCGCCGCGTAGATCATCGGCGCGACAAGAAAGAAATGACGCAGGGTCGAATGGTTCATCGGGATGACCCGTGCGCCCCTGTTTGCGCGAATGTCGACGTAACCTTCACCTTCCAGTCGCCGGAATATTTCTCGGACTGGCGTGCGCGAGAGGCCATATTTTTCGCTTAGCGACACTTCGTCCAGATCCTCGTCGGGATCGAGTTCCATCGTCAGAATCTGACGCTTGAGATCATCGTAGAGTTCGCTTTTGCCACCCTTCATCCGAATTCCCCGTGATCGTTGTCCCCACAAGACGGTGCTTTTGGGCGGTGAGCACAAAATTTACACGAGGTCCGAAGCGAGTCAACACGATTGTATTATCTAAGTACACAATTATTACACCTGGAAAATACAAATGGACGGGACGATGCCGGTGTAGTGAAGGCGGAGAGACGCGGCGACTACCTAACGCCGAGCAGAGCAGGTCCATTGCGGATTGCGAGGGCTATGGCAGTCTTTGGCACCGCGATGTCTCCATGTCTGACGCAGGATACAGGACTTCGGTTGCGCCGCTTCGGCGACAGCGTTAGTGTGACGACAACGACTTGTCGTATGAAGGCGGACTATGAAGAGCGACAAGAGCAGTCTCTACGACGATCTCAAACGACAGATTTTGACGATGGAACTCGATCCGGACGAGGACTTGGACGAGGTCAGCATCAGTGAGAGATACGGTCTGTCACGGACACCTGTGCGAGATATTCTCCGCCGCCTTGCCGGTGAGGGCTATATCGACATTAGAGATAACAAAGGCGCACGCGTCGCGCCGTTGAACTACTCGACGCTACGGCATTTCTTTCTGGTTGCGCCTATGATCTATGCAGCCATCGGCCGCCTGGCGGTCCAGAACTTCAGACCAAAGCAGCTATCTGAATTGTGTGACACGCAGGAACGGTTTCGTGCTGCCAGCCACAACGCTGACGCGCTTGCGATGGTTCTGGAGAACAACAGGTTCCACGCCATCATAGGTGAAATGTCCGGCAACGTTTATCTGCAACCGAGCTTGCGGCGTCTTCTCGTGGACCACGCTCGTATTGGACAAACATTCTTTCGCCCGCGAAATGATGACATGCGACAGCGCCTTCTGCTGGCAACCCAGCATCATGACGGTTTTATTGCGTCCATAAAGAACCACGATGAAAATGCGGTTGTCGATCTCGTTTTCCAGCACTGGGAATTGTCGCGAGAGAACATGGAATTGTATGTGGCACCCGGTAATATGAGGGCAGACTTACCTGTCGAATTTCGCAACTCGCCAAAAGATTCAGACATCGAACAGATTTGAGGTGTCATTCCGGATGGGTATGCCCGAATGGATGCTTCCGCAGCATCTTCTCAGCTATGTCCAAGGCTGCCGAACCCACGGGCAAGCCGGCGCTGGCTTCCCGATTTAGGGTGGACGAGATAGTGACCGATATAGCGGGTATGACGCCCCTTTCCTTCAACGGGACGCACCCAGGTGGCCGCCTCCCAGTGTAGGTCGTGCCAGTATGTTCAATTCTAGTGCGATTCCGCGCCCGTTAGCGGCTGCAGCAAGGGCAAGAAAGGACCGGTCGAAGGACATTGCCGACTGTGGGGAAGGACCGAGATCGTTGGCGTCGAACCAGTCGGCCGCATTGAATACGGTGGAGATCGCTGCGGGTGAGGGGAGATCTTGTCAGGTCGCGCTTGGATTTCAACCTGGTGGCAAATTCCAGCAAACACAGTGGCGAACCTGAGTGTAGAGGGTCTCACGCAGTGCGCGCGGCGACGGTCCATGCCGCCCCATCGATCATACCGTTAGCGCCCTCCCGAATTTGTGACAGATCCCTCCCAATCATTCAGATAAAATTTATTGATAGCATTGCGAATTCCGATGTCATCTGATATCTGAATCTCATGAAGGATGTGAACCGTCGCCGACTTACCCGTGAAGAAACCCGTGAGCAAACCCGCCAGCGTTTGATCGAATCCGCGCGACAGCAGGTTGCTGCGCGTGGCTTCAATGCGGCATCGATGCGCGATATCGCAGAGGCTGCTGGGTACTCGCAGGGCGCCTTCTACTCGAATTTCGAGAGTAAAGAGGCCTTGTTGCTGGAGGTCTTAAAGCTGCACAAGCTTGAGGAATCCGAACGGGTGGCGACCATCATTGATGCTGCGGGTGAGGACCTAAAGGCAGCCCTCGACGGTCTCGATGCCTGGGCGGAAAAACTTTCCGAGAGCCCGGAGCACGCTTTGGTCTCCGCCGAACTTCAACTGCATGCGGTGCGCAATGCCGATTTCGGCAAGGCCTATTGGGCCATCATGGCCGAGCAACGCGCGCTCTATGCGCGGCTCGCCAAGCGACTTTTCGATCTCAGCAAAACACCTCCACCCGTCACGTTGGAAGACCTCGCGAGCGGATTGATGGCACTTGAACGCAGCGTAGCCCTCGACAGGGTGATCAGCCCAGGTGGCATATCGAGCATGGTTCCCATCCTTCTGCGCGCTTTGCTCCATAGTCAAAAAAGGAGCTGATATGACAGCCGATCCCCACGCATCAGGCAAACCCAAAGCCCTTATCATTCTGTCGTCTGCACGCCATTTTCCGGTCAGCGAGCCGCAGGGGCATTTAATTTCAACAGGCGTCTTCCTTATAGAATTGGCGCAGGTGCTGAAGGAGTTCGAGAACTCCCACGAGTTCACATTATGCACGCCCGATGGCGCGTTGCCTCAACTCGATATCAACGGCCTGTCGCTCCCGTTTCTCGCGACGAGCGGCATGACGATCGCCGCTGCGGCCAATATGCTCGCTCCGAAAAGCTTTGCCCATCGCCATCCCGATCTGGTCTCCCGCCGTAGTGCAGAACTTGCGCTTGCCCGCCGCCATCTTGGCGCTCTGCCGCTATCCGAAGTACTGCCGAACACAGACCCGGAAGCGGCCGCATTATTTGATGAAGTTCTCGCCAGTTTTGCAGCGCTGCCACAGAAGGACTATCTCTCGGCCCGGACTGTCGTCGAACGCCATCGTGATCCCGGCGATCCCTTTTCGATCGGCGACTTCGAATTCATTCATTTCCCCGGCGGCCACGCCCCCGTCGTCGATTTCAAGGATTCTCCCTGGCTCGGCGAGATCATCAATACGGCCTATGAAGAAAATGTGCTGCTTTCGTTGATTTGCCACGCGCCAATCGCAATGACCTCGGCGAGGTGGAGGGTAGATTCCGGGGGGAACCCCATCGACTATCCAAACCACCCGTTTCGTGGTGCGAAGATAACGACGGTGCCAAAGTTCGGAGAGTTGGTGGCTCTTGCAACGAACTATCCTAAAATTCCCGGCAAGAAGACGAGGTTGCCATACTATGTGGACGAGGCATTGAAACAGGCCGGCTACGACGTCCGTGTGTCCTTCAATCCGGCGGCGATCCGTGTCGAATGGGAACCTCATCTAAAGCTGCTGACCGGCAACGGTCCACAATCGGTCGACGTGCAAACGAGCCGCCTGCGATCAATGCTGAGCAGAAGCGAATGAGAGTCGGCTGAACTGATCAGCCTATAAATCACCAGACTTGGCCATGCTTTTGCCACCGGCTTCCGGTGGCCGGGCATCGTGCGTCCAGATTCGGGGCAATGAATGGAAGGAATATAGTTATGCCGACAAAGCAAGGTCGCCTTCTCGACGATGACGCAAGCTTCGCAGAACTAAAGATTGATCGTGACGTGCCGCAGACTTGGGAAGACGGGTTCCGGCTTTCTAAACCGTTCCAATCGGGAGCTTACGAGTGGTGGTACGCCGACGCGCACTTCTCGAATGGTTACTTTTGCATCGTGGCCCATAATATCGAAATCAACGCTGATGGAGAGATCTCCGCGTTCATTAGGCTCGATATTGCAAAAGACGGAAAGAAGCTCTCGGAACAAAAGATATCCGTCAATTCAAATGAGCTGCAAATCGCCGACACCCATTGTGACGCTCGGATGGGGCCGCACTTCTTCCGAAGCGAAGGAGGAAGCCTGGATCGATATCATATCTTTGTTGATCCCGATTCTGCTGGTGGTTTCGGTATCGATATCACATTGGAACGCACTATTCCGTCTTACCGCCCGGGAACCGGACGTTGGGACGTAGACGGAAGGCACTTCTCCTGGTTCTGCGCAGTTCCAGGCGGACGAGTGACCGGGCGCCTGTTTGTCGATGGCGCCGCCATCGAGGTCGAGGGCAACGGATATCACGATCATAATTGGGGGAATGTCGCCATGGATCACATTCTTTCGGGCTGGTTGTGGGGCCGCGCTCAGGTCGGCGAGACGACCATCGTAGCTGCTTCTGTACGCTTCACCAACGAGGTCGGCGGACGCGAGACGCCACTGCTGTATGTCACCCAAGGCAACTTAATCCTGGTCGACGCCTTCAACGACGCAGTCACGTGTCTGGAAGGCGTCAAGATAACCCATCCAGACACCGGCAAGCCCACCAGTAGTGACTGCATTTATCTGGTCGACAATGGCGACCTGACCGCGTCTGTGCGCTTTGACGGTCAGCGAACCGTGATCGCCTCGTACCAGTTTGAAAGCTCGTCCGAAGACTGGGAGGCTTGGTACACGCGCTTCCCGGCGAAGGTCTCGGTTGAGCTTGGAAAAAGCGATGGCGCGACGATACGCGCAGCAGATGCGGGTGTCTTGGAAAATATGGACTTTCTCGGTCGCGCCATTGCGAAAGCCCCATGAAATGGCGGCTTTGAACGCCCGATCTCGTCTCTCTGCCGTGTCTTATTCGGGGAAGCGAGAACAGCCCTCGTCGCGGCACTGGATCGCGGTAAATCAAGGATCAATTTGATGGATGAAAAAGAAACAACCCACCCTGTCATGGTGACGGGTGCGACCGGCTTCGTTGCCGGTTGGATCGTCAAGGATTTGATCGAGGCGGGCCTCACTGTTCATGCGCCGATCCGAAAAGCAAGCGATCCCGAAAAGACGAAATACCTGCGCCAAATTGCAGAGAGTGGGCCAGGCACGATAAAGTTCTTTGAAGCTGACTTGCTGGCGCCCGGCTCCTATCGCGAGGCGATGATGGGTTGCCAAATCGTATTCCACACCGCGTCCCCCTTCGTGGTCGACGTCAAGGACCCGCAGAGAGACCTTGTTGATCCTGCGTTGCTTGGTACGCGAAATGTTCTGGAAGAGGCTACAAGACACCCCACCATCAAACGCGTGGTTCTGACCAGTAGCTGTGCCGCCATGTACGGCGATGCGGCCGACGTCGCAGAAGCACCAAATAAAACTCTCACCGAGGATCTCTGGAACAGCTCTTCCTCTCTCCAGCACAATCCATACTCATATTCCAAGACAGTTGCGGAGCGGGAAGCTTGGAGGATCGCCCGAAGTCAGAAGGTATGGGATCTCGTTTCCATCAATCCATCCCTGGTCATCGGACCCGGCATCAATCCCTACGCCACCTCCGAGAGCTTCCGCATGGTGAAGCAAATGGGTGACGGGACTTTGCGATGGGGAGCGCCGCGGTGGGGATTGGGCGCCGTGGATGTCAGAGATCTTGCCAAGGCCCACCTGTCCGCTGCTTTTACCCCAACCGCTAGCGGAAGATACATAATCAGCCGCCATGATACGGATTTGCTCAGTTTGGCGCTGACCCTGCTGCCGAAGTATGGGCATGCCAATCCGATACCTCGCCGCGCACTGCCCAAGTGGTTCATGTGGCTCGTAGGCCCTCTCGCGGGCGGAGGCATTACACGCAAGATCGTTGCCCGGAATGTCGATCATCATTTCCGGTGCGACAACGGCCGTAGCAGACGAGAACTAGGGGTAATGTACCGGCCGTTGGAAGAATCCATGAGCGACATGTTTCAGCAGTTGATCGACTGCGAAGTCATCCGTTCTAGGCAGACCTAGAACTCGAAGTTGGGCAAACACATTATCAGCCATAGCGCGGCGAGGGGACCGGAAGGGTTGCGTAGTACTTCTATCGGAACGTTAGACCGGATGAAGTCGAGGTTATAGGCGAACAAGGAGACACTTGGTCGAAAACGTTCGATATCAGGAAGGCGTTATCCTGCGAGGTAACGGAAGGCGCGTGAACTCTGCAGCGAACTAATTGATCGATGGAACGAAAGAAGCGGTCGGCATATTAACCACGCCTTCTGAGAATGGCGCAGCAAGTTCTGTAGTCAGCGAATTTTCCCAAACGAGGCGCGGACCCCGCCCACCGCCAGCGCCTCGGCCGCCCGTTATCTTGAAGGGCGGCAACCCTAGTCAGTGGTGTCGGCAGTAGATCGCCAGTTCCTAAAGTTCCATAACCTTGATTATGCAATTTATGATTGCGTTAATGCTAAAGATGCAAGCAATGACGAGCGCCTCGTGACCTGTCCCACCTGACAAATTACGGAGTAAAATATGCAACATTGGCTGGACAAGCTAATTGACCTTGCAGCGCTTCGGGGCGACGAGAGTGTCTTGAAGGACGCTCTAACCCATCTTGCCCACCAAGCAGGATTTTCCGGCTATGCCTATCTGTTCATCCGACCGGGCCACACAATCACCTCATCAAATTACCCTCCCGGTTGGCGGTCGATTTATTTCAAAAGAAAATACGAGACCATCGACCCGATCGTAAAGCGCGCGAAATCGCTGAAACGGGTATTTACGTGGAGCGGGGAGGAACAGAGACGGCAGCTTTCAAAGGAAGAGCGGGCGTTCTTCGACCAGGCAGCAGAATTCGGCATCCGTTCCGGCATCACCATCCCGATCAGAGCAGCCAATGGCTCGACTTCCATGTTTACTCTGGCATCCGATAAACAAGCAATCGAACTCGAACGAGATATCGATCCTGTCGCGGCCGCCGCAGCTGTTGGCCAGCTTCACACCCGTATGACCCTGTTGCCCCTAACGCCGACTGCACAGCACCCGGCGTGGCTCGATCCGAAAGAGGCCGCGTACCTAAACTGGATCTCGGTCGGCAAGACGATGGAAGAAGCTGCCGATCTCGAGGGCGTTAAATACAATTCGGTGAAAAGCAAACTTGAGGAGGCGAGAAAGCGCTTCCAGATCCATACGATGCCGCACCTGGTGGCACTCGCCATCCGCGCCGGCCTCATCTAGGCGCGGGTCTTTAGTTGACTGAAACCTTTGGAATGTAGCCCAGCAGACCAACAAGCGCGTTAACGGCGCTCATCTGCGCATGCATCTCGATCATTGCTTCGATGTATTCAAGATGCTGTTTGCCACCGAACGATTTCCCCGTTTGATATTCCTCCGGCAGCGCCTGGAAAAGCTGATCCGCCTTTTCGACGAGTTGCCTGTGCATCCGGATGGCGTTGACCGCCAACGTCTCTATATCCGGGATTGGAAGTCCGCGCGTGAGCCCGATCACCGGGCGCAATTCACATGTGTCCGACACTGCTGAATCTTTCAAATCCATTGGTGATCCAACCTTGGAGTATAGTTCGCGGTGCGCCCCCGCAAACGTTAATCTCTGATCCCAAGCCGGGGGTTGGAAACTGTACTCGGACAGTCCTGCGACCTTTAGCACCGGAGCACCTGGACATACGTCGCAGGCCCACCGGCCAATGGCCAGAGGATTCTGATGTCGTATCGGCCGACACCAACCGCCGAGTAAGGGTTTCCACACCCCCGGGCAGCGCGTACTGCCCTGCCCGTCTTATAAAAGCTGTAGACTGCTTTCGCTAGTGCATTGGAAAAACAATCGCTTTGCAGATCTGCAGACTACTAGGATTTACGGCCTTGCACCGATCCCGGAGAGGTCGATCCTAATGCTTGCCTTGTTCGGATCGGATGCTACCGCATCGGTCGCAGATTTCACCACGTCACTGGCGTCATCGAGGTGGCTATCCTCTTCGGATTTCTCGGGATCGACGGTTCCAGGCCGAGCGATTTTTTGCTGTCCCGGATCCTCCGCCCGAAACACCGCCGCCCCTTCGAAATATCCCGTCTGCCAGGCGATGACCGCATCATCCATGACCTGAGGCAGGACTTCTTTCGCCGTGGGATTGCCATACCATTTTGAAACGATGCGAAAGACCTTGGCAAACAGCGTCGTCCCCATGCGGATATTCTCGCAAGGATCGACCAGATCCGGCTTCAACTGACCGGCCTCGACAATGCCGAGGCCTGCCGGATACTGGGTGATGCCGACGCGAACGGTGTTGCGACCGAGATTGTCGCGGATCAGAGCCAGTGCCTCTTCCGGCGTTGTCGGCTTCGGCACCAGCACCATGCGGTTGCCGGAGCGCACGGTAATGGTCAGCGGGTCCTGCGATCCGGCCTTCGCGATGAACTGCTCGACGATCGCAGCCTCCAGGGTAGGATCGGCGCATTGCTGGATAAGGACGGCATCGAGCATCTTGGGTACTCCCTATATGTTGAATGCCATGACAACCGGTAAGCCGAAGAGCCTTGCCCAGGCCGCAACGCTCGCTTTCTGGATCGCAACAATCGAGGTGTTTTCCGTCCACCATCCATTGCCCACCGCAACCATCACCTGGGGCGAGTGCAGCATTGATTGCAGGACGGGCCAGACAAGGAGTTGCTCGTAGCAGATCAGCGGCGCGATCCTTCTTCCCTCAACCTCAATCACCGGATTGCCGAAGAAGGCGGCCCCCGCGCCACCGCCCTGTCCGGTCCATCGCAACCATGGTTGCCACATCGAACCCGGGACTGGCATACGCTCCCGATAGGGGACCGTTGCAGAGTTGGCCGAAATCGCCACCATGACACTGTCATAGCCGCGCCAGTCGATGACGGCGGCACCTGCGACGACAGTGAGACTGGAGCCACGGAGACCTTCCTGCCAGACCCGTGCGACGGTCGGCGTCCAGAAGCCGAGCGCACTTTCAGGCAGCACCGCGACACGAACATCCTCGCCCGCTTCGGCGGCCTTGCGCACCGTGTCAATCAAATCACGTTGATAGGCCAGCGAGCCATTGCGCCCAACGGTTCTCCCTTGTTTCAGATCGACCGCAATCCAGCCGGGTGGTAGTTTCGGGGGCGTCCAGTTTGTTAGGGACCAGACGTAAAGTCCTCCGATGACTGCGACCGCGATCCGCCATCTTCGACCGATCGTGAGGACCAACAGGATCGCGGTCGCGCCCACTCCCCACCATCCCCAACCGGGGAATAGAACGCCGGCAGCAGTCAGGGGATGCGCCCAACCGGTGATGCCGAAGGGCGGCAGCGCAGTAAGCCCCATTGCGAGCAGATAACGTATCGCTCTCGCCAAATCCGCGCCCCTGGTCCCCGACGCAAATTCGTCACAGGGCCTCATCCAGAGTGCGGCATGCACGGCAATAAACGACACCGAAGCCGTCACCCACAGCAGAAGTCCAGGCCAGAGATCGGAAGCGTAGAAGTTGGCCACGCCCTGCGGCAAACCGCGGGAGGCCGCCAGAAAATACCCTGCAGACACGAGTGCAGCTATCGAGCGTGACGGCGTCATGGCCCATAGCACAGGAAATATCATCGTGAGGGGCAAGAGAAGTACCTCGCCGCTCCAGCCGATCCTTCCACAGAGGATCGCAGCGACGACGAGAAAGATGCATTTCCAGCGATCAGTCATATGGTCGCCACCGCGATCACAGGTGGAAGGTGAAGACGGGCCGCGCCAGGCCGAGAAGACCGGAATCCGGAACCGGACCAAAATATCGACTATCATAGGAGCTCGCAAAGGAGGAGTGAAGGAACAAATGATGCGGCGGAACCACGCCGCCGGAGTCAGGCAGGAGCACCCTGCCATCGCCGTCCGTGCCGCTCACCGACGATGCGGGGACCGAACG
Source organism: Agrobacterium tumefaciens (assembly GCF_005221325.1). Classification (NCBI taxonomy): domain Bacteria; kingdom Pseudomonadati; phylum Pseudomonadota; class Alphaproteobacteria; order Hyphomicrobiales; family Rhizobiaceae; genus Agrobacterium; species Agrobacterium tumefaciens. Next base: position 76,356 of record NZ_CP039891.1, on the reverse strand, counting down.
GCCGTCGATGTGCACGTGATCGGTGATTTCGACACGCTGCCCAGGGAGCGCCGCAACAGTCTTGATCAACGGCGCAACGCCACCGGCACAAAGACCTCGCCGAAGATATCCGCGAACTCGTGCCTCTGCGAAGACGGCTGTCGAGGGCGGACATAAAAACACAAGATCGCCGATAGCGACCGGACGCTGAAGCTGTTCGATACGCCAGAGGCCGAGCGGCTCGCTTGGGGTCAGGTTCAGCCGATAGCCACCCGTGATCGCAGCCGCCGCGAGTGCGGCTATGATGACAGCGGCGCCAGACAGAAACAGGAGAACCCGTCTCCGCCTCATTGCTTCAGCACCGGCGTCTGGCGCTGGGTAAGACGCTGTTCCTCGGCTTGCCTCAGCGACTGCACGGTGCGCTCGTGAGCCGCGAGTTGTTGCGCCGTGCGCATGACCGGCCAGGCTTGTTTGAGCTGCTCCTTCTGCTCCGGTTTCATGGACTCGGAGAGCTTTTCGTACAGCTTTCCCGACGGCTCACGGGCAGAGTTGCTCAACAGCGTCCGTTCCCCGAACCGCTCGGTAACCGCCCGGTTGAACCCGTCGATTTCGAGCTTTGTTTCGCGATTGCTGATCGCGTAGGCCATCGCTGCCGGCAGATCGTTGCGGTCGATTGCGTCACGCACCCTCTCCAGCACGACACGGGCTCCCGGCGACAGCGCCGGAATGTCAATCGAGACCCGCTGACGCAGGGACTGCTCGTCCGTTTGCAGCCTCTGAGTAACCGTCTCACGCATCCGAAGATATTGCTCAAGATCCCGCTTCAAGGCGGGAACATTGACCTCGGCGACACGACGCGCCTCCCGCTCCGACCTGGTGGCGAGAATGTCGGTCTTGCCCTTTAGCGGGCCGATCGAAGCCGGCTCCACTTCGATTTTCCGGAGAACCTGGTTCGCCACCTCCTTGTCTGCCAGAACCGCGTCGAAGTTAATCGCACGGAAGGCGGATTCGGGATCGGCGAAGACGTACGCGAAACGCGCCGAGACTTCCTCCCATTGTTGCTTCAGGGCGGGATCTGTGCCGAGCCTGTCACCGACCGTATCGGCAACAGAACCGGAGAATATCTTGATGCCTGCGACCATCGGTGCGGTCTCCTTCATCGTTTGGGTTTTCGGGGATTGGGTGATGCCGAGGTGCGCGGCGAAGGCAGCAAGACGCCGGCTGAGATCGACAAGTTTGGCTTTCTGGCGGAGCGTCCAGTCGAGCCGATCGCGTACCATCGTGCGTGCGACCTGGACGACGTGCAGGCCACGAGTCTCGGCGAAGCGCAGCGCCTCGCGATAGAACTGCCCATGCTCGTAATCGAGCGTCGTCTCCTTGGCTTGTCTTCGGGAGAGAACCTTGGCCAGGCCGCCATTGAAGGAGAAGGACCGCGTTCCGTAATAGAGTTGCAGATCCTCACGATGGCGGGTCATCGCCACATAGGTCAGATGCCGATCCAGAGACAGGGAAGCGAGCACCTTGACCCTATCGACGGTCGCTCCTTGAGACTTGTGGATCGTCGTGGCGTAGCCGTGATCGAGATTGTTGTAGAACCGCTGTTCGACGATCACCTGGCGCCGCCGATCCCCCTCGCCCACCGTTGCGACGATGCGGTTTGCTGCTGCCTCTACGACATGACCGATCATGCCATTCTTGACGCCGAGCGATCTCTCGTTCTTCAGGAAGACAATCTGGTCGCCAGCGTCGAAACGGCGTTCGCCGTCGGCGGTCCGGAACAGATGACCTTCACCGACAATGCCGCGTTCGACCAGCTTTTCGCGGGCCATGACATTGAGCATGCGAACATCGCGGCGCAGATGGGCAAGGATCAGAATCGTCTTCGTCTGATCGTAGTCGTGGTTCCAGTCGGCGATCAGACGCTCGACAGCTTCGGCCTTCAGGCGCTCGCCCGCAATCCTGACGTTGGCACCATAAGCACTCAATGCGTTTTCGACATTGCCGCGCGCGAGATCGAGCGACGCCTTGCGCATCCATTCCGCGCGCTGGCGATAGATGGTTTCGAGTTCGGCGTAACCAATGCGATCGACAATGGCGCGGAAAGCAGCGCCCGCCTCGATCGGCTGAAGCTGTTCGGGATCGCCGACCAGCACGATCTTCGCACCCGCCCGAACCGCCGCATCGACGAAGGCCGCCATTTGTTTTGAGGCGACCATGCCGGCCTCGTCCATGATGAAGATCGTTTTGTCGTCCAGAAGGTCACGGCCGCGTTTCCAGCGCAGCTCCCATGACGCAAGCGTCCGGCTCTGGATCCCCGCTTCCTTTTCCAATCCTTCGGCCGCTTTGCCTGCAAGCGCACCACCGACCACATGATATCCAGCCAATTCCCAGACTTCACGGGCTGCCTTCATCATCGTGGTCTTGCCGGCCCCGGCACGTCCGACGACCGCGGCGATACGGGCAGGTCCTGCAACGCGCTCGATTGCCGCTTTCTGCTCGTCGGACAACTGCTCATGGCGCCGGAAGGTGGCGTCGAGAGCGGTGGGGGAAACGCTCCTTCCCTCCCGGTTCGACAGCCATGTTGCCTGCCGTGCCATCGTCGCTTCCAGCCGGATCATCGCCCGCGTGGAATAGCGCGCCGGCAGCTTTTCTCCGGTGGAGAAATCGATCGTCTCGCGCTGCAGCCGCAACACGTCCGGGTTCAGGATGATCTTCAACATCAATTGCTGGAAGAGCGCGGGGTCGTCGATATAGCGATGCAGGACCTTGGCTATATCGCGTTCGTCGAAGACGCTCTTCTCTCGCGTGATCAAGTCGAGCACGATGGCTGGATTGTTCAGAATGCGGCGGGTGTTTTCCGAGCGTCGTTGCTCGTTCAGCTCGACCCGTTCCAGTTCCGGGCGAACACCCCTTTGCTCCGCCTTGCGCTCGATCGCCTTGGCCCCGACGCCAAGGTGAACGGTGGGCTCAAGATTGATACCCTGCTTCTCATAGGAACGGCCGTCGATCTTGAGATCGATGCCGCCGAGCGCGAGATGATGGTTCAACCGCTCGAACCATCCGTCGCGCAACACGTTGAAGTCATCGGTCGAACCGGCCCAGAGTTCGTATAGGATCTTCCCGGACTTCGTGCGTACCGGCTGGCCGTCCTCGCCGATGACGGCAACCTTCTTCGACCCGAAGCTCTCATCAGAAAGCGGCCGCAACGTGGTCATCAGATGGATGTGCGGATTGCCGGGATTTTCGTGGTAAACCCAATCGGCAACCATGCCCTTCGCCAGGATGTGTTTCTCGACAAAATCCCTGACCAGGGCGATGTTCTGCTCGGCCGAAAGTTCCAGGGGCAAGGCAATCGTCAGGTCACGGGCAAGCTGCGCATCGGCACGCTTCTCGAACGCTTCCACCTTGTTCCAGAAGGCTTCGATAGCGCCCGAAACAGAGCGGTCGGCGATGAGGCTGCGAGCCCATTCGGGGGCATTTGCAGGGAGTACGAACTCTTCATGCAGCAAGCCTTGTTTGCGGGTGTAGTCAATGGTGCGGGCCTCGCGCTCGAATTCCATCTTCGCGCAGTGCCGGTAGGCGGCAGACAGCACCACGCTGCGGCCCGAGCCGCGGCTGACGATGCTGGCTGAGAAATGGGCGATGGCCACGGCGAAGAGCGCTCCCGGTTAGAACCAAGTTCGTCGGGAGTGGCAGTAGAGCCCGGTCTCACCGGGCCGATAAGCAACGCGTCGTATCACGACGTATAATTGCGCCCTTGGAACCGCTCCTTCGGAACGGCGGGATCATTCACAAAAGCATCGCCCTTGGCGATCTGCAGATCTGCAGATTTCAATTCAGGCACATCCGGGAGAGTCTGGGCATCGCAAGCGCAACGCCCAGAGTTCAGAGGAGCAACCGGAATGAAGAAACCGTCATCGAAGATCAGGGAAGAGATCGCAAGATTGCAGGACCAGCTGAAGCAGGCAGAGACGCGTGAGGCCGAGCGCATCGGCCGCATCGCGCTGAGGGCTGGTCTTGGCGACATCGAGATTGACGAGGCGGAGCTTCAGGCTGCCTTCGAGGACGTCGCCAAACGGTTTCGCGGAGGCAAAGGTATGGCGACCGGGAGAAAGAATGCCGGCGAGAGCAGAAGCGGCAGTGAGCCGTCCACGTCGCAGTCGCCTGGCGCGGATGCGGGCGGGGCTGGTGAGGCTTGAGCGGATGGCGAAATCAACGACGGCAGAGGCGCGTAAAAAGGACACGCGCGAAAAAATCGAACTCGGCGGCCTGATCGTCAAGGCGGGGCTGCGGTACGAGAAGCGTTCCTTGCTGCTCGGTCTGCTGATCGATGCCAGCGGGCGGATCAAGGGCGACGAGACGGAGAAAGCCCGACTGGCGGCGATCGGCGCGGAGGTCTTCGGCAATGACGGCGAATAGGCTGCTTCTGACAATCCTGCCCGCAGCAATCATGATCGCGGCGCTGGTCATGATGTCAGGCTTAGAACATCGGCTGGCAGCACTCGGAACATCAGCGCCGGCGAGGCTGGCACTGGGCCGCGCCGGGCTCGTCCTGCCCTACGTGGGCGCCGCCGCGATCGGCGTTGTTGCGCTGTTCGCCACCCATGGTTCGACGAATATCAAGGCCGCCGGTCTGAGCGTGCTGGCTGGAAGTGCTGTGGTCGTCATCATCGCTATGACACGCGAGGCCATTCGACTGGCCGCTATTGCCAGCGACGTCCCGGCCGGTCAATCGGTTCTCGCCTACGCCGACCCGGCAACCATGCTCGGCGCGGCCGTCGCCTTCATCGGAAGCGTCTTCGCTTTGCGGGTTGCGATAAAGGGGAATGCCGCCTTCGCAATGGCAGCCCCGAAGCGGATCGGCGGCAAACGCGCTGTCCACGGCGAGGCCGACTGGATGAAACTGCCCGAAGCCGCAAAGGTGTTTCCCGAAGCCGGCGGTATCGTCATCGGCGAACGTTACCGCGTCGATCGCGACAGCGTTGCCACTATGCCGTTCCGCTCCGATGAACCGCAAAGCTGGGGTGCCGGTGGCAAGTCGCCGCTGCTCTGCTTCGACGGCTCTTTCGGCTCGTCGCACGGGATCGTCTTTGCTGGCTCCGGCGGTTTCAAGACGACGTCGGTGACGATCCCGACCGCGCTCAAATGGGGCGGCGGCCTCGTCGTATTGGATCCGTCAAGCGAGGTCGCGCCGATGGTGATCGAACATCGGCGCAAGGCCGGCCGCAAGGTGATCGTGCTTGATCCAACCGCGTCTGGTGTCGGCTTGAATGCGCTCGACTGGATCGGTCGTCACGGCAATACCAAGGAAGAAGATATCGTCGCCGTCGCCACGTGGATCATGACCGACAATGCCCACACGGCATCTGCCCGCGACGACTTCTTCAGGGCCTCGGCGATGCAGCTCCTGACGGCTTTGATCGCCGACGTCTGCCTGTCCGGCCACACCGATGAAAAGGAGCAGACTTTGCGCCAGGTTCGCGCCAATCTGTCCGAACCCGAGCCGAAGCTTCGAGCACGTTTGACGAAGATCTATGAAGGGTCGGATTCGGATTTCGTGAAGGAGAATGTCTCCGTCTTCGTCAACATGACGCCGGAGACGTTTTCCGGGGTTTATGCCAATGCAGTCAAGGAAACGCACTGGCTGTCCTACCGGAACTATGCCGGACTGGTGTCCGGCGACAGTTTCTCGACTGACGATCTCGCAAACGGCGAGACCGATATCTTCATCGCGCTCGATCTGAAAGTGCTGGAAGCCCATCCCGGATTTGCGCGCGTCGTCATCGGCTCGCTGCTCAACGCGATCTATAACCGCAACGGCGACGTGAAGGGTCGGACCCTCTTCCTGCTCGACGAGGTCGCAAGGCTCGGCTATCTGCGCATCCTCGAAACTGCTCGAGACGCAGGCCGCAAATACGGCATCACGCTGACAATGATCTTCCAGTCGCTTGGCCAAATGCGCGAGGCTTATGGCGGGCGTGATGCAACGAGCAAGTGGTTCGAATCCGCATCGTGGATTTCGTTTGCGGCGATCAACGATCCCGACACCGCTGATTACATTTCCAAGCGCTGCGGCGACACCACGGTCGAGGTGGACCAAACCAACCGTTCAACCGGAATGAAAGGATCGTCGCGCTCGCGATCAAAGCAGCTTAACCGCCGGCCGTTGATCCTTCCGCATGAGGTTCTGCGCATGCGCGCCGACGAGCAGATCGTCTTCACGGCAGGCAATGCACCGCTTCGATGCGGGCGGGCCGTCTGGTTCCGGCGCGAGGACATGAAGGCCTGTGTCGGAGAGAACCGGTTTCACAAGAACTCTTCCGGCACTGACAGTCCGGGGCGATAGATTGAGTATCGGACGATGAGATATTGGGAAGCATGCGAAGCACAGGTGACAGTGGCCGAGGCGATCGATGAATGCCGCAAGCACGGCATCACGGCGGTGGTACGCGAAGCCGACGGCGCGTTGATCGACGAAGACAGTGGAGAAGTCATTGGTCTTCCCGACGGCTACGGAGAGTTCTATGGCGGTGATGTTCTCGGCTTCCTCGGATATTGATCGACGTTTGTTTGCACTGATGGCGCCTGGCGTTCGCGGGAAGATCGTGACCCGGATGGGCGAAGACCTCTGGGCTTCGTTCGCCCCGGCGAATAGAACTGAACGCCGCAGGCGGACCGCCCAGAAATTTCCGGGTTCGAACTTCACAAAAATGAATCGGTCAGAGGCAATCGATTCATATCTCTCGTTGGACGAAAACTGGCGACCCAGCGATTATGCTGCCATGCTCATTCAACCCTATCAGCTTTACGTCGAACGCACGGACGACGCCCGCAACATGGCCCGCTTCTATGCCATGACGATAGAGGCCAATCTGTTCGGCGAGGTCTGCCTGACACGCCGCTGGGGCCGGATCGGAGCGCAGGGGCAGATGAAGGTCCAGCATTTTGCCAGTGAGCGAGACGCTGTAGCCACCTTCCTCGATCTTCTCCGCCGCAAACGAAGCCGCGGATATCGGGTCACCCTTCGGCAGCCCATTATTGAAGATCGGCAATCTCGCGCGGAACACTGGCCAAGATTCACACATCGACCACGATGAAACTGGAGCATTCGACGTTTGGGATATTCACTTAGTCTCCGGCTTTTCTTCCGGAAAAAGAGAAGGCAGCGCGACCTCACCGTGCCTGCCATGGTACTCGGCGTTATGAGCACCATCGCGCTCACGACCAGTGCTACGTCGATGACACTGGCCGCAGCGAACATGCCTTCGCTAAAGTTTGAAAAATGCACCGATGGCCATCGGATCACTTGCGTCATCGATGGTGATACGCTGTGGATTGATGGCATGAAGATCCGGGTCGCCGACATAGACGCACCCGAGATCAGCGAGCCCAGATGCGCCTCGGAGCTTGCTCTGGGTAATCGCGCCACCGAGCGATTAATCGAACTGGTGAACCAGGGTCCTTTCGAAATGCGAGCATGGCCGGGTCATGACAAGGATCGCTATGGTCGGGCGCTGCGGGTTCTCGTGCGAGATGGCCATAGCCTCGGTGACATCCTGGTCTCGGAAGGACTGGCCCGGACTTGGACAGGTCGTCGCGAGCCCTGGTGCTAGACGGCTCGGCCGGTTAAGGCCGAGCCCGTGGGCGCTCACTCGCGCCGTTCCCATTCGGTCTCAATGTTGAATTCGACATCGGCGAAGAAAGGGATCTTGATGGCGATCTTCAAACCGAGTTTGCCCTTGCGGAAGAGGTGACTGACGACCTTGCCAAGGGTGCGAAGACGGCGGCCGGTGGCGCTGAGGAATTTTGCGAGCTGTTGCATCCTGGATCTCCTGTTGATTGCGTTTCATTGCGGGGTTGAAGAGCGAACCGGAAAGGAGGACTGCACCCATAACTGCTGGAGACGGCTCGCATGCAGCGTGAAGCGGATTATTCCGGACGGTTGCGGAAGCCGCATCGAGGTCCGACGTCGTTCTCACGCAGGCACCAGATCACAAATTCGATGGAACGATCGTGGTGGGCGCCAACAGCTCAGCGCCATCTCCACTTGTCAACCTCGAGGGGGCGAGTTATTCCGTCTGTGGAATATCGCTTGAAATATTCCACAAATGGAATACATTTGGAGCACCGATGAGTTGGAGCGTTGAATATACCGATGAGTTTGGTGAGTGGTACACGACGCTGATCGAGGCCGTTCAGGACGATATCGTAAGGGTAGTCGGGCTTCTAGAAGCCAAAGGACCGCAACTTCCCTTCCCTTACTCATCCGGCATCGAAGGTTCAAAGCACGAACATATGCGGGAACTGCGGATTCAAAGCGGCGGCGAACCCTACCGGGTATTCTACGCTTTCGATCCGCGTCGCACTGCTATTTTGCTTGTCGGTGGAAATAAAACCGGCGACGACCGCTTTTATGAAATCATGATTCCGGTCGCTGATCGACTATATGACAATTACCTGATCGAGATCGGGAAGGAAGGGTTGATATGACTGGACATCGCTCCTTTAACGACTTGCGCAACAGAATGTCGCCAGAACGCCGTGCCCGCAACGATGAAGCGACCAAGGCAATTCTTGAAGACATGGCGCTACACGAGCTGCGCGTGGCCCGTGAAAAAACTCAGCAGGATGTGGCACGCGCACTCCATGTGAAGCAGCCGGCTGTCGCAAAGCTGGAGCAGCGCGCCGATATTTATGTCAGCAATCTGCGACGCTATATCGAAGCATTAGGTGGCACGTTGGAGATTACGGCGAGGTTTCCCGACGCCTCGGTCAACATCAAGAATTTCAGTGAATTGGCCACTGAGAAGTAACATCGCTTTGAACCAATATAGAGCCTCCGACTGTACGTTTACCTAGGCCGTGAACCCATAAACGCGGTGCCGGATTACTGATTGTCTCGACCGATCAAATCCAGCGCTACATCGAAGGATGGCGCTATCGGTCTTAGGCTCTCTTCCAGGTCGACGTTGGTCATGTCGAATGCGACGAGGGGATATGGCGCATTTTCCCGCAAGTCGAATGCCACGGCTTCGCCGCTACCGTTGCCGCCGATCACGAACAAACCCCGGAAAAACTCTCGGAAAGTCCCGTCCCGTTCAATCTGAGCAGCTTCCTCGGCGGGATAGAGTTGGAACCAAAGCGGCTGAACCGCTAGCGGTCCTTCCCCGCCATTGCTGAAAGTCAGCAATGCGTAATAACTCTCAGGAAGATCGACCGGAGCCAGCGATTTGAGCGAGGCGATTGCGTCTGCGGAGGCTCCATCGACCTTATGCCATTCTCGATTTTGCAGCACGCGGCCTCCACTTTCGCTTTCCTGAATGATGACGGCTTCCATTACAGATCAAAAGCTGATTCAGCACCAGCATGAGCCGATATGACTTGACCGATTTTGAATGGCGCGTGATTGAGCCACTTTTACCCAACAAGCCAAGAGGGGTGCCGCGCGTCGATGACCGTCGCGTGCTGAATGGAATCTTCTGGGTGCTACGATCCGGTGCGCCGTGGCGCGACCTGCCCGAACGCTATGGTCCGCGAACCACCTGCTACAACCGATTCATACGATGGCGGAAAGCAGGCGTCTGGGACCGAATGATGGACGCCATCACCGCTGCCCATGATGGCGACATCCAGATGATCGACAGCACTTCCGTTCGCGCCCACCAGCAGGCTGCGACGGCAAAAAGGGGGATCGAGATCATTGTCTCGGCCGTTCCCGAGGCGGGCTCACGACCAAAATCCACGCGGTCGTCGATGGGCAAGGTCTCCCGATCAGGCTGAGCCTAACCGCTGGGCAAAGCCACGACGGGCAAGCGGCTGACGGTCTGCTTGACCATGTGGGTGCCGGAACCATCGTGCTCGCTGACAAGGCCTATGATGCCGATCGCATCCGGGCGTCTCTCCGCGAGAAGGGGGCGTTCGCCAATATTCCGCCCAAGGCAAACCGTAGGTCAAAACCGTACTTCAGCTCATGGCTATATCGCGAACGGAACCTGATCGAGCGGTTCTTCTCCAAGCTGAAGCACTTTCGTCGGGTCGCTACCCGCTACGATAAGCTGGCGGAAAACTTCCTCGCCATGGTCCAGTTGGCGTCAATGCGCCTGTGGCTGCGGGCTTATGAGTCTACGGCCTAGATCGCTCATTGAAAATTCCGGGCCTTCACCTTCAGCGTATCGATATGAAGATCGGGCGTGAACATGTCCCGCGGGACGACCGGCTTTGGCCGATCGCGTGAATCCGGCCCGCCGCCTCCGTGGGCAAACTCATCGCCGCGACCAGCCGGCAGCCTGAACTCCGTATCTCGATCGGCAAGGCCAACCAGATCGCCTGAGAGATCGAAGAGTTGCTGGGCGACGAGATGGACGACCTCCCCTTCCCGCTGAATTCGCCCGTTGATCGCCATCATCGAAGATCCCAGCACGATGCGCCTGCGCTTCTCGAAAAGAGTGGGCCAGACAACGACGTTGGCCGGTCCAGTCTCGTCCTCGATGGTGATAAACATCACACCCTTGGCAGATCCCGGCTTTTGCCGCACCAGCACGAGTCCAGCGGTGTAAACCCATCGGCCATCCCGGGCATTCATCGCCTCGGCACAGGTGATGATATTGCGTGACGAGAGGTCTTCGCGGAGAAAGGCGACCGGATGCTGGCGCAAAGTCAGCCCGATGTGGCTGTAGTCCTCGATGACGTTGTGGCCGTCCGTCATCTGCCGAAGCGCGACCTCCGGCTCCCGCTGCTCAGCAATCGCTGTCGCCTCGCGTTCGGCTGCAGCTGCAAACAACGGCAAGGGTTCGTCGCGCAGCGCCTTGATCGCCCAGAGCGCATCGCGTCGTTCGAGTTTGAGCGATGGCAGGAAGGCATCGGCCTCTGCCAGTTGGACAAGCGCTTCGGTTGGAACACTGGATCGGCGCCACATATCATCGACTGAGGCGAACGGGTTGTTCATGCGAGCTGCAACGATCCGCGCCGCCTCCGCGACCGCCAGTCCCCTCACTTGCCGGAAACCGAGCCGAACAGCATGTCGATCGGTGCTGCCGATCCTTTCCAGCGTGCAGTCCCATCGCGAGCGGTTGACGCAAACCGGCCTCACCTCAACGCCATGCTTGATCGCGTCCCCGACGATCTGGGCCGGAGCATAAAAGCCCATTGGCTGGCTGTTGAGAAGGGCTGCACAAAAGACGTTGGCGTAATGGCACTTGATGTAGTTCGACGCGTAGGCAATCAACGCAAATGAGGCCGCATGACTTTCCGGAAAGCCGTAGGAGCCGAAGCCTTCTAGCTGCGAAAAGGTCTTTTCGGCGAACTCGGGCGAATATCCGTTTTTGACCATGCCGGACACCAGCTTGTCCTTGAAGCGCGAGACACCGCCAGTGAACTTGAAGGTCGCCATGGATTTGCGCAGCTGGTCGGCCTCGCCACCGGTAAAGCCGGCACAGACCATGGCAACACGCATGGCGCTTTCCTGAAACAGCGGCACGCCGAGCGTCTTGCCGAGGACTGCTTCAAGCTCTGGTGTGGGATATTCGACAGGCTCCTTGCCTTCGCGCCGACGAAGATAGGGATGCACCATGTCACCCTGGATTGGGCCCGGCCGCACGATCGCCACCTGCACGACGAGATCATAGAACGTGCGCGGCTTCAACCGCGGCAGCATCGCCATTTGCGCGCGGCTTTCGATCTGGAAGGTGCCGAGCGTGTCAGCCTTGCGGATCATCGCATAGGTCGCGGCATCCTCCTGGCGGATCTTCGACAGATCAAGATCATCGTCCTTGTGTTCGCGGATGAGATCAAAGGCTTTGGCCATGCAGGTCAGCATGCCGAGTGCCAGCACATCGACCTTCATGAACTTCAGCGCCTCGACGTCGTCCTTGTCCCATTCGATGATCTGCCGGTCTTTCATCGTGGCGGGTTCGATCGGCACGAGATCATCGAGCCGGTCATGGGTGAGGACAAAGCCACCGGGGTGCTGTCCGAGATGGCGCGGTGCGCCCATCAGCTGCTGCGCGAGTTTCAGGGTGAGCGCCAGACGCCGGTCATCGGGGTTCAGATTGAGCTCCCTGATGTTTCGGTCGGGAACTTCTTCCGACCAGGACCACATGCCTGATGACAGCGCCTTGATGACATCTTCAGGCAGGCCGAGCGCCTTGCCGACATCGCGGATTGCGCCCTTGGCCCGGTAGCGGGTGACGGTCGCGCAGAGTGCCGCCTTATCCTTGGTATAGGTCTTGTAGATCCACTGGATGACCTCCTCGCGCCGTTCATGCTCGAAGTCGACATCGATATCCGGCGGCTCGTCGCGCTCCTGGCTGACGAAACGCTCGAAGAGGAGATCATTGGTCGAGGGGTCGATCGATGTGATGCCGAGAATATAGCAGACAGCGCTGTTGGCAGCGGACCCCCTGCCCTGACAGAGAATGCCCTGGCTTCTGGCAAAGCGCACGATCGAAAACACGGTCAGGAAGTAGGGCGCATATTTCATGGTGCGAACGAGATCGAGCTCGTGCCGGACGGTCTTCAGAACATCCGGTGGCAAGCCCTCCGGATAACGTTCGGGCGCACATTCCCAGACATAATGTTCCAGCGAGGCTTGGGCATTCTTGCCCGGCACGATCGCTTCCTCGGGATATTGGTAGGTCAGTTCCTCGAGCGAAAACTTGCACCGCCGAACGATCTCCATCGTCCGTGCAAGCGCCTCACGGTACCGGGGAAACAGACGCTCCATTTCCTCGGGCGGCTTCAGGTAACGATCTGCGTGCCTTTCGCGCTCGAAGCCGACATCGTCGATCGTGGTGTTGTGCCTGATGCAGGTGACGATGTCCTGCAATTGCCGCCGGCCCGGCTCATGAAACAGCACGTCATTGGTGACGACGGTCTTCACCTTGAACCGCGCCGCCGTGTTGGAAATCTCGTGCAGGCGCAACTGGTCGTTCGGTCGCCGACGCAGACAGAGAGACACGTAAGCGCGATCACCAAACAGCTCAGCCATTTTTCGAAGCTGCACAGCACAGGTGGCATCCGGCAGATCCGGCACCAGAATGCCGATCATGTCTTCCGAGTAGGCGATAACGTCATCCCAGTGAAGGATGCAGTTGTTCTTGCCGCCGCGCGACTTGCCGAGCGTGATCAAACGGGTCAGCCGGGAATAGGCAGATCGATCCATTGGATAGACGAGCATCGACATGCCGTCGGCGAGATCGAGACGACAGCCGACGACGAGGCGGAGACCTGTCGCGCGGGATGCTTCAAGGGCGCGAACAATCCCGGCCAGCGAATTGCGATCGACGACGCCGAGCGCCTGGATGCCCGAGGCTTTGGCTGTCTCGAACAACTCCTGTGCAGAGGACGCGCCGCGCAAAAAGGAAAAATGTGTCGTGACCTGAAGCTCGGCGTAGCTCATGCGAAAATCCCGTGACAGAACCAGCGGTGGGAACCAGTCTCAGGATCGACACCGTCGCCGGAGCGGAACACCCACAGGCGTTCACCTGCCTCGTCCTCGATGACAAAGTAGTCGCGCACAGCGTCCATCTCGGCGTCGCGCTGCCACCACTCGCCAAAAATGCGCTCCGGCCCATCGGCAAGTTTGACCTTCCGGCGTCTGCCGCGCCAGACAATGGAGACCGGCGGCCGGTCCGGCATCAGCGCAATCGCCTCGATCAGTTCCGGACGTGGCAAAAGACGCACCGGGCGGCGCCAATGGCTGACCCAGGCAACAGCAATCGGCTCAGCAACGGGGCTGATGCGCTGGACAGCGCGTTCGGGCACATCGGAAGCAACCGGTCCGACGCGATAAACTCGCTGCCCCCGGTTTCCATAGATGTCGATCAGCGGCGTCACATCGGTGATGTCATCCTCGACCAGAGCAGAGACTTTCTGCGCCTCCTCCAATGGCTCTACCATGACGGCGACGAGGGTGAGCCTCTCGATCCCGAAACCCGGCTCGATCTTTTCGGTCCGGTCCCGAAACAGTTTCGTCAGCCAGGCGATATCGCGGGCCGGCTTGGCGGTGCCTGCGCGAATGGCCTGTCTGGTACCGTCGACCTTCTCGACGATCAGGTCGGCGCGGCGCACGCCAAGCCCGCGCTTCCGGAGCTCATCAACTAGCTGAACAACAAGGCGGCCGACATATTTGTTGATTGTCTCGGCGGCCCCGATCGGTTCAGCAAAGGCTTTGGAGACCTCAATCAGCTCAGGCGTGCGGATTGGCTGAATTGGCTCGGAGGCACGACAGAACATCTGGTCGAGACGGCGACCGACCTCCGGGCCGAAGCGGAGCGTCAGCGGTGCGCGCGGCGTGTTGGCGAGCTCTCCGATCGTCTGGAAGCCAAGGTTTCGCAGGTCAGAGACAATCTTTGCCGGCAGGCGCAGGAGCGAGATCGGCAGTCTTTCGACGAAGCGCACCGTCTCGCCGGGCGGAACGACGATCGTCGCGCGGTTGATCGCGCGGGCGCAAGCATGGGCCGTACCCCAGCTGTCGGCGACAGCCACACGGGCACTCAGCTTCCTTGCCAGGAATTGGTTGGCGATCTTCGTGACCATAGGCAGCTCTCCGCCCTGCAGATGGTCGGCACCTTCGGTGTCCATGACGATGCCGTCGATCCCATCGACAGCAACGATGGGTGAATAGATTGTCAGCGCCCAGAGCGCGATGCGTTCGAGTGCAGCCCGGTCGGCTTCGGCATCTGCGTCCACCAGCATCAGGCCACGAAACAGCGACTGCGCCTTCGCCGCCGCCATGCCGACATGCACGCCTGCTTTTCGCGCGCTTGCGTCTGCAGCCGATACCCATCGCTTAGATCCGCTTCTGGCGATCACGGCGATTGGCCGTTCAGGCGGAATAGACGGATCGGCGCGCCGTATTCGATCTGTCGGCAGATCCGGAAGATAAATGGATACGACCCTTGTCATCACACGCTCTCACGAGAAACTCAGCACACTCACCCGCTTTCACGCGCATTAATTCCAGAAACCACTGAGGCCTGCCCACCCCCGGGACCGGCAGCTCTTCCGATGGCATCACGCTGACCCGCCATCTGGTTGTTGACGCCGTCGGCTGGCCAAAATCATTCGCCTCTGTCTGCCGTCGCCATCGCCGGACCGCCAGAGCCATCGTCCCGGTTCGCTCGGCGGCAAGTTGCAATCGGCGGGAACTGACCATCGGCAGGCGGACAAGTTCGCCGACGACCGCCCCGAGACCGCCGAACGAGAGCCCCTCCTCCATATTGGCCAGAACATCCTCTTCCCTGTCGGACTCGACGAAGATGACGCGGTCGGGATGTAGACCGACCTGGGCAAGCGCCGGAAAAAACAGATCAGGTCTCGTCAGACACCAGATGACGGGGCCTCTGGTCCTGGCGGCAATGCCGGCAACAAAAAGCGCGGCTGCTGCACCATCGACTGTACCGGATCCTCCGCCCGCAAACTCATGCAGGGCTCCATAGGCAAGACCCCCGCCAGGCAAGGCCGCATCGATCTCGGGAACACCGAAGGCGAGCGTTCCGACCCGCTTCGCGGCTGCGCCCTCCATCGAGGCGATGCGGTCACGCAAGTCACAGATCACATCGGAGACCCCCTTGGGATGGGCAGCAGTCATCGTTCACGGCTCCCTTCAAGGTCGTGTTCAAAGGATCGACATCATGTCGTACGGGTTATTTGTTCATTGTTTGTTCTGATGAGGCGAAAGAGTCAAGCACCACAAAGTTGAGGAATATTATCCCAGTATTAGCAAAACCGAAGATTCGAAAAGGATTCAAAGACGTAAGGCCAACGAGAATTTTTGCGGTGCTTCCGTCTCGTCGGACTCCAAATAGAGAATCGGGCGGATAGACGGGTCACGTCACAATGTTTCTTAAAGTTTTTGTCCGGAGCTCTCGGCATGGCAAAGCCGCTCCTTCTTGATACCGAAGCCCCATCTGTTTAAAGCCGCGTCGCTGTGGTTGACTACATCAATCGCTGTCCGCAGCGGGCCACCGGTACGTGAGTTTTTAGTCTTGAGGCGTATGAACCTCGGACATATTGGCGGATCCACAAGCTCCGCGGCATGAAGCGGGATGGCAACATTGACCTGTGAGATCTTTTCCCTAGAATCCCGCGCAGATCTTCTTGAGGTGATACGTTGCAAAAGCTCGAACTTGTTTTTGTTATTGGTGGTTTTGTGGCTTTGGGGACATGGCTTTATTCGAGCGAGTATCGAGCGTATGGCGCCCTCGCGATGATTTGCTTTCTGGGAATCGCTTCGATCTATCTTCTCTTGACGTCAAAGGAGAGAGTTTACCGGTTGTTTGCATGTATATCACTGACGGTGATTTCCGCTGCAATCGGAATAGCGTTGTTGCGAATGTCGGGGCTGACCGGCTAATGCGGCGGCATCGATCAAACGATCCTCGACGACAACACCGGGCCACGGAACAGCGATTGCGGTTTGGCAGCCGGCATGCCAACGTGACGCAGACCTGCGGGCGCTCGCATCTGTGGACGATGGACAGCGGGGACAGTCGTGCGGCGTCACAATCTTCTTAATTTTTTCGTGCTGAACTCTTTGGATGACGAAGCCACCGAGATCAAAGCCGCTCCTTCGTGATATCGAAGCCCCGCTCCGCTCAAAGCCGCGTCGGAAGCGCAATCCCGCGGAGCCACAGCTTCTGTTCGACCCGATGCCCGATCGCGTGGAGCCGTCGCTCGCTGAACTAAAGGCGCATCCGCCCAAAGGTGACCAGTGGAGCTGGGAGCTGAAATGGGATGGCTACCGGCTGGCGGTCCATATCGAGCCGCAAGGCGTCCGCATCCTCACTCGCGGCGGCCATGACTGGACGCATCGGTTTCCTGATATCGCAGAGGCCGCCTGGGCACTGGGGCCGGCGACGATGATCATCGATGGCGAGGCGGTGGTGCTTGACGAAGAGGGGCGGCCGGATTTCGGGCTGCTGCAGCAGTCGCTGGGTGCTTCCGGCAAGGCGGCTGGTAACCGTGCTTCGGACGCCATCCTCTATGCATTCGACCTCATTTATCTCGACGGCCATGATTTGCGGAATGTCGAATATCGGTCGCGCCGGCATCTTCTTGAAGACACGCTCGATGGAAAGGACGGCGCAATCCGCCTTTCTGAAACGCTCGACGCGGATCCCAATATCCTGCTTGAGAACGTCTGCCGCCTCGGTCTGGAAGGCATCGTCGGCAAGCATCTCGATCAGCCTTATCGCTCCGGTCGGACCGGCGACTGGGTGAAGGTCAAATGCGTGCAGAGCGAAGCGTTCTTGATCGTCGGCTATGAGCCGTCCACGGCTTCACCAGGCGGGTTTGGCTCTCTCGTGCTCGCCGCCTATCGTAGTCACGATCTCGTTCACGTCGGAAATGTCGGAACGGGCTTCAAGGAAGCCGAGATGATCAGGCTGCGCAAGATGCTGGACAAGCTGCGCTGGAAGCGAAAACAATCACCTGTATCCTATGCCGGAAAAGCGGACATTGTTTGGGTCGAGCCGACCTTGATTGCCGAGATCGAGTTTCGGGCCTGGACGGCAGAGGGCAAACTGCGTCATCCATCCTACAAGGGCTTGCGGGAACGGCAAGATAATGCCGACGTTTACAAGCTCTACTAGCGAGCGGGCGGAACTTACCGGGACAAACTGCATTCGGTCGCAACGGAGGGGATTGCTGCCATGTGTAATCTTTATCGGATGGAAGACAAGGATTGGGTCGCGAAATGGGCCCAGGATGCCGAAAGCCTAATCAACCTGATGCCGGTCTATCAGATGAACCCCGATCAGATAGGGCCGATCGTCCGCAACACGGCTGACGGCAAGAAGCAGCTGGTGCATGCTCGATGGGGTCTGCCCTCCCCTCGTTTCGCACTCGAGAAGGGCGCCAAGGCCAAGGCCGAGAAACTCGCGGCCAAGGGCAAGCCCTTCGATCTTGAGGAACTTATCCGCATGGAGCCTGACCGCGGCACAACCAATGTCCGAAACCTCAATCTTCCGCATTGGAAACGGTGGTTCGGTATCGAACACAGATGTCTCGTCCCTGTCACAAGCTTCGCCGAGCCGGATCCGGCGAGCAAACAGGAAGGTGGCAATGTGCCGAATGCCTGGTTCGCTCGCGACGAGGCAAAACCGCTGATGTTCTTCGCCGGCATCCATGTGCCGCAGTGGAAAAGCGTCCGAAAAGTCCGGGACGGCCTCACGACGGACGATCTCTACGGTTTTCTGACTACCGACGCCAACGGTCTCGTGAAACCGATCCATGAAAAGGCCATGCCGGTGCTGCTGCGGACGAAGGAAGAAACTGAGATCTGGATGCGGGCGCCATGGGAGGAGGCAAAGAACCTTGCTCGACCGCTGCCGAATGATGCTTTGATCATTCTGGGGCGTGAACCTTATGGATCATCGATCGTGTCGAAATCCGGCGAGCCCGTGGAGCAAGCCAGTCTGCTGTAACCCGCTTGTCGTTTCGGCCGGCTTCGTTCACTTCGCCTTTCGCTTCTTGAGCGGTACGTCGGCCAATTCGATCCAGACCGGGGCATAGTCGCTTGTGTGCTCCCACCCGCGCACATGCCTGTCTACCTCTGCCTTCGACAGCCGTGCTGCTGCTTGGGAACTTTGCAAGAAATGGTTGATCCGCAATCCCGCATCGCGTGCGTAAGCGTTTCGGAAATAGTCCCAGAACGTGTAGATGCGTGCGTCTGGATGCAGGTGGCGCAGAGCATCCGTCCAACCTTGGTCGACAAGGTTCCTATAGGCTTCTCGGACTTCCACGCGGAACAACGCGTCTTTCATCCAGCGTTCCGGCTTGTAAACGTCCAATTCCGTCGGCATGACATTGTAGTCGCCGGCGAGCACGACCGGAACTTCCAGTTCGAGCAACTCGGCCGCATAGTCATGCAGCCTCTTGAACCAGCGAAGTTTGTAATCGAATTTCGGGCCTGGGTACGGATTGCTGTTCGGGAGATAGAGCCCGCCGATGACGATGCCGTCGACGATGGCCTCGATGTAGCGGCTATGCTCATCTTCAGGTTCGCCGGGCAGACCTTTTCTCGTGAGGTGAGGCTCCCGCCCCTTGGCAAGGATCGCCACGCCGTTCCATGACTTCTGGCCCTGCCACACAGCCCCGTAGCCGGCAGCCATCGAGCGCCGTGATAGCGCCTTCAGTTCCTGCAGGCAGACGACGTCGGGCCGGCCTCCTCGAGCCATCGCAGAAGAAGGTCGAGCTGACCGTTGACGCCATTGACGTTATAGGTGGCGAGCTTCACGGCTCAGTGTCGGCCGATTTCCTGCTCGACCTTCTTGCGAGAATTTCCAGCGCTCTTTACGGCTTTCTTGACCGTGTCCTTGGAGACATCTTCCTTCTTCGCCTCGTAGCGGACTTCATGATCCTGAACGCCTGCGACTTTGGCTCGATCCTGCGCTCTGCCTCGGGATATGGTTGCCATCGAAGTCTCCTACGGTTTGATTTCGGTCACCAGAAAACGAGCGCCGATTCAAGAAGTTCCGACCGCCTTCGGCAAGTATATGAGTGGCGGCACCTGCCTATGCATGTTTGGGCGGCCACCATACGTTGACGCCAGCGCGAAGGGTCATCTGTCCAACCGCTCAGACCGTTCGTCAAAAACACCTTTTTAAGGGCAGCAGAATAAACAGAAATACATCTAAAAGCTGTACAAGCCTAAAAAGAAATGCATTGATGATGTTCTGGTTCGGAGGGGCGCTGTGATCAGGATTAGTCTTATATTGCCGATACTACTGTTAACGAGTTGCACATCTCTGCCTAATTCTAAGCAGCTTGCGGATTTTGGCTCCGCCGTAGAGTCCGGCGTTTCTTCGCTCAATGCTATCGCTGCGGAGAATAGGACTATTTCGATAGCAGCAGAACGAGAATTACAATCCGTCAATTATATAAAGGGAGCCGATTTCAATTTGCTCGAGGAACCAGAGTCCTTGATCAATACGAAAGAAATCGCGTTTCGGCAGAAAAAGATCAAAGTTCTTGCAGACTATGGCTCTGCGCTAAAAGCTGCCGCGGACGACGGAAATATTCAAAAGCTTCAGGATGCATCATCGGCGCTTGCAGAAACTGTCGCAAATCTCGGCACAGCCGTGGCTCCTGGTGCGGGTGCGATGCTATCAGCCGTTGCCAAAGCTGCCGGCAAAGGTGTCGGTATTGCCCTGAGTGACCGCTACGCTCGGCGGGTTAACCAGATCATCCGCGATACCGATCCGTCCGTTCAGATCGTAGTGCGATCCTTAAAGCAAGACGTCGCGATAATTAGCGGGAGTTTCGAAATCGCTCTAATCGAGTACAAACTCAATCAAAAGACTGCACTCGCGACCATTCGCGGAAATTCCTCCCCCAATGGGTCAAGTACCTCGACCACTGTTCCAACCTCTTCCGAAGTCGCGGGCCGGGCGCAGCTGCATGAGCAGTTCTTGGAATCGGCTGCATCGGTCGATGCAGCCAATGCTGCCTTCGCCGCCACAGCTGAGTATGACAACGTGCTTGACCAAATTGCCAAGACGCACCACGCTCTTGCCGCACAGTCTGGCAAAGCAAATTTTGACGTCGACTCCCTTGTCGCGTTGACAGGCAATCTCTCAGACCTCGTACAAGCAGCGAAGAAGGGCAAATGATGACAACCGAAGCGTTCGCCCAATTTCAGAATGCCGTCGACGATTATAAGCAGGCAAGATCAAGCAGATTGATCCGCGCACTGAAAGTCCGACGTGCCGCTGAACTCGCAAAAGCACCGGCCGGGAGTATTTCCAACGATGAAGCGTGGGAAGGAATGGTCGCGGAGGCGAAGGCCATTGCAATTCTGGGGACGCGAACTTCTGATCCGGACAAGCTTTTGGCTTATTCCCGGCAGATCGACATTCTGCGCCGCGAATACAACAACCTTGCAAATCTAAGTCTCGCCGCAAGACAAGCACTGTATGCGCCGGACGACGAAATCGCGGCCGCGGCTGCTAGCCTCAGAGCCACCGCAAAGGAGGCAGGAGACCTAGCCGATACTTTGACCACGATTGCGAAGTTAATGGGCGCGATTACCAAATTCATCGGTGCCATATGATTTGACGCTCGCACTAAAACGCTCGGGCAAGCGCCGTGGCTATTGCGGCAGGAAACCGAATGAACCCTTCAGGCTGATTAAAACGATCGAACCGATTGCCCAATTGCTTCCGCCACATTGATTGAAGGCATGAAATTGTTGCGCTATCAATAAGTGCAAAATACCTGGGGGATCTATGCCGACACTTGCGCCTAACGTGATCAATCGCGTCGACAAGCTCCCCAAACCATCCAATATCGCTCAGGCCATGCAGCCGTTATTTGAAGCGGTAAGCAATGCAATATTTGCAATCGAGGATATTCAGAAGAAACATCCCGATTATCAGGGTGTCGTGGACATTTTCGTGAGCGGCCTCCGCGACCCGGATGTGCTCAATATCGAGGTTATCGATAATGGCATAGGCCTAGATAGAAAGCGATATGAGGCCTTTTGCCAGCTCGATACTGATTTCAAGAAAGAACGTGGTGGTAAAGGGGTCGGCAGACTGTTCTGGCTCGATTCGTTCGCCGACGTTAGGGTCGAGAGCAAGTACCTTGAATCAGATCAGTTCCACGACCGCGCATTTACATTCCTTCTAAACAACGGGGAACAGCTCCGCGAGGACGACAACCGGCTGCACCTGTCTCGCGTTCGGAACACCGGGACTGTTGTTTCATTCAGAGGCTTGAGAGAGGCGAACTACCGGAAACAGTTCCCGGCAAGCGCTGAGCTATTCAAGCGGTATTTCAGCGCCCACTTTATCGCCGATTTCCTTATGGCTAGAGGCCCGAAGGTCCGTCTCGAAATTGATGGAGAGGAAGCTCGTTATCCAGAGGCAGTGTCCGGCTTGGTAGTTGGCGAGCCATTCGAAGCCAGCACCGACGAACATAGGGAATTCGGAGCGCTCAAAATAACTGGTTTTACCTGCAAGCCGGAAGCCAGCACTGGCTTAGACGGGATGCATCAGCTTCATCTCCTTGCTGACGGCCGAAACGTCGAACCTCGAAAGATCGATAAACTACTAGGGATCGACCGCGTACGCCGCGACGGCCATGACGACCTCGTATTTCACGGATGCATCACTGGCGACTACCTCAATCGGCATGTGAACGAGGGTCGTACGGCCTTCAACTTGGCCGAATCCAAGGTGAAGGAACTAATCAGGTTCTGCACTGAATTCATCAAGGAGAAATTCTTGACCGAACAAATCGCAGAATACTCGGAAGCGCGCCGCGAGGATTATCGGGGATTCGTGCAACGATATCCGATCTACGACTTTGCAGACGAAGATACCCAGCTCGATCGTGTTCCATTCGGAGCCCGAAGCCCGGAGGAATTCGCCACAGGCTTGGTAAAATACCAAATTCGGCGCGATGAGACTCGTCAAAAAGATATTGAAACGGTGATCAAGCTCCTCGAGGAAGGTCAAAGCGTTTCCGAGAACTTCGCCGAGACGGTTATCAAGGCGGCGCAGGAAGTTCAAAATTCGGAGCGACTGGCTTTGGCACAGCACGTCGTTCGCCGAAAGCTCGTCCTCGAGCTATTGGAACGCCTCATCAGACGAATTAGAGACCGCGGAGAAAAGGAAGAAGATTTCCATCTGGAAAGCACCCTCCATTCACTTATCGTTCCGATGCGCATGAATGGCAGCGACCCAAGCAAGGTGGAAGCCACCGTCCATGATCTTTGGATCGTTGACGAACGGCTGGCATTCACACGCTCCTTCGCTTCCGATCAGCGGTTGGCGGAAACTTTAAAGTCCGGTGGAACGGACATTCGCCCGGATCTATTAGTCTGGAACCTTGCCCACGGCTTGGGCGTGGTCGACCCATCCGACGATGAGAACGAATTCGACGCGTCCGAGCCACTGCGCAAAGCGATGATTGTCGAATTTAAACGACCTGGGCGGACCCAATACAAGAAGACCGAGGATTTGGTGGAACTGCAGATCACGAAATACCTAAGGCAGATGAAGAATGGCGAAATCGAAACATACAACCGTCAGAGGGTTCGCATAGCGCCGGATTGCATCTTCTACTGCTATGTGGTGGCCGACATAAGGGGCGACCTGAAGGAGCAGCTGGCGGGCTGGTCAACGACGGCAAATGGAGAGGGCCGTATCCGCGCCCTCGATAATGAATTTAAGGGATCAACGATCGAGGTGATCCAATGGCAGGATCTAGTGAATGATGCCTGGGCCAGAAACGTCGCCACCCTACATGCAGCAGGCCTACGTCGTTCAGCGAAACCAAGAGCCTGATTGCGACAACTGAGCAGCAGATACTTACAGCGATTCGTTTGTACCTTCCCACTGCTCATCATTGTCTGACCAACCGACATGATTAAAGCGTCAGCAAATCGGTCCTGCCAATTTTTGTCAGTTCGGAATTTATCCATGACTTGTATCCGCGGCTTGCTCCCTGCAAAGCCTCAGACAAACTAACCTCACTCAGATTAAAGTCTTCTGGCATCGAGAACTTTTGCTGAGCACGTACAACCTTCTCAACGACATAATCATAACCCACGTTGTGATCTTCGTGAAAATCGATCGCGAACAGCCCGTAGGTAGATTGGATGAGAGGATCGATAATCGTATAACTGAACTCTAGGGAAAGTTGCCTAAAATCCTCATCGTCCGGCGCGCAAAAGTGCTGAATGGCATTGCGTGCCTTCCGCAATCGCTCGAAACACTCTCGATTCGGAATGCGAATTCCACTTACCGCCCACAGCAGTTGAGGAATCTTGTCAAAATCATGGGTTTTCCCCTTCTTGATCAAGCTCGCGAGATCAATTTCTGCTGCCTGACCGTCGTCAAACGCGAACAAGTCTTTGAATATGAGAAGGGGATGTTCTCTCGCGATAGCTGCTTTCATGAACAGCTCGCCGGCGTGAGCGGCATTCAGTACGCAAATAAAATTCCAGTGCTCGTTTCCCGGATCGGCGAAGGTTAAATGAGTATTCGCTTGGGACAAAGCGCCTTTCGCTAATTTGAGAATTCGGTCCGGAATTTCCTTGAGCAACTCGTTCATTTTAGCCTCACCTCGCTATAATTTCGGATTTTATGAATTACGGCTTTCCAAATAATAAAACTTATGGTCGCATCCGTAACGGCTTCGGTTTCTTTTGGAAGATGCGGTGACTATTCAATCTGTTGACTCCCCAACCATACTCGGCAACCGCTTTGTCCTTGCCAATGAATTGCGCGAGGGCGGCATGGGGTCGATCCAGAAGGCATACGATGTGCTGAGCCAAGAACACGTGGCAATCAAACGTATGCTGCTCCAAGGCGACCCTGAGCGCCAGAAGACATCATTCCAGCGCGAAGCAGACGCTCTCGGGAAACTTGAGCATCCGAACATCGTTTCTCTCGTTAAAGTCGATCAGGATCTTGAGGGCCGATGGTATCTCGCGCTCGAGTGGCTAGAGGAAACAATTGAGGCTTACATTCAACGGAAAGGCGCGATCCCGTGGAATGGATTCTACACACTCATCGGTAAGCCGGTTCTGGACGCGCTTGTGTTTGCGCAGACACGCCATCAGATCGCCCATCGCGATCTGAACCCCCGGAACATCATGATGACCGGAAAGGAAGTGCCGAAGATCACCGATTACGGGATATCGAAAGTCTTTGGCCGCGATCCGTGGATGCCAGTCGCCGGCAAGACTTTCGTTGATGCGCGAACACCCGGTTTCTCACCCCTAGAAGCCGACGATGGCGTCCATACCTACGGACGCGATTGTTTCGGCTTCGCGGCGGTTGCCGTCTATTGCCTCGTTGGACGTACAATTGAAGGCGATGTCGATCTGGGTGTCGCCCTGCATGAGGCGGCGGTTCCGGAAGGGATCAGAGATATTCTTGAAAGATCCCTCTCCGAGGATCGGCGCAAACGGCCACTGGATGCAAAGCAGCTGAGGCTCGAGATCGAGGCTGTGGAAGCTCGCCGAGCCGTGGATATTGGCTATAAGTATCCTTGCTTTCTAGATCTGACGTCGATCGCGGAGGAACGTCTGGCCGAAGAGATATCGTTGGATGATGGTTCTGCCGTCCGGAGCTTTATCCTGCAAGAGCTCAGCGATGTTCACGGTTTGGCATTGCATCGATATGGTGATCAAGATCCATCCAAATCAAGCCTCGACATTTTCGGGTCGTCTTGGCGATTTCGCGGTCGCATCACGGGGCGGGGCAAGGACACCATCGAGATCTACGACTGCCGCGAGTTGGACGTGGCAACCGCAGCTTCGAAGCGGGAGCACGCCTTGCGACTGCCGCTTCAATTCTCATTCACCCCTGCCAGAGATCCAATCGTCGCGGCGGACATACTGTTGGAGATCTGGCAACGTGTAGCCGATCATGAGAACAGCCTAAGCCAGGAGCGGCAGGCTGCACGAAATGAGCGGATATTCAAAGCGTGGAAGGGCTACCTGCGTGACCGGGTCCGCTTCGAGATCGAGCGTTCCTCAGTTATGCATTTCACCAGCCGCAAAATCGAAGGAAACAAGGTCACCTTCGTCCTCGACAGCGCCGCATCCGCAGACGGTGTGGGGGAGGAGCGGCTCGTTCGAGCTGGTGGCCGCCATGTTTTCGGCACTGTGCGGAAGGTGGTCCTAGACCAGGTCGTTTTTGAGGTTCAGAGTGGCGTTGCCGATCTTATCCCGCGCAAGGGCGAGTTGATTTTGAACACGGTTGCAGCGGAGCGTTCCCTAGCCAATCAAAACAACGCGGTGGATGGGATCATGTATGGTCGAGCCGCAAATGAACGGTTGAAGGCCATTCTACTTGATCCGTCGCAAGCCAGGCCGCCGAGCGCTGTCGATCAGAAACACTTGTCGGAATCAAAGCTGGAGGGAGAAAAACTTGCCGTCTTGAAGCAGGCTCTCGGGACGAACGAAGTTCTGGCTATCGCCGGTCCGCCAGGCACGGGCAAAACAGATCTCATTTCTGAAATCGTCGTTCGATGGCTAGCTATGAATCCTGGAAAACGGATCTTGCTTTCCTCGCAAACCCACACGGCCCTTGACGAGGCTATTGAACGAATCGCCGGATTGGTTGGCGACGGCGAAGAGATTGTTCGGATCGGGAGGCCGGACGACGAGAGGATCAGCGAGTTCTCGAAGCGCCTCCTTCTCGAAGAAAAGGTAAATTCCTGGGCGGAGCAAGTGAGAGCAAAAGCCGAACAAAACCTGACTGAATGGGCGGTTGCCAAGGGCGTCGATCGTAACCTTGTCCAGCTTGGCATGCTCGTCGAGAGGCTCGCCCAGACTATCGAGCGGCGCCAGGAGGTTGAGCTCCGACTCGAAGATGCTGAGCAGCTAATTGATAGGGTTGAAGAAGTTTCGGAAGGACGTCATCGCCGCCACGAGATCGATCATGAGCTCGAAGAAAAGACCGTTGTTCTGGGCGACGAGATCACGCTCCTCAAGAATACAAGGCGAGCGTTGCGTACTGAAGAACGCACCATCCGCGACCAGCTTCGATCTTCGGTTGATATGGGACCGGACATCGCAGGCATCCGCGATCCCGAGGAGCTCAGGGAATGGCAGGACCTCTACCTTCAGGGTTCGCCAGCTATAGAGGCGTGCAAAGACCGGCTCAAGCTCCTTGAAGGCTGGTTGCTGAAGGTCGGGAAGACAGGTGATTTCAACGCTGCAGTCGTGAATGATGCTCGCGTGATCGCGGGCACATGCGTTGGCGTCGCGGGCGTTCGGGGTATTGAGGATGTCCAGTTCGACTTGTGCATCGTTGACGAGGCCTCCAAGGCGACCGCTACCGAGATACTAATTCCGATGTCGAAGAGCAAGAAGTGGATCGTCGTCGGCGATCCAGAGCAACTTCCGCCGTTTTTCGAGGATTTCGGAGACGAGTTGCTCGAGCAGTTTGATGAGGAAGAGGATATTCGCCCGACAATCTTGGATCGCTTTCTGAAGGGAGTTGCAGCTCTTCCAGCCGCAAGCCGGGCGGAGATGCGCGTCCAGCACCGGATGGTGGCGCCTATCGGCGAGCTCGTTAGCCACTGCTTTTACGACGGCAAACTCAAAAGCCCGATCGAATCGCATGGACTGGATCTATCAGGGAAGCTGCCCGCCCCCGTGACTTGGTACACAACGTCAGCAGAAAAGAGGCGTGAAGAGCAGCGTCATGCGAGCACTTTCGATAACGCGCTTGAAGCACAGTGGATCAAACGAATCCTTGATGACCTCCAAGCGACGACTGAGCAAAATTGCACCCAGATTACCGTTGCCGTCATCGCCGGCTATTCTCGTCAGGTCGGACGGCTGAACCTGATGACGCGCAAATACGCCGGAGATTGGCCTAATCTCAGCATTGTCTGCAACACTGTTGACGCCTTCCAGGGTAAACAAGCGGACGTCTGCATCTACTCTGTCGTTCGATCAAATCTTCGGAAACAGTTCGGCTTCCTTCGAGAAAAACCGCGGCTGAACGTGGCATTGTCGCGTGCGAAATCGGCGCTGATCATCGTCGGCGATCATTTGTTCTGCCAAACCGCCAAGGCCCCGAACCCCTTCCGGAAAGTGATAGAGTGGGTAGAGGCTCATCCCGGCGAGTGCCATTTGGGGCCACTGCAATGATGTCCACTCAGCGTGCAGTTCGTGAGTTTGGTCTCCGCCCAGGCTTCGATCTGGTGGATGTGAAGAAATGCGGCCTTCCCGTTTTCCGTCTCACTGTGGAAGCAATAACGCTCCGGCGACAAAACCTGCCAACCATTCAAGAGTTCGTGCTCAAGTCCCTGATGATCGAGGATGCGACAGCAGTCGAGATCGCGGCCATGCTTGGTCTGGCAATCAGGCACGTCGAGGAAAACCTGACTCGTCTTCTGTTCGAGCAACTCGTCACCGAGTTAAGCGATTCCCTGTCAGATACTAAGTATCACATTACTGATCTAGGAAAGGAGCGACTGGAAAGCGGACAAAGCCGGCCGCAGGATGAAACTTTGGTCTTCGACTACGACCTTCTTCTCCATTCACCCGTCAAACTTATTGATGCCCAGGTCGAGGGTGCAAAAGAAGCAAGGCAAAACGGCACTTTGCTTTTGCCTGCGGCATCTTTAGACCCTCCCGGTCTAGACACGTTGGCACTCAATACTCTTGGACAGGCGGTTAGAAGGATCGGGGGCAAAGAGTTCCAGAAGCAGATCCTCGGCTTACGTCGCGTACTGCGTCACCAGATGATGTTTCGGCCGACCACAGGCCTCCTATTCCGCAATCGCCTCACTGGTGATCTCGAATTGGGGCTTGTTGTCGATGACAAGCTGAGCGAACGCCACGAAGTCGAGTTTTCCAGAACCGGCGGATTAAAAAAGGCTGGTTTTATCAAGGGGAGTTGGTCCGAGGATGCTGGTCGCATCAAAGCTTTCATTGGTGACAACATGTGGTCGAAAATCGCCGACGACCAAGCAGAGGCTGTTAAGTCCATGCTGAGACAACTCACCCAGGAGCGAATTGAGCTCGTTGAGATGCACGAGCGCAAGCGCCGCAGCCGTGACAAACTCAAAAGTCATCAGCTTCGAACAGTCGAAGATCTTGACCGACAGATTGCGACCTCAACTACACAGCTTGACGAACTGCCACTTCGATCAGTGAGCCCCTCGGAGCTAGGATTCCTGTTTAAAGACGCACTCGAGCACACGGAAAGTGAGTTGATTGTCAGCATCGACGCGGTCGAACACGAAGGCATGTCTCGACAAGTCGTCAGCCAGCTCGGAAAACTGGCTGAGCGCGCCACGGTTGAAATCATGACAAATGACCCGATCGACTCGATACCGACTGGCGAAAAGGGAACATTCGAGCCGGGTGTACAGCTTTGGTCGCTTGCGAACGTCAATCGCCGGCTCACGCTGGCAGAGCGTGGATCGGAGCTTCACAATCTATCTATCGTGGTGAAAGATCGAAAGCTTGCGATCATCGCGGCCGGGCCGATTGTAAAACCTGCCGGCCGTAGACCTCATTTTCGCATTCAGACAGCCTATGTGACGACCGATACCGATATTGTAGCGCTAGTGCGTCAAAAGCTGCGGAATGGAGTGCAAGTTGCCGTCTGATATCGCAAAAGTGTCCATATCCGCCGCGACCCACAAGGGTTATGCCCGTAATAGCAACGAAGATAGCTTTCTTGTCGATCATCGCATAGGAGGTGGCGATTTCGACCAGTTGGCGATCGAGTTGGTTACGGCATCTGACGCTATCGTTCTCGCAATTGCAGACGGCTTAGGCGGACACAAGGCCGGTGAGGTGGCGAGCCGCTACGCTGTTGAGCAAATATCGGCTAATTGCGACGACGTGGACTTTGGTGACGATACCTCGGTGTCGGAACTGCTGGACTCAATCAGCCGCGGCCTGCATCATCGGATGTTAGAAACTCCTGATCTGTTGGGAATGGGAACGACAATCGTTCTCGCGGTTGTCACTGCACAATCGTTGACGTTCATCAACGTCGGTGACAGCCGCGGCTACGTAATCGATGAGAACGGTCTTCGCCAAGCCACTCATGACGATGTTCCGCCCAGTTCGTCGACAGCGCCGCGCCGCAAAGGTGCGATTACCCAGGCCCTTGGTGGGATGTCGCTCCAGACGCGTGTCAGACCGCACATCCATCGTAGCAGTCCACCGGCCGGCGACTGGTCTCTGATCCTCTGCTCTGATGGCGTGACAGACTTCCTCTCGTCGGACGAGATCGCGAGCATCGGACGATCTGGCACCGCGGATGCTATGACGCTCATAGACAGCGCCCTACGTGCTGGCGGGGAGGACAATATTTCAGCAATTGTCGCCAGGTGCACTCAGCCCCCATTTACCAATGGGCAGATCGATCCGTGACGAAGCACTTTTACCTGGATGAAAGTGGCAACACTGGAGACCTTTGCAAAGTCGGGGCACACCCTTCCTTCGGCGGCCAACGCATGTTCTCCCTGGCGTGCATCGGAATCGACGATATCAATGCACTTGCCCACGAAGTCGAACGGCTCAAGTCCTTGCACAAGTTACACGGAACTGAACTGAAATCGACGCAAACTAAAGCGAAGCCGAAGTTCGTATCAGATCTTGCTCGGTTCTTGCACTCGCGAGAATGGCCCGTTTTCATCGAACTTGTCGACAAGCACTATCTGGTTATGGCAAATATCGTCGAGCGGCTCGTTACATTGCATCTTTTGGGAACCGAGCCATCACGCGGTGCGCTGTTTGTAAAAAATACGATGGCAGATTACATCGCTCTGCATGCCCCAGATGACCTTGGCCCGCTCTATGCGAAAGCTTGCCAAAAGCAAAACCGTCCAGATTGTCGCAGGGTCTTTCAGCGGTTGATCTGGTGGAGCCATCGCTCCCAACGGGATCGCGATATCGCGGCTGGAATCGAGCGCTCGACGCGAGCCAGTTTAAAGCTCTTTGAGAAACTGCATCCGTACGAAGCTGTCCGAAGTGTCCTTCCAATCCCTGATCGTAGCAAGCGGGATGGGACGATCTGGCTCTTACCCAACATCTCATCGTTCACGACAATATATGGCCGCATTAATCGCCACTTCAACGGCGACATC
This sequence comes from Agrobacterium tumefaciens, assembly GCF_005221325.1. NCBI lineage: Bacteria > Pseudomonadati > Pseudomonadota > Alphaproteobacteria > Hyphomicrobiales > Rhizobiaceae > Agrobacterium > Agrobacterium tumefaciens. The sequence continues at coordinate 45,798 of NZ_CP039891.1, read as the reverse complement.
GCTGATGTAACATTCGTTCACGACGAGCAGGTCCATTTTGACAAGATCATTGAGGTGAACAAGGCACTCGCCGAAAGTCTACGAGACGACCTTTCGCGTGTGAAGCTACGAACTGCCGACTACAGCTTCCAGTCTTCGCCGAGATTGACGTTTCAAAACTCCAAGGAATCGCTGGGCATTCAAACCCCGGATGTGATCGCTGGCTTCGCATCCCGCTATATTTATCAGAAACTCTGGCAGCCCGAGACAATTAATGCCGAGCATGATCAAGCTTTCCATTTGATCGACCGTTTCACGCGTGCCAACGGCGTCACGGGTATTAATTACGTGGCACCAAGAGAATTGCTCTATGCGCTCGGTCTTTCACCACTTGCAAACTATGAAGATGTAGGTCAGCTCTAGTCTAGGGCAGGCGTCCATAAAGTTCCCTCCGTCCGAAACCTCCGCTGCGGGTCAGCTTTCAAACCGAGCTCCAAAACAGTCCGCCGTACCGCCTGCCGCCTTTTCGTTTACAGGATGTTCGGCGCGGTCGGGACGAGGCGACGTGCGGTAACCCCTCCGCCGTCTCGGGCGAGGACTTCGACGAGGGCAGCGTTCTGCCCGTTGACGAAGAGGTTCCGAAAGACTGGCTCAAACTTCGCATGCGAAAACGTCATCTCAGGTAGCTTGATGTCAGCTAACGTGCCAGCGAGGTAGTCGGCAACCCGAATGAACTCCGCGTATTCGTTCTTTCCGTCCCATCCAGGCAGCCCGAAATAAAACTCCGGCTCGAGAGCATCCTGACCGTTTATCATCCGATGAAGATGGAAATACAAGAAGGCGAGGTCGAAGGCCACTTTGTCGTACTTGTCGAACATAGCATCCCGGTCGCTGATCCAGCGGACGAATTTGGGCTTCTTTTTAACTGCCAGATGCCGACAAACAATCGATGCAAATGCTGAACAGAGAAGAATCTGTCGAGCCAGATTGGAATTTGGCGAGCGCTTTTTCATCTCGGTCTGAAAGCTCGCCAGCCGCTTGTCCACCGCCCGGTAATGATCAGCCTTCTGGGGGATCATGGCCGCTAGTTGGGAAACGACATCCCGCATGTCCTGAAGAGCGCCACGGATGTTGTCGTCGGTCATGTAGTCACGAAGCAGCTTCGACTTCTTCCCGATCAGGTAGCTGACGCTGAAGACGACAGGGCAGCTCAGATAATCGATGAGGCCGTCCGACGACGACCGAGATCCTTTGATGTCGCTAGGCGCTACCGCCGCGATGTATTCCTCGATGTTCGACTGCGTGTCGTGATTGAGAACTATTGCGAAAGCAAAGGTGTCATTGGCCTTGTTCGGATCTCCAATGCAGTAATCGGAAAAGACGTTCCACGCCAGACCCTCGGGAAAGCCCTTGAACCATGTTTCGAGATCCGCCGAGATGGTCCGGTACACGGTTTCGAGAAGGTTGATCAGTTCGAACATGCCGCTCTCACTTCATGCTTGGAGGCTTCGGCCGGTTTCCAGGTGAGCGTTTCGGCGTGTCGGATGTCACGTCGTCGCCCCGACGAACTACCAGCTTCGGTATCTTCCGGAATCTGCCGCTGTAGCGCACAAGTCCGTAGGCCTCACAGACCTTGGCCGAGAACAGGCGATGCAGCTCCTGCCGATCGTCGATGTTGAAGGATTGGACCACGCCAAAGCGGATCTCGAAGACCTCGTGCGGTGTCAGGCCGCTATTGTCCATAGTAACACTTCTTCTGCGAGCCTCAGGGCTTCGGTCAAAGTCAGCACTATCGTTGTGAGTTCTGCCGGAGCCGCTTCAGTTTTTCGATAGCTCGTAGAACCGGTGCATCCTTAATGCCGTCTGGGATGTATGGGTCTACGTCCTCATCGAGGCTTGAAATGTCGGGATCGTTTTCGCCGATCTGCCACGCCTGGCGGACGACGATTTCCTTCAAGGTTATCTGGCGTCCAAGCGGCGCCGGCGCATCCTGAAAGGTCGGAAGATGAAATGGCGCAAGCTGAGCTGTTCCGAGACGATGGTACTCCGTCAGGAACCTGTCGAGATTGTCAGAATTCGACGGGTACATGCGATTGTAGCGTGCAACGTACGCAAATACGGTTCCGGGACCGCCTCGACCGAGGTCCAGGCTTGGACCGACTGAAACCGCATACGAGTGCGGCTTCTTACGAGAAACTCCGCGAATGATGGCGACGCGGATCGCTCCCTTGGCGTCCATCTCGCCATAGCGGCTATGAAAGCCTTCGAAAATCGCAAGCGCTGCCTGTCTGTCAGCAAAGGCAAGCCCAAGGATTGGAAACATGTTGTATTCGGGCGGCGCGGTGATGAAGACAGAGCCGTTCCAGCGTGCGGCGTTCCACTTCGGTATGTCGATCGGCGACAGTACCCCATAGTCGCGGTGTGTCATCTTATCTTCGTCGAACATACCTGGCGGCGGTTCGCCGTCGCCAAACCGTGGCGGCGTCGGAGCTTCGACTTTTCCTTGAGGTTTCCAGGGTTGCTCACGCAGCAGCGGATAGGTCTTGAACTCTGGGCGGTCGTGGTCTGTCATGCGCAAAGGCGCGTGATCGCCGAAAATGTTCTCTGTCATCATCGGCACATTGGAAAACAGCAGCGCCCGGCCGAACACGTTTTCTTTTTCCAGCGTTTGAAGATGCGTTTCATCAGGCATGATCACCATTCGGCCGATGATATGCGCGATCGCGTCCCTGCAAAATGTCCTAAAGGCGATCAGGCTGGCCTTCGATGCGGTCCCAAAATTCTCCTCGTGAGCGATACGCCCGACGGTAATTCCGCCTTCCTCGACAAACTCGAGCACCGGCGGACCGACATGCGTCGGAACCGGATCAATGCGTATCACCAGACGTTCGCATGCCGGCAGGACTTTTGCGTTCAGGCTTGTGGCGACGAAACTTTCGACGACGCCGAGTAGAGCTTCGGCGATCGAAATCGAGGTCATTTTGGACACTGCGTCGAAAACCAGTTCCGCGCCGATGACCCGGCAAGTGAGGGAGCTTCGATCGCCGGCGTTGATCATTGCGGTTGGTGCGACCCTCGCCGCCTCGCCCTGCGCCCAGATGTCGAGCATGATCGTCTCAACCTTGTCCTCCGACGTCTCCGAAAGGATCCACTTTTCGTCGCGCAGCACGTCCCACTGCCCCAGGAGAAACAGTGTCGTGAAACCGGCTTCCGTCAGATCGAGGTGGTGCAGGCAATCGTGGAGACGTTCGAGCTCTCTGAGAGCTTCCGCAGGCGTATTGAGGATCAGTGCACCCAACTTCATCGCGTTGGAATAACGATACTTGTTTACTTCCGTACGCTCCTCGTCATCCCGGGCGCAGGAATAGCGGATGTTCATTTCCAGCATATGGAAGGCAACGGCCTGCGGTACGCGGCCAAGCTGGATCTCGAAGGTGAAGAGCGCGTTCACCATTGCAGCGCTGATGCCGGAGACGGAGCCGTTGGTTGTACGGTTCTGTCCGAGCTGATGGCTGACCACTGACATCGCACTGGAGCGTGCCGCCCAGGGCAGGCCGGCCATATCATAGGCTTGAGCTAAGCCTGCCAATGTCTTGAAGAGTTCGTATTCGTACTCCTTCTTCACCAGCCCGTCGATCGTTCGACCGAACCAGCGGATCGCCTCGTACGGCTTTCCGTGCTCCAGCTTCTGCTCTGCTCTCTGGACATTGACGACCGCGCTTTCTCCTTCACGACGGCGTTCGGCGAGAGCATCCGCGACGTGCTCAACGAGGTCGTCGTAAGCGGAGCTTTCGATAAAGGCTCCGAACTCGGTCAGGGCATCGGTGACGGGCTCGAAAGGAAAGGTCCCGAGGCCCCGAGAATCCTCGATTAGTTTGATGAAGCTGCGCCAGATGTCATCGAAGCCAAGCTCGGGATTATCGTGCCGCCGATCGACAAGCTCGACGAAGAGAAGGGCAGATCTTGCCTGCAGCGCGTTATTCGGCCGGGCATCAATGTCGGCTATGAGTTGCAGTCTGCTTCGCAAGGCGTTGCCGCGCTCGTCAAGCCTTGCAAACTCCGGGCCGACCTTTTCCGCCGCGACAGACATTCGCAGCAGCGACCACAGATTGCCCAGCTTCTCAACGATATCTGCGTCTTCATTATCTGCGATAAGTTCCAGAGCCTCGCCGAAGAGACTGGAGAGCGCGAGAAAGTCGTCGAACCAGAAATAGACGGTCCAGGCCCAGTTGTAGACGACACGGAACTCAAGTGCCTTGCTGCCGGAGGCGATGGCTGCGCGGCGGGCCTGCATGAAACGGGCATCGACCTCAACGCGGGGCTTTCCTAGGCCGCGGGCCGTCAGCGCTCCTTCAAGACAATCTTCCGCCAGCAGATGAGGCGTGCCGCTGTAGCGGGATGCGTCCGAAATCTGGCCGTCGAGCGCTTGGAGATCGCGGGCTCGTTCATAGTCCCTTGGTCCGGGTGTCGGAACCTGTCGCTCATACTCGGAGGACAGGCCGAGGGCTTTGACAGCAAGGGAAAGTCGCCCGTTGTCGAAGACCTTTTCCAGTATCCAGTTGAGATCGAGAACACGCACCGGAATACTATATTTTACAGAGAGGCTGTCTTCGATGTCTGCCCGGGTCTTAGCGCGTGCCGGCTGGTTGGTGATGAAATAAATTCGCTTGTAATCACGCTTCGTGCCGACAATGCTCGCGACATCACTGCGCGCCTTGCCGGTCCAGGCTTTTTTGGCGCTGATCGCAAAGGCCCATCTTTCCTTCGCTGCCGCCTGCTCGCCATGATACCAGCGTAACGCCACTTCAACGCTTACCGGATAGGTCTCGGTGTCGACCTTGGCATCGCCGCCACCTGTCGGCCCCGTGTTGGGAACCAGGTTTGGGCAAAGCTCGGCTTCGGCAAGTTTCCTAGCGAAATGTTCAAACGTCGTCTCGCCATTGCGGCTGGTCATCGTAGAGAGGTGATAGGAGAGTACCTCTTTTGTCAGCGTTGATTCCACGCTGGCAAATGTGTCCGAGAAAAGATGCGGGCGCCGCTTCCGCATGTACTCGGAGGGCAGCGGAGTTATTCCAGTTTTGTCTTCCGTACCCTTCGCTTTCATTGCGTTAATATAAGCCCACCCATGCCAGCCGCAATGGCTTCCAGACGCTGATCAGTGGAAAACATCTAGGATGATGCCAGCTTGCCTTCACGACGATTTCCAAATCAAAATGCTGCCGCGCTCTCGAACTATATTATTCCCCACGCCCGAAACCTCCCCCTCCCCGTCATCTCCCTCAAGCCGAGTTCCAAAACGATCCGCCGCGCCGCCTGCGGCGTGACCCCGAGCGCCTTTTCGACCATCCCTGCCGACACCAACGGCTTTGCCATGACGAGTTCGACCAGCTCCGGCAGTTTTGAAGACATCCGCCGCCCGTCCAGTTTTCGCTCGAACAGTGTCCGGGCCAATGCCAGCCGGTCATGTTCTTTCAGTCCGATCTCGGCGGCCGCGATCAGCCCATGAGCAATGGCGAGCAACCGGGTCTCCCGATCACGGTGCCGGCGCCGAGCTACGGGAATGGTTTTCAGTCCGAGATTGATGGCGGCGATATGGGCGCCTGTCGTGATACCTGCCTGGCGCAGGATGGAGGCGGCAAACAGCCGGCCGAGCCAGGGCGCGTGCTGCAGGACGGAAAGTTCGTTCCAGCCATCGAGGGCAACGATCGCTTGTAGCACCGCCGGCAGATGTTCAGCCTGGCGCAGCACGCCGCGCCATTCCTCCAGCCGCGCATCCTCGTCCCAGTCGAGATCATAGACGAGAGCGTCTCGTTCGCGGGAGTCAGCGCGCCCGGGCCGCTTCGCCTGTTCGATCGCCGCTTCCGATCGCGCCAGCAACGCATCGATGGCGGCATAGTCTACGCCAGACAGATCCTCCAAGACATCCCCATCTTCCCCCTCCCCTTCCGAATCGATGGCGACCGCGGGCCGAGTGACGCCGCCGGGCTCCACCGCGTCAGCGCCGACGGAATTGATGTCAGACGTCTGTCGCAAAGTTCGGATACCCTCTGCCGATAACGCCCAATCCGGCGCGTGCGAGGCAATTCGGCGGCGGGTTCGGAGAACGTCGCGGGCGATGGTCAGCTCATGGGTGGGTGTGCGAATATCGCGAGTGGCGTCGTGGAGGACGAGGTCTTCGAGATGGACCAGTTCGCCGTCGATCCACAGCGAGGCACAGGCATCGGTAAAATGGGTTCGCTCGAGGAAGCCTGCGCCGACCGGTGAACGGGCGATGCGCTCGTCGAGACGGGTCAAAGCGACACCGGTGTGGGTTTTGGTTTAATTTTGCAAATCGCAAATTGTCATACAGGCGTTAGGGTTAGGCGATAGATTTGAGTAGATTTTTCGCTAAGAATTTCAGCGAGGTCTACCCATGCCAAAGCGATTACATGACCAGGGACTGCCGGCGACACGCGCGATCTCAGATGAGCATTGGTCGGCTGCACTTCGCATTGCCCAGGAACTGGATAAGATCCTTGATGGCATCGGGCCGAAGCAGCCTGCCATCTCGCGCGCGGCGGTCGAACTGCGACTGACGCGGCGGCAAATCTACAATCTCCTCGTCCGCTATCGCATGGACAGGACGGTAACTGCCTTACTCCCCCGCACCGCAAACAGCCGCCGGAAACGGCTGTCAGAGAAACTTGAAGCAATCATAGTAACAACGCTGCGCGAGCAATGGCTGACACTGGAAGCTCCGCCCCTTGCCCCGGTTGTGGCCGAAATCCGGGCTCGCTGCGAAGAAGCCGGGTTGGCACAGCCGTCATACGTTACCGTTGCCCGACGTATCCCGATGCTGTTTACCGCTGAAGAGATCGCCAAGAAACGGTCAGCCAATCCGAAACACCTGCTCCGGCTGAGGCCTCGACCAGGATATATTCACGCAACCAATCCGCTAGACGTTTGCCAGATCGATCATACTCCGGCCGATATCAATTTCGTGGAGGTCGTTGACGGGGCTGGCGTATTTGTCGGTCGTCCTTATCTCACGATAGTGACCGATGTGGCATCACGCGTTATTCTGGGTTTCTGCCTGACTTTGGAGAAACCGTCTGTCCTGTCGGTCGGACTATGCGTCGCCCAGGCGATGTGCCCGAAGGACGAATGGCTTGCCAACCGTAACCTTGCCCACGCCTGGTCGACTTTCGGCAGGCCTCGAGTGCTCGTCACCGACTCGGCGATGGAATTCAAGGGGAACGCTTTCCAGCGTGGCTGCGACGATTATGGCATCCGCATTCGATATCGTGATCGGGGAAGGGTGCATCAAGGCGGCGTGGTCGAACGGCTGCTGGGCAAGCTCAACGCTATCCTCGCCACCTATCGCGGTTCGACCGGACGGTCCGTGGTTGATCGCGATGACTATCCCTCGGAACGGCGTGCCTGTCTCGGTTTCGCGGACCTGGAGCGGTGCGTTGCGCTGGCCGTCCTTGATCACAACCGGCAGGAAAACACCAAGACACTGAGGGTGCCGAATACGGAGTGGCAGCGCAACGACGCAGCTTTGCCGCGCTTCAATGACGATCCACACACTGTTTTGTTGTCGTTTCTGCCGGGTACGGAAAGAAGATTGTCGCCGCAGGGGATCAGCATGTTTGCTGTGCATTACTATGCGTCATGGCTTGGCGGCCTCATCCCGCAGCGAGACCGGCTCGGAAAGCTGGACGTAAGATATGATCCTCGGGACATCAGCCATATCTATGTCCGGGATCCGGAATCCAGGCAGTTTCGGCCTGTCGAGCGGCGTGATGGCAGACTTGCATCACTGACACTTTGGGAACATGAGGCTGAGCGCGCCCGTCAGCGCGAGGCAAACCACCGCTCAAGCGTTGAAAAGGTGGAGTTTCGCCGCGAGATCGCTTCCATAGTCGAGACTGCGAAACCGTCCAGGAGCCAGTTGCGAAATGCTGTCCGCGGCATCCATGCGGGTGCGTCGCAGAAGCCTTTTGCCGCCATGCAGGCGAAAGCGCCCGTAATCTCACCTCATCCCGGCCGCCAGAAAAGCCGACTACCGGTCGAAGACTGGTAGCACGACATGTCGGAACATCTGCTCGACCATGTCCGACCCTATCTTGAGCGCGACCAGGATGAGCGGATCGCCTACATCCGTGCCCCGCGCTGGATCGGGCATCAGGTTGCACAAGACAGCCATCGACGGCTCACCGAACTGCTCTCAAGACCGCCGTCATTGCGAACCCAAGGCCTGATGCTGGTCGGCCCCTATGCCAATGGCAAAACGATGATCGCCGAGCGGTTTGCCGTCGAACATCTGCGAACATCTGTCCAGCAAAGGCTTTGGATGGTCCAGACGCGCGAGGGGGCGGGGCTCGGCCATTTCTATGCCAGCATTCTCCAGGCACTCCGCGCGCCCGGCGGCGATATTTGGAATGTGAGCCGCAAGGCGGAACAGCTGGATCACTTGCTGGCAAGTCTCAAACCAAGGGTGTTGATCTTCGACGAGTTTCACAACGCACTGCGCGGAAGAACACGCGACGTCGAGGCGATTTTTGCGTTCCTGCGACGGATCGGTCGCCAGTATGACATCTCCCCGGTGCTGATTGGGGACGTATCCGTCTATGACTTTCTCAATGCCACCAGCGAGATGGCAAGCCGTTTTGATCTGGTCTCGGTCCCGCGATGGCAATACGACGAGCGCTATTTGATGTTGCTCGACAGCCTCGAAGCGGCGTTGCCTCTTGCCAGGATCTCGGATCTGTCCAGCGAGCCGTCGGCACGACTTTTATTCAGTCTATCGGAAGGTTTGATAGGCGAGACCATCACCATCATCACAAAGGCGGCCGTCGCGGCGGTGCAATCGGGAACCGAACGTATCACTAAGGCGGGCATCGTTGAACTGCGGCACATACCAATTTCGCAGCGGCGCAATCCGTCTTTGCGCGACAACCTGTTATGACGATGGGCGGCGCGGGCATCCCGACAATCAGCGTACTACAGAGATATCGTCACGTCGTTTCCGAGCAATGGCCCATCGACGTCTTACCGCAAACCGACGAATTGCTGTCGAGCTGGCTGCACCGTCTTGCTTATGCCAACGGTGTTGCACCAAGTGGATTCGCCCGCGTCCTCGGACTTGGATCTGGCATGTGGTCGCCATCCATCGACCTCAGGCCATCGAACGACGTCAAAAACCTGCTGTGTGCAAATACCGGCGTATCCCACCATCAGATCCATGCAATGGCCCTGTCGAGGGACCTGCCGACGGAGCTCTTGTTGCCGCTACGCAACAGCGGTCGGCGCGGGACTTCAACCTGGCTGCAGTTTTGTCCCCGATGCCTGGCTGGTGATGAGCATCCATATTTTCGCCGCAGCTGGCGTTTGGCCACTAAAGTATCTTGCGGCGACCACCGCTCCGGATTGCGCGACCGGTGCCCATCCTGCCAACGACGTATCGAAGCCTACGCTCAAAGCAAACTCGTCCCACAGCATATTTGCGCCCACTGCGGTTTCGATTTGCGCAGGGCGTCAAGGGTCATCATCAGCGTTGCAGCGCAACTGGTGGATTGTCGCATCGATCAGATGTGCCGCAGGGCCAGCGTCACTCCAGAACATCGGCGCGTTTTCCTTGCACGATTGCTGCAGATTCCCACGCTGGTGATGACCCATACTTCCGGTTCGTTACTCAAGCTTTCCAGCTCGATGCGCATCCGATGCTTCGAAAAGCTTGCAGATCGCGTTTGCGAACGAATAATGCTTGATGACGATAATCCTGTTTGGCCAAGTCCTTATAGGGCCGAAACTACTGGAAATCGTTGGGCAAATGACCTAGTTTAAAACCTTACAGTGCGTGCTGCGTGCGCTGCGGGCTTCCCCCGAAATCGACGGAGACTTCGATCAACCTCTCACAAGGAGCGCGAACCCATGTCTTCGACATTTTCCAAGGGCCGCATTCATTCTACTCTTCGTCAATTCCTCGACAATGAAGCATCGGGTGGCATCATCTTGATGGCAGTTGCTGTTTTGGCCATCGCCACGGCCAACTCGCCACTGGCTGAGGGCTACTTCCATGTATTACACATCTACGTCGGCCCGCTGAGCGTCCAGCACTGGATCAATGACGCCTTGATGGCCGTCTTCTTCCTGCTCGTCGGCCTGGAGATCAAACGCGAGATGCTCGACGGACAGCTTTCGAGCTGGAGCCGGCGCGTCTTGCCAGGCGCGGCGGCTGCAGGAGGCATGCTGTTTCCGGCGCTGTTTTACCTCTACTTCAACTGGAGTGACCCGACAGCTATCCGTGGTTGGGCGATCCCGACCGCAACCGATATCGCCTTTGCTCTTGGGGTCCTTTCGCTTTTCGGCAATCGTGTTCCCGCATCGCTGAAGATATTTCTGGCGGCCCTGGCCATCATCGACGATCTCGGCGCTGTTGTGGTTATCGCTCTCTTCTATACTGCGGAACTGAACCTGCTCGCATTGGCGGGCGCGGGCATCGTCGTTGGAAATCTGATCATCTTCAACCGCATGGGTGTGAAATCTCTGTGGCCTTATCTTGTGCTTGGCGCGGTGCTGTGGGTGCTGGTTTTCGCATCAGGCGTACATGCCACCCTTGCTGGCGTCCTGCTGGCGCTGACGATACCGCTGAAGCTGACGCCCGGGGCGCCGGAAGCCACACATGATGAGTCACCTCTGCACAGGCTCGAACACCTGTTGCACAAGCCGGTCGCCTTCGCCATCGTGCCGATCTTTGGCTTTGCCAACGCAGGTGTTTCGTTTGCGGGTGTTTCGATGTCGGTCTTCGAAGAGCCGCTCACTATGGGCGTAGCGGCCGGTTTGTTACTCGGAAAGCTGGTCGGCGTTCTGGGAACGGTGGCAGTCCTTGTAAGACTGGGATTGGCCGATCTTCCTGCGAGCGCCAGTTGGGGTCAGATGACCGGCGTGGCCCTGCTGTGTGGAATCGGGTTTACGATGTCCCTTTTCATCGGCCTGCTGGCGTTCAGCGATCCAGTTGTCCAAGATCACGTCAAGATCGGGATCCTGATGGGGTCGCTTGTGTCCGGTCTTTTGGGTGCGGTCTTTCTGACTGTTTCGGGGCGTCGAGCGAGGCGTGCAGCCTGAGTGGCGATGGCTTTTCCGCGAACTTCTCCCGATTCCGCACGCATGCGGAACATCGCGCCAATGGATGCCAAGATAAACGGCACCCCTTCTCGAACTGCATTCAGGATGAAAAATGTGGCCAGGTGCCAAGCAATCCCGCTCTCCATGTGAGCGGGATTGACAGTGCTCATTTCGACTGAGTATTAAAGTTGCAACGGTAATGGATTCTGCCGGGCATTACGCCGAACCGCTTCCCTGGCGAAGCTGATGACTCCTACTCAACGCGCAACACGCGAAGGAGTAGAGTCGTGACCAGAATGTACCTGTCTTCCAAGATGAAATGTGAATCTGCGGGAGCGTCCAACTGATGGCGTCCTCGGCATTTTTTGGTCTTCGGTTTCAGCAAGTTCGCAGCCTTGCAAAATGGATCGTAATCGTGGTTCCGCTGGCTGTTGCCGTCGGCTCATTCGTCGCGCTGTTTCTCTGGAGCCTCGACCGGGCAACGGAGCTTCGCTTCGAGTTTCCCTGGCTGATCTATGGCATGCCGGTCGCAGGCTTTGCCATGGTCTGGGCATACCAGAAATTCGGCAAGTCGGCCGAAGGCGGCAACAACCTGATTGTCGACCAGATCCATGAGCCGGGTGGCGGTGTGCCTCTGCGCATGGCGCCCTTCATCCTTGTGACCACGGTGCTCACCCATTTGGTCGGCGGCTCGGCCGGTCGTGAGGGAACCGCGGTGCAGCTCGGCGGCAGTCTCGCCAGCGCCTTTGGCAAGACGTTCAAGCTGGCGCCTGGCGACGTACGCATTCTGCTGATGGCTGGCATTGCGGCAGGCTTCGGCGCTGTGTTTGGCACACCGATCGCCGGCGCGATTTTTGCGCTGGAGGTTCTGACCATCGGACGCATGCAGTACGAGGCCTTGTTGCCTGCCTTGCTTGCTGCCATCGTTGCCGACTGGACCTGCCATGCCTGGGGAATCGGCCACACCCAATATGCCATCGCCTATCTCGGCGGCGTCGGGGAAGCGGTGGGATTCCACCTTGATGCAGTCCTGCTGCTCAAGGTCGTCATTGCCGGCGTGGCTTTTGGCCTTGTCGCCCACTTCTTCGCCGAGCTTTCCCATCTGGCATCGTCTGCGTACAAGGCGATCCTGCCTTATGCGCCGCTGCGTCCGGTACTCGCCAGCGCCATATTGCTGGGCCTCGTCTACCTCCTCGGTACGCGGGAATATCTCGGTCTGGGTGTCTGGTCCCCCAATCCCGGCGACGCGACGATCCTTGGCTTCTTCCGTCCGGATCATGTCGATTACTGGAGCTGGGCCTGGAAGGGGCTATTCACCATCGTCACGTTAAGCGCCGGCTTCAAGGGCGGCGAGGTCACGCCGCTGTTTTTCATCGGCGCGGGTCTCGGTAGTGCCCTGGCTGGTATTCTTGGTGCTCCGGTCGATCTCTTCGCGGCCCTCGGTTTTGTCGCCGTCTTCGCCGGCGCAACCAATACGCCGCTGGCCTGCATGATCATGGGGATAGAGCTCTTTGGCGCGACCCACTCGGTCTACCTCGCCGTCGCCTGCTTCGTTGCCTATCTGTGCAGCGGCCATTCCAGCATCTACTTGTCTCAGCGCGTCGGCGTTCCAAAGACGGCCGCCGCCAACGACATCCCCTTCGACATTTCCGTCAGACACATGCGTGACATGCAGGCTCAGACCATCGGCGATCTCGTAGGCAAGGTCCGTCTCCGCTCGATCGCCACCACCGCAACGCTCACCGAAAGGCCCATCATCGTGACGCAACACAAACTGCATTCAACCGAAATCGGCATGGTTCGCATCTATATGAAGCCGCGTGAGAAGACGCCCGGCAAGGGCGGTTGGTTCGGATCGAAGCCGCTCTACCGGGAACTGGTCCTGCAGGCGAAGTCGGCCGGCATCATGAATGCCGTCGCTCACCATACGCATTTCGGATATTCCAACAGCGGCAAGCTTCAGGACGAGGGCTTCGAGATCCCCAATCCGGATCTGACCATGTCCGTCGAGATGATTGCGTCGCGCGAGCAACTTGAGGAATTCTGCAAGACCCATGGCGCGCTGCTGAAACACAAGGTGATCGTCTACAAGCACCTGGAACAATGGGACGTTGTCCATCACGATGTGGCGGCGGCAGAAGCCCTCAAAGTCACGACACCCTGAAGGAGGCGTGATCTTGGTCTATCTGATCGTTTTCCTTGGCGCGGGTATTGGTGGTGTTTTCCGGCACGCCGTCAACATGGGCGCCGCGCGCCTCTTAGGCTTTGGCTTTCCCTACGGCACACTCACCGTCAATGTCGTTGGCTCTATCGTCATGGGTCTGCTTACCGAGTATTTCGTGTTTCGCTCTGGCCTGCCGCAGGAGTTGCGCCTGTTCCTGACCACCGGGCTGCTCGGCGGGTTCACCACCTTCTCGACCTTTTCGCTGGATGCCGTGACCCTCTGGGAACGCGGGCAATGGGGCATTGCTGCTGGATACGTCGCCCTCTCGCTAGTTCTTTCCATGGCGGGACTTTTTGTCGGCCTCATGCTGATCCGGCTGACTGGGCAAGGACATGCCGCATGAAATCTTCCCCACAAGCTGGCCCTTTTGGGCGCTCCTTTCGGCTGGCTTTGCAGCCCTGACGGCGATCTTCGCCAAGATCGGGGTGGAGAATGTGAACTCTGACTTCGCCACCTTCATCCGCACCATCGTCATCCTGCTGGCCGCCGGCAGGATGGTCTATAGCACCGGCAATTGGCAGCAGCCGTCTTCGGTCTCGACCAGAAGCTGGCTGTTCCTCGTGCTTTCCGGCTTCGCCACGGGCGCGTCCTGGATTTGCTATTCTCGGGCATGGAAGCTTGGCGATGCGGCCCGCGTCGCGCCGATCGACAAGCTGTCCGTCGTGTTCGTGTCCATTTTCGCCGTGCTGTTTCTCGGCGAGCGCCTGACGCTCCCGAACTGGCTCGGTGTCGTAATGATCACGGGAGGAGCCGTGCTCGTCGCCTACAGGGCTTGAGACCGTCAAAAAACTTCAAGGGGGAGGAATGCACGATGTTGAAGGAAGAGTGCCTATGGCAAGAGTGGTACGCTTGGTACCCCGTCATTCCAATCGATGATCACGTGTTCTGGCTGGAGGTGGTCTGGCGACGACGAAACCCTCAAACCGGACGGTGGGAGTACCGGTCGTTCCGATCGGACTTCGACAAGCAGATCGAAGCAAGCCGACAAGAGATTTAACCAACACAGTCAATCTAAATGCAGCACGCTGCCCCGCAGCAAGTGGATTGAGCAGGCTCCGCAGCAAGCCAGCGATCACGCGGCTTGCAACTAGCCGCGCGCGGCGACAGTTCGACATGCAGTGCGCCATCGCGAAGCCTCGGTATGCCGGCGCAATAGAGCGACATTGGCCGCACACCGTCGCTGACCTCGAATGTCAGCTTGGCGGATCCGTCCAGCTTCAGATGCTCCGAGACCTTGCGGATGATTGCCGAAAACTTGCCGCCCGGCATGTGGGCCCGATCGTGCTCGTCGATGTCCCACAGCTGCACGAAAATCTCCGACCATGCTTCCGGGTTTGCACCGCAGTCGAGTGCGGAGAACTGTCCGGCCTTGACCTCCGTCACGTGGTAGCCCGCCTTTATCGGGTGCCCATCGTAGTGGAACACCAGAGGCAGGTCCTTGGCGCCAGCCAGTGTATCGAGAAGCAAACCAAGGCTGATATCTTCAGATGAGATTTTGCTGTTGTCGATCGCGTTCATTTGCGGTAATCCTCGTTTCAATGATTCAAGGATGATTGAAATATGGACCAACGTCAAGCGCTCGGTGCCTTCGCCGCTCTCTCTCAGGAGACCCGTTTGCAGATCGTCCGCATCCTCGTGGTTGCCGGACCCAACGGCATGGCAGCTGGAGCGTTGGCCGAGAAGGTCGAGGTCTCACCGTCGAACATCTCCTTCCATCTGAAGGAGCTCGAGCATTCCGGACTGATCGCCGCGCAACGACAATCCCGCTCGATCATCTACACCGCGAACTATGAAGCTCTGGGCGGACTGGTGCGCTTCCTGATGGAAGACTGCTGTTCAGGACATCCAGAAATCTGCGCGCCGGCCGCCGAAGTTGCCGCCTGCTGCGCTCCGACAGCCAAGGAGAACCTGCAATGACTGCCGACCGCGTTTATAATGTGCTCTTTCTCTGCACGGGCAATTCCGCACGCTCGATCCTGGCGGAATCCATCCTCAATGCCGAGGGGAAAGGCCGCTTCCGCGCCTTCTCGGCTGGCAGTCATCCGAAAGGACAGGTCCATCCCTGGGCGCTGAAAACATTGGACGCGCTCGGCTATCCCGCAACCGGGTTCAGCTCGAAAAGCTGGGACGTCTTTGCCGAGGCCGGTGCCCCGCAGATGGACTTCATCTTCACCGTCTGTGACAACGCGGCGGGCGAAGCCTGCCCGGTCTGGCTTGGCCATCCAATGACCGCCCATTGGGGTGTCGAGGACCCCGCTGCGGTAGAAGGTTCCGATATTGAGGTTGGCCGCGCCTTTGCCCTGGCGGCACGCTACCTCAAGAACCGCATTACCCTCTTCATCAACTTGCCGATCACCTCGATCGACAAGCTAGCGCTCGAAATGCAGCTCCGTCAGATCGGCGCGACCGAAGGCGCCACCTCGCTGGCGCTCCTTCCCATCTCCGGACATGAAGCTGATCTCCGCAGCGCACTCGCGGCGGCTGATCTTCCGACGGATGATCTCGATGAGGACGGCCGGACATTCTTCAGGATTGCCCGTGGCCTCGATACGGTGGGCTATGGCGGATATGAGCTCCATGGCGACAACGCGCTGCTGCGATCGGTGGTGATCACGCCCGCCAACCGTCACAAGGGCCTGGGCCGTCGTGCGACCGACCTCCTGCTGCGACGCGCTTATGCGGACGGCGCACGCACGGGCTATCTTCTGACCACGACCGCCGCTCCCTTCTTTGAAACCCTTGGCTTCAAGCCGATCGACCGTGCGGCAGCACCTGCCGCGATCCTTCAGACCCGCCAGGCGGCCAGCCTTTGCCCGGCCTCGGCAGCATTGCTTGCCAAGCCGCTGCAGGGATAACAACGATGTCCACATTTGAACGCTATCTCACGGTGTGGGTGTTTTTGTGCATCCTTGCGGGCATTGCCCTCGGCCACTTGATGCCGGATGTCTTCCAAGTGATCGGCGCGGCCGAAGTCGCCAAGGTCAACATTCCCGTCGCCGTGCTGATCTGGCTGATGATTATCCCGATGCTGGTCAAGATCGACTTTGCGGCCTTGAGCCAGGTCGGTCGTCATTGGCGCGGTATCGGTGTGACGCTCTTCATCAACTGGGCAGTCAAACCCTTCTCGATGGCGCTGCTCGGCTGGCTGTTCATCGGCTATCTGTTCCGGCCAATGTTGCCGGAGGTGCAGATCGATTCCTATATCGCCGGTCTGATCATCCTTGCCGCGGCACCCTGTACGGCGATGGTGTTCGTCTGGTCAAACCTGACCAAGGGCGAGCCCCTCTTCACGCTTTCGCAGGTTGCGCTGAATGACGCCATCATGGTGGTGGCATTCGCGCCCATCGTCGGCCTGCTGCTCGGCCTTTCCGCCATTACCGTGCCATGGGCGACGCTGGTGTTCTCGGTGGTGCTCTACATCATCCTGCCGGTGATAGCCGCCCAGATCCTGCGCCGCAGCCTGCTTGCTTCCGGATCATCGGCATCCCTTGACCGTCTGCTGAAAACACTTCAGCCACTGTCCTTAGTGGCGCTCCTTGCTACCCTAGTGCTGCTATTCGGCTTCCAGGGCGAACAGATCATCGCCCAGCCGACCATCATCGCCTTGCTGGCGGTGCCCATCCTGATCCAGGTCTACTTCAACTCCGGTCTTGCCTATCTGCTGAACCGGATATCGGGTGAGCAGCATTGCGTCGCCGGTCCTTCGGCCTTGATCGGCGCCTCGAACTTCTTCGAACTGGCGGTTGCCGCAGCAATCAGTCTGTTCGGCTTCAACTCGGGCGCGGCACTTGCAACCGTCGTCGGTGTCCTTATCGAGGTTCCAGTGATGCTGTCAGTCGTCTGGATCGTCAACCGCAGCAAGGGTTGGTACGAGCGCGGCGGCGCCGTGCAGGCAACCTCTCATTCCAAACCCGAAGCTATTGAAAGGGTCTGACCATGGACGCCACCATCTATCACAATCCGGATTGCGGCACGTCGCGCAACACGCTGGCGATGATCCGGAACGCCGGTATCGAACCCACCGTGATTGAGTACCTGAACAACCCGCCGTCGCGCGATCAGCTTGTGAAAATGATCACTGACGCCGGCCTGACCGTGCGCGAGGCGATCCGCGAGAAAGGAACGCCCTATGCGGAACTGGGCCTGAACGACACCTCCCTGACGGACGATCAGTTGCTCGACGCCATGCTGAAGGACCCGATCCTGATCAACCGGCCGTTCGTCATTACGCCGCTCGGCACAAGGCTTGCGCGTCCGTCCGAGGTGGTTCTGGAAATCCTGCCGGAAACGCATGAAGGCGCCTTCACGAAGGAGGATGGTGAACAGGTACTCGATGGCGAGGGCAAGCGCGTTGTCTGATCTGCCTGCTGCATCACAAGAACATCTTGAACTTCCCGATCTGGCTGCATTGCGCCCGGCATTCTCAACCCACAAGCCGCGCATCCTCATTCTGTACGGCTCCCTCCGGACAATCTCTTACAGCCGCTTTCTGGCGCTTGAGGCTGGCCGGTTGCTTGAGCACTTCGGCTGCGAGGTCCGGATCTTCAACCCGGAAGGTCTGCCTCTGCCTGACGCCGAGCCGGTGAGCCATCCGAAGGTGCAGGAACTGCGCGCGCTATCAGCCTGGTCAGAGGGTCAGGTCTGGGTCAGCCCGGAACGCCATGGCGCGATGACCGGGATCATGAAGGCGCAGATCGATTGGATTCCCCTGTCGGTCGGATCGGTCCGGCCGACGCAGGGCAAGGCTTTGGCGGTGATGCAAGTGTCTGGCGGATCTCAATCGTTCAATGCCATCAACCAGCTTCGTGTTCTCGGCCGCTGGATGCGGATGATCACGATACCCAACCAGTCATCGGTAGCAAAAGCCTTCCAGGAATTCGATGCCGACGGGCGGATGAAGCCATCCTCTTATTACGATCGCGTCGTCGATGTCTGCGAGGAACTGGTGAAGTTCACCTTGCTGACGCGGGATGCGTCCTCCTATCTCACCGATCGATACAGCGAACGAAAGGAAGAAGCGGAAAAGCTGGAACAGCGCGTGAGCCTGAAATCCATATGACCGAACGTCCGCCGATTGCCGCCATCCTCGCCCTCGGTCTTACACAAATCATCGGATACGGGACCCTCTACTACAGCTTCAGCATCCTCGCACCCGACATGGCACGCGATCTGGACTGGTCGACGGAATGGATCTTCGGGGCACTTTCGGCGGCACTTCTCTTGGGCGGACTGAGCGCGCCATGGCTGGGCAGGGCAATTGACCATTTTGGCGCGGGACGCGTGATGACGACTGGTTCCGCAATTGCCGCTGCTGCCCTCATTGCCTGCGCCTTCGCTCCCGGCAAGATTGCCTTTGTCGTTGCGTTGATCGTGATTGAGATCGCAGCAAACCTGGTGCAGTACGGCGCAGCCTTCGCGCTGCTTGTCCAGATCCAGCCACACACCGCCCAACGCAGCATCACCTATCTGACCTTGATCGCCGGATTTGCTTCAACGATCTTCTGGCCCATCACCACGGCGCTGCATGCCCACCTCTCCTGGCAGAACATCTACCTGCTGTTCGCCGGGCTGAATCTCCTGATCTGCCTGCCTCTCCATGCCTGGCTCTCCCATGGGCTTGCCAGGGGGCGCCGACAGGAACATAGCGGATCAGTACACATCGTGGAGGGTGTTCTCAGCCCGGAGGTCAGACGCCTTGGGTTCATTCTGATGGTCGCCGGTTTCTCGTTGCAGTCGCTCGTTAGCGCGGCAGTGTTGGTCCATATGGTGCCGCTGTTATCGGGCCTCGGCCTCGGCGCCACGGCCGCCATCGTCGGTACGCTCTTCGGCCCCTCCCAGGTGTTGAGCCGCTTCACGAATATGTTGCTCGGCGGCAATTTGCCGCCACTGGCTTTGGCGACGATCGCCGCCGCGCTGATTCCAGGTGGCGTCCTGATCTTGATCCTCACGGCGCCGTCTGTGATCGGAGCGATGGCGTTTGCCATCGTGTTCGGTCTGGGCAATGGCCTATTCAGCATCGTCACCGGCACTTTGCCGTTGATGCTGTTTGGCAGCGAGGGATACGGCAGGCTTCAGGGCAAGGTCATGGCCGCGAGGCTCATCGTCTCTGCGACCGCACCGTTCGCTCTGGCATTGGCCATGGCCAATATAGGCGCGACCTGGTCTCTTGCAATTACGACGGGGCTCGGCGCACTCGCGGTTCTGGCTTTCTTCACGATCGCCGGACTGGCAAATGTGCCTGCGAAACGACCCGAAGCTCTCGGACGGCAGGCCTAAGCTGTGGTCTGACCCAACGATTGAAGGACCGGTTGGATGTCATTGGTGGCTCCGCCGATTACATATTGCGCTGCAGAATAAATGCGGCCATAAACGCCGCACTCACCACGGACCCGGTGAAACTCCGGGTGGCTCTTCTGGCCGCCGATCCGCCAGACCACGCAAAACCTGCATGCCAATCAAACGCACCGCCCGCCAGAGCGCGTACGCCATGCTTTGCGAGAACTCATCACATGAACTTTTCTTCCATCCGTCGGGATTGGTCCGCCAATCCTATGCGCGAAATGCTCGCTGGAGCCGTCGCGACATTCGCGCTGATCCCCGAGGTCATTGCCTTTTCCTTCGTTGCCGGCGTTGATCCTCAGGTTGGCCTGTTTGCCTCTTTCGTTATCGGCATTGTCATCGCCTTCACCGGCGGCCGTCCCGCCATGATTTCCGCTGCTGCGGGATCCGTGGCACTGGTCGCGGCTCCCCTGGTTCACGCGCATGGGCTGCCTTACCTGTTTGCGGCTGGTTTGCTGGCGGGCGCTTTCCAGATCGTGTTTGGGCTTCTGCGGCTTGGCGTCCTCATGCGCTTTGTTTCGAAGTCCGTCCGCACAGGCTTCGTCAATGCGCTCGCGATCCTGATTTTCGCGGCACAGTTGCCCCACATCATCGGGGGAGATTGGCTCAACTACGGCATGCTGGCCGCGGGACTTGCGGTGATCTACCTTTTTCCCCGGGTCACCACGTCAATCCCATCGCCCCTGATCTGCATTTTGGTTCTGACAGTCGCTTCGATAGCCTTGCATCTCCCGGTCATGACGATCGCCGATCTGGGCAGGCTGCCTGACTCTCTTCCGATTTTCAGCTGGCCCGCTGTTCCAATGACGCTTGAGACCCTGACAATCATCGCCGGCCCAGCACTCGCTATCGCCATGGTCGGCCTGCTCGAATCCATGATGACCGCGAGCGTCGTCGATGATTTGACCGGCACGCCGAGTTCGAAGAACAGGGAGTGCACCGGCCTTGGCATCGCCAACACCGCCGCCAGTCTTTTCGGTGGGATCGCAGGCTGCGGCATGATCGGCCAGACCGTCAGCAACGTAAAATACGGCGGACGAGGCCGCCTTTCTACACTGTTTGCGGGGGCTTTCCTGCTGATCCTGATGGTTTTGCTCAAACCATGGGTGTCGCAAGTCCCGGTCGCCGCACTCGTGGCGATCATGGTGATGGTGTCGATCGACACGTTCGACTGGTCATCGCTGAAGACGATCGTTGTGCACCCCAAAATGTCGAGCGCCGTCATGGTCGCCACAGTTCTTGTCACGGTGTTCAGCGCGAACCTTGCTCTTGGCGTGACGATCGGCGTGCTGTTGAGCGGCGTGTTCTTCACCTTCAAGGTCGCTCGGCTGCTACGGGTCGAAGCGAAAAGGGATCCGGATACAGGGCGCTTGACCTATCGGGTATCCGGCCATGTATTCTTTGCATCCGCCGACGTGTTCATCGAGGCGTTTGACATTGAGGATGCCACCGGTTTTAACGTGCTTATCGACGTGTCGGATGCCCATTTCTGGGACATAACCGCCGTTGCAGCGCTCGACAAAGTCGTAAGCCGGTTCAAGAGCCATGACATTGCCGTCGATGTATCGGGTATGAATCAAGCGAGCTTGACTCTGATCGGCACCCTGGACGGCTCTAAGGCGTTGAAGGAAGTTTGAGCGTAACGGGAGCATTGGTAGAATTGGACTTTCAAGCGGTCTGGCTGGGCGTCGCGTTTCTGGTTATTGCTCTCGTCTACGCCGCGGTCGGACAGGCCGGAGCATCAGGATATATTGCAGCAATGGCATTGGTTGGTCTGGCGCCGCCAGTTATGAAGACGACCGCCCTTGCACTCAACCTGATGGTGGCGGCCATTGGCACGCTTCACTTTCTGAGGCGAGGCCGCCTTTCCTGGCGAAACGTCTATCCATTCGCCATTCTCGGCTTTCCCGGCTCGATGATCGGCGGTGCAGTCCATCTGCCGGAACGGATTTACTATCCGATCGTCGGGATCGTCCTCATCTTTTCTGCGCTTCAGATGGCAAGGTTAGCGTTTCAAGCGAATTCGGCGACAGTTGAGACACCTACAGCGCCGCCGTTTTGGGCTGCCCTGCTGACCGGGGCGATTATCGGTTTCGTTTCCGGGACCACCGGAACTGGCGGTGGAGTATTTCTCGCGCCGGTAATCCTGGCCATGAATTGGGGAACGGCCCACCAGACTGCCTCGACCACGGCGGTTTACAATCTTATGAACTCGGCCGCAGCTTTGCTTGGGGCATGCGCTTACTGGGACCAATTTCCGAAGTCCATGCCAATGTGGCTGATGGCGGTTGCAGCAGGAGGTTCGATCGGTGCCTTGGTTGGAAGCAGATACCTTTCAGACCGTTGGCTCAGGAGCATTCTTTCTGCTCTGTTACTGGCGTCGGGGCTCAAACTCCTCTTCTAGCTCGACCGGTAGCTGCTCATCTCAATTTCCACAAGCGTTCCATAAAATGCGAGATCGAAGATCACGTACAGCACGGAGCCGAACCAGTGGCCCTGCAATCAAAACTTCTCCGTGACGCGCAATCCATAATGAGTTCAAAGTGAGCCTCATTGGAAATGGCTAATTCGGGACCATGCTGATCACGCAGCTCTCATCTGCAGCCCAATCGGCAAAACTGAGATAGTAGGCATGCACATCCTCACGGCCCGCAACTACTGCCGCGAGGGCCGCCCGACCGCCGCCATTACAATGGCTGACGATCGGTAGATCATGGCTCAGACCGGCAGCATCCAACATGCTTTCGATCTCATGGGCGTCGCGCAGATGACGGCCATCCAAAAGAGAATCATGCGAAAGGTTCATTGCGCCGGGTAGATGCCCGCCTCGTGAATTGCCCTTCAGATCTTCACCGCGAAATTCAGCTCCCGCTCGCGCATCAAATACCTGGACGTTTTCCAGTTCATCTCTCAGAACCAATTTGTCCTTCAATCCCACGCGACCTGCGCCCGGACTAAGCTGAAGCGGGGTGGCGCCGCGGGGAGCCTGCATCGGCAAATGGTTTAGCGAAGGTAAGCCGCCATTGAGGACCGACACGGGCAGCCCAAAATACTGGAGAATGAACCAGACCCTGGATGCCTCCGTCATCCGTCCATCGTCCAGGACGACCGTCACAGCATCGTGTCCAACGCCGAGCGCCTCGATCTCACTCTGCCAAAAGACAAGATCGTCGAACCCGGTCTGGCTACGCTTCGCGACATCGATCCAGGCTTCGATCGGCACGCATATCAACCCGTCCGGTCTCTCATCACCGGCAGGTACGTACAGCAGTCGAAGCGGCGTCAGTTTTGGAAGGTCGACGGTGCTGATGAGCGGAGCATAGTCCATGGTCTTCTCCAATTGGCGGATCAAGCTGTTGCAGTCTCTGACAAGCGGCACGCGTAAGCTCTTCATTTTTGATCGACCGCGAACACAGATGTTGACCTCAAAACTAGAGGATGCTTTATCGGATATCGATAACGAAATCGGACGGTGCCTCCATGTCAACCCGTATGGACCATCATGATTTGCTCTCTGGCTTGGTTCGGCTGCATATCCTGCACCACGCAGCCCACCACCCCGTGTATGGGCAATGGATGATCGACGAGCTCGCACGTCATGGCTATCGGCTTTCACCGGGGACGCTCTATCCGATGCTGTCGAAGATGGAGCGGGATGGCTACCTCTTCAGCAGGACCGAGCGCGATGGGCGCACATCACGCAAATTCTACGTGATCACAGATCTTGGACGCGAAGGCCTGGCGGTTGCCAGGATCCAACTGAGAGAACTCAAGGGCGAGGCAGGAACAGAATGACAGACAGCACGAGCACGACCCAGATTCAAACGCCTGCCGGCACGCCCGCAGAAGTCTTTCGCACGTTCCTGAAGCTCGGCCTCACATCATTCGGTGGACCCATTGCCCATCTTGGATACTTCCGGGAAGAACTCGTGAACCGACGCGCTTGGCTTTCCGATCACGCCTATGCCGATCTGGTCGCCCTTTGCCAATTCTTGCCGGGTCCAGCATCCAGTCAGGTGGGTTTTGCGCTTGGGATGATGAGGGCGGGCTGGTTGGGCGCGCTCGCCGCGTTCACGGCCTTCACTTTACCATCGGCTTTGATCCTCATGGCATTTGCCATGTCTGCTGCAAGCATTTCGGGGCCGGTCGGCACGGGCGCGCTGCATGGCCTGAAGATCGTGGCGGTTGCCATCGTGGCGCAGGCCGTCTGGGGTATGGCAAGAAACCTTTGCCCCGACAAGGAGCGCGCGGTCATTGCTGTCGCGGCCGTGGCCATTCTGGCATTCATGCCCGGAGCCTTCGGTATGGTGGGGGCGATCCTGATTGGCGCAGTCGCGGGACTTCTGCTCGGTCGTGGCACTGGCACACCCGTGAGCGGACACGTCACAGTGCCAGTCACCCGACGAGGCGCTGTATCGGCACTCGTCGCATTTTTCGGACTGCTTGTGGTTCTGCCCCTGATTGCGAAATACGACCAGGCATTCGCTGTCGCTGATAGCTTCTACCGCGCCGGTTCACTCGTGTTCGGCGGAGGACATGTGGTCCTGCCTCTTCTCGAGACCGAAGTCGTGCAACCTGGCTGGGTATCCCCCGATGCGTTTCTCGCGGGCTATGGCGCCGCACAGGCGGTCCCTGGGCCGCTGTTCACCTTTGCGGCCTATCTCGGCGCTGTCCTCGGACCGTCGCCGAATGGCATAGTGGGTGCAGCCATCGCGCTGCTGTCCGTCTTCCTGCCCGGATTTCTGCTTCTCATCGGCGTACTGCCCTTTTGGGACCGGTTTCGTTCGATGGCGACAGCGCAGTCACTTATGCAAGGTGCAAACGCCGCGGTTGTCGGTATCCTCGGCGCTGCCCTCTATTCGCCAGTATTCACCAGCGCTATCGGCAACATGCGTGATTTCACGCTGGTCCTCTTGTGCTTTGTGCTTCTGATGTCGTGGAAGCTTCCGCCGTGGCTCGTTGTCGTTGTGGCTGCGGTTGGCGGCGTGGGTTTGGCGCTCATCAATTGAGTTTCCCGCCAGAAAGCGAAACCGGATCATTGATTGGAGTTGTCCCAGTCCATGTTCGAAATGCCGTCGCAAAAGAATTAGCATTTTGGGAGCCCAGCAAAAAAAGGGATCTCAGCACTCAACATCGCTGTCTTACGCAATTGATCCGCTAGCGACGATCCAACAGAATCGAGCGTTCGTTGGAATGACATGCGAGCCTGCCGCAGCGTGCGGGTTCTTACCCTTGATATTTTGCGAACCGACTGTACAGACACATCACCGGCCGGCAGGGCTTCGAGCATTGCGAGCTTTTTGCATTATGAATGTCTCGATAAAATAATCAGGTTTGGAGAGTTTATGATCGTTTCCGCGCGTCGCCGCGAGGGAGAGTCAATCCAACTTGTACAAATATACATGATTAAGAAATCGCATTAATATATTATAAATTGATAATTGCTTTAATTAAAACACACAAGAATTCAGTGATGCTGGCGCAATAATGCTGTGCGCAGTGACTGCATTTTGGAAAGTCTGCCCAGTAAATGATTTGCTTTCGGCGACGTAGGATCAAAACTAAAATCCTCGGAGTGGCACGTGAAGCATATTTCTATTATCGGAAAATTCCTCATCATCATGGCCGCATTTGGCCTATTCTCTCTGGGTATGGCATTCTATTCAGGGCAGCAGATCAAGAGGATTGACGCAAGCTACAACGAATTGCTGGGGAGTGAATCAAAAGCGGCACTTTACATGGCCCGCTCCAACCGTGCCCTGCAAGCATTTCGCGCCTCGGTCGCCGAACTGTTGTTGTCACGAACGCCGGAACACAACGCCACTGCCCAGAAGAACCTAAAAGACGCCGAAGCTAGTTTCGTCAAGTCCATGGACACGGCGATAGCATCGCTTCCGGAGAAATCTGAACTGCCCGTTATCAAGGCCGATGTGCTAAATGTCTTCAAGGATGTTTGCGGACCGACCATCGCCGCTGGCCTAGCAGCAACGAGCGATCAGGGTGTTGCCGCTTCACAGCAAGCCGCTCTCCAGTGTGAGCAGAGCTTCTCGACAATTTCGCTCCGTTTCACTGAGCTCACGAATGCTATTGTGGATTCTTCAGATAAACAAAGCAGTGACCTGACTAACGCTTCGCATCAAACCTTCGTCGTCACTTTGAGCGCGGTCGTTTTGGGTCTGCTCGCTGTACTGCTCCTCGGCTTCGTTGCAATCCGCGCCTGGCTGGTGAAGCCTATCCTGAATATGGTCAACACCATGGGTGTGCTTGCCAATGGCGACTTTACTGCCACCGTCGAGGGCACGGATCGTCGTGACGAAGTCGGTACAATGGCGAAAGCCGTGCAGATCTTCAAGGAGAACGGCTTGCGTGCATTGCAGCTTGAGCAAGAGGCAGCGTCTGGTCGCAGCGCCAGTGAAGCAGAACGTGCCCGCGTGGCCGAGGCTGATCGTCAACGCGCACAACAGATGGCACAGGCGACTTCCGGGCTTGGCGAAGGCTTGAAGCATCTCTCCAGCGGTGACCTGACCTACCGTCTGACCGAACCTTTCGCCAGTGACTTCGAAACGCTGCGGTCTGACTTCAACGCTGCCGTCAGCCAACTTGCCGGTAGCTTGCGGTCTGTTTCCCAGGCCACC
The DNA here is from genome assembly GCF_005221325.1 of Agrobacterium tumefaciens. NCBI lineage: Bacteria > Pseudomonadati > Pseudomonadota > Alphaproteobacteria > Hyphomicrobiales > Rhizobiaceae > Agrobacterium > Agrobacterium tumefaciens. The sequence continues at coordinate 19,512 of NZ_CP039891.1, read as the reverse complement.
GGTTCTATCGACAGTGGCGCGCGCGAAATAAGCCAGAGCGCTGAAGACCTTTCCAAGCGCACGGAACAGCAGGCAGCATCTCTGGAAGAAACCGCTGCAGCATTGGATCAGATCACCACCAATGTCGCGAACTCTTCCCAGCGCACGCAGGAAGCCCGCCATGTGGCAATCGAAGCCAACAAATCGGCAAGCCGCTCTGGCGAGGTTGTATCTAATGCCGTTATCGCGATGCAGCGCATCGAACACTCTTCCAATCAGATTTCTAACATCATTGGTGTGATCGACGAAATTGCGTTTCAGACCAATTTGCTTGCCCTGAATGCAGGCGTGGAAGCAGCGCGTGCCGGTGAAGCAGGTAAGGGCTTTGCGGTTGTAGCGCAGGAGGTCCGTGAACTCGCGCAACGGTCTGCACAGGCAGCCAAGGAGATCAAGGAACTGATCCGCAACTCCAGCGAAGAGGTTAGCACCGGTGTGAAACTGGTTCAGGAGACCGGTCTGGCGTTGAAGGTGATCGAAGAGCAGGTCGTCACCATCAACACCCAGCTGGATGCCATCGCGACCTCCGCCAAGGAGCAGTCGGTTGGTTTGCATGAGGTCAATACTGCGGTGAACCAGATGGACCAGGTGACTCAGCAGAATGCAGCGATGGTAGAGGAATCCACGGCAGCCAGCGCAAACCTTGCAAGCGAAGTACAGAGACTGAGGGAGATCATTTCAGGCTTCCGCGTCGGCTCGGAAGGATTTGTCGCACCGGGCAGACCGGTCGCTGCAAAGGCTGAACACAGGCCTCTGGCATCGCCAGCGCGCCGCATGGTGGCCAAGCTTTCGGGTGCTATCGGTTTTGCCGGCAGCGCCGCTGCATCAGCTGAAAGCTGGGAAGAGTTTTGATTTAAATCCCCAGCCTTTAAAGGGAAACACGCGGGGCCGGCTTCAACCGGTCCCGCTTCTCTCCCTTCGTCCGGCACTCTAGCAACCATCCTTTGAAGTGATGGGGTGAATGCCCCATCCGGCAGGCACACTGCGCGCATCGCCTTGGACCCCAACCCGAGCCGATCCTCTTCTTTCATTGCTATAAATGTCGACCGCGGCATCAGGTGTTCGTCAATCGGCCGCAAAGATCGGCTGCCCTCGACCCAAATGTCCGCAGATCTACGCCGGCCGCGCAAAGCCGCGAGCGTTGCGATCTCCTAGAGACGGCGATCAGGTTTCTCCCTTTCGAAGAAGTGCCGCCGGTCAGTTTGGCTGAGGTAGGTAAGAGGCACGCGCTTGGGGAGCGCCCGAATTCACCAGTTCAGACAGTCGACGATTCAAAAATCAACGGAGACGCCTCCCGTCGTTGTCAAAAAGGAAACTGCGCGCGGCCGGAAAATTGAGCCTCAAACGGTCGCCGTTTGCAGGCTGCACGTCGTTCTTGCTTTCGATTGTGACAGCCTGCCCTCCAGACAGCCGACAATAAACGTAGCAGGTACCGCCAAGATATTCAGTGAATTCCACAACGGCGGGCAGGCCGGCGGGGTCGTCCGACGCGATGAGAATGTGCTCGGGACGAATGCCGAAGGTCACAGGCGCATTCTCGCCGGGAGATCTTATTAAATCTGGCGCGGGCACCGGCGTCTCGCCGACCCAGACGGCACCTTGCGACCATGTCCCTTCGATGAGGTTCATGCGTGGCGAACCTATGAAGCCGGCGACAAACGTATTTTCAGGATCCTGATAGACCTGCCGGGGCGAACCCACTTGTTCGATCCGACCATCACGCAGGATGACAATACGATCGGCAAGCGTCATGGCCTCGGTCTGATCGTGGGTTACATAGATCATCGTATTGCCGAGTTCGCGGTGAAGACGGGCAATTTCGATGCGCATCGAGACCCTCAGCTCCGCATCGAGATTGGACAAAGGCTCGTCGAACAGGAAGACGTCGGGCTTGCGCACGATCGCCCGACCGATCGCGACACGCTGGCGTTGACCTCCGGACAGCTGGCCTGGCCGCCGGTCCAGCAGGGGCTCGATCTTGAGAATAGCGGCGGCGTGTTCCACGCGGCGGACAATTTCCGCAGCGTCGGTTCGCGACATTTTCAATCCAAAGGCCAGATTGTCCCTAACCGTCATGTGTGGGTATAGGGCATAGGACTGGAAGACCATGGCGATGCCACGCTCCGATGGGTCGAGGTCGGTGACATCGCGCCCCTTGATCGCAACCTCGCCATCTGTCACTTCCTCCAGACCTGCGATCATGCGCAGGAGCGTCGATTTCCCGCATCCGGAAGGGCCGACAAAGACGACGAATTCGCCTTCGCCAATTGTCAGGTCGATGCCGTGGATGACCGCAAGGCTGCCATAGCTCTTGCGCACATCCGTCAGGGTCAGGCTGGTGGGCCACGTTCCGTTCATCATGTGATCCATCCGCCTATTTTTCTGCCTGAAGCCAGACGAGCATGCTTCCGGGCGCACGATTGTCCCACAGATGATAGGGCACGAGACGTAAGTCGGCTGAGCTGCGCTGCGCCGGCGCGGAGCGATAGAGCGAGCTACCCCAGGAGGTTGTGCCCTCCCGCTCCACGGCGAGGTTGACGGCGACCGCACCGTTCAGGTCCGCCAATATCTCGGTTCTTGCCTCTGGCAGGTCCTTCGGAACGACGATTGCGTTAAGATCGCCACCATTGTCGACTTCCTCCGCACAATAGACCAATGGCCCGCGCATCAGCGCCACCCGGCCGACATCTTGCCGCACCTTGGGATTGGCATATTGTGGTCGCAACGCCAGCGGCAGGAGCAGGGACACCTGGTCCCCGTCGGCCCAGTCCCGCGCAATACGGGCATAACCGTCGACCGTGATCTCAGACAGATCCAGCCTCTCGCCATTGACGCTGAGCGTGGCGCCTTCAGCCCAATGCGGAATGCGTAACGACAGGACGAAGTGCGCGGGCACCGCGAGTGCGGCGTTGAATGCGATACTACCATCCCACGGGTAATTGGTGGTCTGCTGCAGCGACACATCGGCGCCATTGACGAGCGTGCAGCGAAGGGTGCTCTCGCCGTAAAGATGCACCGCTACCTCGTCATCGGCCACGGCATACATGTAGGAACCGATAGAGGTGACAAGCCGTGCGATATTCGGCGGGCAGCAGGGGCAATGGTGCCACTTCCAGCGATGATGCCGGCCGGTCGATTCCAGCGGGTTGTCGTAGAAGAACGTCTTGCCGTCGATAGACAGACCGGGCAAGGCACCATTGTAGAGCGCCTGCTCCATGATGTCGGCATAGCGGCGATCCGGCCCGCGGCCCAGCATGCGGTTCGCCCAGAAGACCAGCCCGACCGACGCACAGGTTTCGGCATAGGCCGTATCGTTCGGCAGGTCGTAATAGTCCGTAAAGCCCTCATTGGAGGCGGCCGGGCCGATGCCGCCTGTGATGTACATCTGCTTGCAGACGACATCGTCCCAGAGCCCTTCCAGCGCGTCCGTCAGGCTGTCGTCCCTGTACTCGGTCGCAAGATCGGCCATGGCGGAATACATGTACATGGCACGCACCGCGTGGCCCACCACCTTCTTCTGATCGCGAACGGGCAGATGGGCCTGGCCGTATTCGTAACTCTTCTGGATATAGTCCTTGAGATCACGTCCGTCGCGTTCAGCCTCTGCCGTGAAGAAGTGCGGCTCGGTTCCGCGCTCGTCGATAAAGAACTTCGACAGATCAAGGTATTTTTTCTCTCCGGTCACGCGGGCAAGTTTGACCAGCGCCAACTCGATTTCCTGATGGCCGTCATAGCCCGGAATTTGTCCCGGCTCATGGCCGAAGACCTGGATCATGTAATCGGCATAGCGACACATGATATCGAGCAGCTTGGGCTTGCCCGTGGCCTGAAAATACGCGACTGCCGCCTCGATCAAATGGCCGGCACAGTAAAGTTCGTGATGATCGCGCAGGTTCTTCCAGCGCCGTTCGGGCTGAACACGCTGGAACCAGGCGTTCAGATAACCGTCCTTGTCCTGTAGCTTCTCATAGAGATCGATAATCGCATCCGCTCTCGCTTCCAGACGTGCGTTCGGCTTGCGGTAAAGCGAATAGGCGATTGTTTCAATCGACTTGCCGAGATCGGAATCCCAGAACATCTGCGTCGTGCCGCCCCAATCGAGGATGGGGATGACGATGCCGGGGCTTGGCTGGTCGACGTCTATGGCCTGGATCATGCCGGCTGCCACGCAGCGGTCGAGCAGCGTCTCGGCAGTAGAATCACAGACGGCATCCTGCCATTTGCCCCAGAATCCCGAGACTTCGACATCCGGAACGGCGACGGGGCGAAACTGACGGTCTTTACGGGTCATGTTCAGTGGCTCACTTTCTTTTATTTCACCGCGCCGGCCATGAGACCGCGCATGTAGTAGCGTTGAAGAAGAAGGAAGACGAAGAGGCAGGGCACGACCATGACGGTCACGCCGGCCTGAACCGCGCCCCAATTGATGGCACCGAGCCGCCCGGCCCGCACCGCCGTCATGAGGACCGGGAGCGTGTAGTTTTCATTGCTGGAAAGCAGCACCAGCGCTGCGAGGAACTCGTTCCAGGCATTGAGGAATGCAAAGATCGACACTGTCGCCACACCTGGCATGACAAGCGGCATCAGGACACGGACGAGCAGTTTCATGTCGCGAGCGCCGTCGATGCGGGCCGCCTCCTCGATTTCCTTCGGCACAGCGTCAAAGGCGTTGCGCATCATGAAGACCGAAAACGGTAGCTGCAGCGTCACATAAATCAGCACCAGCCCAAACAGCGAATTGTTCAGGCCGAGCTTCGCCAGAATGATGAAGAGCGGCGTCAGGATCGACTGAAACGGAATCATCAGCGTGGCAATGATAAGCACAAAGAGCGTATTCTTCAGCGGGAAGCGATAGCGCGAAAAGCCGTAGCCGGCGAGCACGCTGACCGCTACGGTCAGGACGACTGTGCCCAGCGACACGATGAGCGAATTGACCGTGTGCTGCCATATGCCGGAGCCGAATCCGTCCAGCGCCCGGTAAGCGTCGATGCTGAAACCGGAGGTCGGCCAAGGTGGCAGCGGTGGCTGACCGTTTTCCTTGTTTGAACGGAAAGAAGCCAGAAAGCTGACGAAAAACGGCGCGAGGAAGAAGAAGGCCGTTCCGATACCAACACCGTGATAGGCGATACGATTCCAGAGCGCTTTTCTGGCGCGCAGTTGCAAACGTGTTGTCATGGCCGATCGTCTCCCACCTTGAGCAGCCAGAGCTGCACGATGCTAATGGCGACAAGGATGGCGAGAAGCGCAATGGAAAGCGCCGCTCCATAGCCGAGATTGAAGGACACAAATGACTGGTTGAAGATGTAATAGACGACGGAGATCATCCGGTTCTGCGGCCCGCCGGAGGTCATGATGTAGAACTGGTCGAAGGCTAGGATCGAGCCGGTGATCGACAGGATCAGCGCAAGTGCCAATGTTCGGCGCATCAGCGGCAGCGTCAGATAGCGGAAGCGCTGCCAGCGACTCGCTCCGTCGATGCGCGCTGCTTCCGTCAACTCGACCGGGATCGCCTGCAGGCCTGTCAGAAGGATGATCATCGTGAAGCCTGCCACCTTCCAGACGACCATCACGATGACGGTAAGGAAAGCCAGATCAAAGCTTGCAAGCAGATTCACTCGGCTGGAAGTCGAACCGAGCGCCTGAAAAAGCGGCGCAAACAGTCCGCTGTCGACATTCGCAAGCCAGACCCACAAGAGGGAAGCCGAGGCAAGGCCGACAACCACGGGCAGGAAGATGATGGTTCTGTAAGCCGAGACAAACGGTCTCTGCTTCTCCACGAAGAAGGCGAGAGGAAAGGCTATGGCAAAAATAGCAACTGTGACGATCAGCGTGTAGAATGCTGTAAACTGAAGAGCCGTGAGGAATCGCATGTCGCTGAACATGCGCGTGTAGTTGCGCAGCCCGATCCAGCTCGGCTGGCCAAGCAGTGGCCAACGGTGAAAGCTCATCCAGAGTGTGAAAAGTACCGGAATGACAAAGAAGACTGTGACAAGCACCATGGCAGGCGCAATGTAGAGCAGGCCTGAAAGGCCGGATCTGTTTCGCTTCCGGTGCCGCGCACAGGGCGGCCTTGATGCTTCGCTGGGCATCGTCATGTTACGTTTGCTCTCTTTTGCAGGGGGCCGAGGAGGAGCCTTACGGCTCCTCCCGTGGTTCGGGCGGGAGGACGCCCCGTCCCGCTCGGCGCCTTTACTGCGCCGCGTCGATGATGGATTGTATTTCCGCCTGTGCATCAGCGAAGGCGCCGTCGACGTCGCCACCGTAGATCGCGGCGTTGATAAATGTCGCCCAGGGGCCGTTCGACGAATTGATGATCTCGTTGAACTGCAGCGTATAGGGCGTTTTTGCAATGGCGACCGCCTTCATGGCGACACCGAGACGCGGATCAAGGCCGGCGAGCACTTCATCGGCGATATCCGATCGCGTCGGCAGGCTGCCATACTTGGCCATGATCGTCTGGCCCTCGAGGGAATACGTGTATTCCAGAAAGGTTTTGATCTTGTCCAATCGTGGCGTGCCCTTGGTGACGGCGAAATTGTCGCCGCCGGCGAAGGAAGACGGATTGCCGTCAACGCCTGGGATCAGCGTCACGCCGAAATCGATCTCGGGATGCTGAGTGACAAGCGTCCCGATGGCAAAGGCGCCGAGACTTTGCTGACCGATCTTTCCGTTGGTAATCGACAGGAAGTTGACGCCGTTGTCGCTGGCAGAGCCCGCCGGAACCGTGTCCTTGGCGACAAGATTTCGGTATATGTCGATCGCCTTGTGCATCTGCGGTGTGTCGAGCGTCGCCGTCTTGCCGTCCTGCGACAGAATGTCCGCGCCGGCGCCCCAGACGAGCGGTGTGAAAGTGAAGATCATGCAACCGCCGCAGCCGCCGCCCGAAAAATAGAAGCCGTAGGTGTCGCCGCCAAGCGCGCGAATCTTTTCCGCATTGGCGGTGATTTCATCCCAGGTCGTCGGCGCCTTCTCGGGATCAAGTCCGGCTTTTTTGTAAAGGTCCTTGTTCCAGGCAAATATCGAGGTCTCGACGGACAGCGGTAAGCCGAAAATCTTGTCTTCATAGGTGCCGAGCTTCACGTGAGCCGGCGCAAGCGCGTTGAAATAGGGGAGCGACTTTGCCCAATCGGTCATGTCCTCCAACTGGCCGGCTGCGGCAAAGGCCGGCGTGTATATCAAGTCGAGGGAAAGCGCATCAGGCGCCTGTCCGCCGGCAATAGCCGTTGCATATTTCTGAACCAGTTCTGCAAAAGGCACCTCGGTCAACTCGACCGTATCGCCGCCCTTCGCATTATAGGCCTTGACCACCTCCTTGAAGGAATCTCCGATACCGGAGCGAACCCACATGGAAATGGTTTCCGCCGACGCAGTCGACAACATCGCGGCCGAAAACAGGCAGGTCGCGGACAACAGTTTCTTGAGCATGACTTTCCTCCTCATTTAGGCGCGTCTGCGACGCACCACTCCTCCCTCGATATTCAGGCCTTCCCGCCTCCACAGGATTGCCGTACGACGAGCCGGCACGGCAGCTTTCGCAGCCCGGGCTCGATGAACTTGCCCTCGGCCAGCGCCAGGACGGTGCGCCCAGCCTCCTTGCCGAGCTCCTTCAGATTCATATCGATCGAGGTCAGCGGCGGGCGGGCCTGATCTGCCATGATTTCCCAGTTGTCGAAGCCGACCACCGAGACGTCTTCCGGCACACGCACGCCGCGCTCCCGCAGGGCGTCGATGACACCGCGGGCAATCTGGTCGTTGCCACAGAAAATGCCGTCCGGCTTTGCGGCGCCATCGGCCCAGAGGCGGGCGATGGCCTCATGGCCCCATTGTTCAGCCCACATGCCATAAAGCACCCGGGCATCGGCACCGGCATGAGTGTGGAAGGCCTGTGAACGCTGGCGCACTGAAGCGAAATCCTTGGGACCCGTGACGTGGACCAAGCACCGCCGGCCAAGGCCAAGCAGCCAATCTGTAGCAATTCCAGCGCCCTGCGCATCGTCGGATGTCAAGGTGACGCTGTCGGGCGTGCCTTGCGTAAACGCATAGACGACGGGAACCGGAAGTCCTGAGAGATCCAGCGGAAGCGAACGATCGATGCGCTTGCCAGTCGCGATGATGCCGTCCACTTGCTTGTCGAGCATCGCATCGACATGGATCTTTCCCAACGCCGGATCATCCTCAATCGCACAAAGAAACACTGAAACGCCTTTGTCGACCAGCGCCTCCGACACGCCGGCCATTACGGGCAGCGTAAAGCGACCATAGGTATCATTGGTTAGGAGGCCAATCGTGAGGGATCGATTGGATAGCAGGCCCCGCGCCAGAGCATTTGGGCGGAAGCCGATATTCTCGGCGACCTGCTTGACACGGATGCGTGTTTCCGTCGCCATCCGACCGCTGTCGTTCAGGGCTTTGGAAACGGTGGAAACACTCACGCCCGCGGCACGCGCCACGTCATGGATCGTCGTCCGGGCAGTTTTGTTGCGTGGATTGCTCAGGCTTGCCTCCTTCAATTCACGATGAGAAAACCTTTTCTCACAGCTAATGTCAATATGAGAAAACGTTTTCTCTTGATTTTTTCTGTTTTACTTCCACTGAAGCTCAACAGCATTCTTTTCCGATAAATGGGCAAAGCGACCAGCGAACCAAAGTTCCGATTATACGGATGTGTGAGGTCCGAATTTCTTATCGGCAGCCGCATGAGATCCTCCATATCGCAAGGCATCGCACGTCTTGTCGGGGTCAGAACAAGATTAGTGCGGAATCGTACGTTTAGATGAGAAAACGATGATCGAGATCGACATTCCTTCCAAAACTGGGCGCCCCTGATGCATTTCTCCCTAAAACCTCGCGTTCGAAGCAGGCGGCAAACTACGGAAAACATGCACAATTTCGGCTAGCGTACGATTTCGCACTAATCTTACTCTGACCCAGAATGGGAAAGCTATGACGAGCTGATGGCGATCGGCCAGACAGGTTTTAAGCTGATCAGGGCTTGCGGCGTGCATGCGAGTTCACAACCGAATGGCACCGCCTATATCAATGTACCCTACACGGCAGATACGATGCCAACCGTCGCGATACCGGGTGATCTTTAAGGTATGTTGACAACGGCAGCACTCGCGACTTGGAAACGATCGGCCTCATTCCATATGAAGATTTTCCTCGTCAGTCTCGTTGTCGTGGCCCTCCGAGTCAGCAATCTCGTTCTGAACGGCCTGTCTGCTCAGCAGGCCGGCGTCCTCAAGCGCTTCAATGTTCGGCAGATCGCGTAATGTCTCCATGCCGAAGGCCGAGAGAAAGTGTGACGTCGTCACATAGGTATAGGGTGCGCCCGGCGTCGGACTGCGTGGCCCCGAGCTGATGAAACCGGCACTACGTAGATTGCCGATCGTGTCCCGGCTGACCTCTTTGCCAAAAATCTTTGACAGCTCGCTGCGGGTCACCGGCTGGAAATATCCCACTGCCATCAGCACCATCACCTCGAAGTCCGATAGCGCCGCGGCCCCTCCTCGCGTCGGCGCCGACGAGGCCCGGATCGTCTCGGCGAACCGCACCCGGGTTCGATGCTGCCAGCCACCGGCGACCGAAACCAGCTCGTAAGGCCTGGAACCGAGTTCCTCGCGCAGATCATCAATCAGCAAATCGATGCTGCAGTCCTTACCAACCACCCGGGCCAGCGTCTCGCGGCTGACTGGCTCGGCCGAGGCAAAGATCACCGCCTCGACCCGCAGCATCCATTCCCGCCAACGCATTTCCGCCGGCAGGTCCTCTAGCTCGCGATCATACAGACGTTCGTGTGCGGCGTTCGCCTGTCGGCGAGATGTTCTGGTTGCTGGTGATCCGGCCATGGTCATAACCCGAACATCCGAAACGAGGAGCGGCCGGAAAGTTCTCGCACCGCCCCGAGATTTTCCAGGCGCTCGAACAGTCGGTTTGCTGCCCAGCGCGACAGATCGCTCCCCGGCGCCGAGGCCGGTATAGCGTCTTCGGTCAGTAATCTACGGATGACAGGATCTGCGCTCTTGGTGCGCAGCTTCGGAGCCACGGCGAGCAGCCGCGCGGCCCGACGATCGATCTCGGCCGCGGATCGCAACGCCGCCTCGACGCCGTCGACAAGCGCCAGGCAGATCGCTTTTGGATAAGCCGGCTCGCCCGGTCGCACCCGCCCTCTTCCTCGGGTCGTCCGGAATGCGGGCCCGTACCGCTCGGGCAGCAGCAAAGGCACGGGGTCCGGCCAGTTCAGCATCTGCGACAGCACGACGTCAGCCAGCCCGAGGGCCATCACCTCTGCATCCGGGCGGATAGCGCAAATCTCTGCTATCAGGTCCGCCGCGACGAAGGGCGGCGCCCGCCCGGACTGGATGGCAGAATCGACCATGTCCGGGATCGCGGCAAGCCCCTCATCCGAGCGAAGACCCAACATCTCGGCAAGCTCCTGTACGAACGGAGAACCGATCGTGCCGGATCGGCGCGCCAGCATCCGTGTCGCCAAAAACAGCTTTCCGGCCGGCCCTGGGTTGTCACCCGTCGAGGTCAGCAACACGGCATCTCGGAGAGCGTTTTCCTCTTCGTTGCGGCCGAGCATTTTCGCTGCGACGGCAGCCGATTTGAGGGCAAGGCGATCGCGCCAGCAACCGATCCATGGAAGATTAGTGCGCATCAAATCGTCGAGCGATTTCAGTGCGATACCGCCGGAGAAGGCCGCGTCGGATTCGGTGAGGTCACTGCCACGCGACAGCGCCCAGGTCGGTATACGGGGCGACCAAGCGGGGGCTGTTGGAGCGGAGGGCACGAGCGAATCCATGCGCTGAAGTATAAATCAGGCGCGCAGTTTAAGCCAGAAATATCCGCTTTAACCGCACAGCCTGTCGTCATCAAAATACGTCCGATAATCTTGCATTATCGGACGTCTTACTCTTTATATAGAGAATGGCCCAAATCATCGACCAAAACACCGAAATTCACGTCGAGGAAACCTCAGTGCCGTCTCTCAGCACGGCGCCTGAGCGCGATGTTTCCGCGCCGGAGGTGTCGGGCGAAAGCCCCCTCCCCTCTCCCGCCGTTCAGGACCAGACGCCCGCCCACCTAGCAAGCCTTGCCGATCGCGCCCGGGGTTATGTCGAAGCCGCCAGTTCCGCCAATACCCGCAAGGCTTATGCATCGGACTGGAAGCATTTTGCCGCTTGGTGCCGACGGTCCAATCTGGCTCCCCTCCCCCCGCACCCGCAAACCGTTGGGCTCTACATCACGGCCTGCGCATCTGGCACGGCTGAACGGGGCATCAAGGCCAACTCTGTCTCGACGATCGAGCGCCGCCTTTCCTCCCTATCGTGGAATTATGCGCAGCGCGGGCTCGCCCTCGATCGTAGGGACCGGCACATCGCAACCGTTATGGCGGGGATCCGCAACAGCCATGCCAGGCCGCCGGTGCAGAAGGAGGCGGTCATGGCAGAGGATATCATCGCCATGGTCGAAACGCTCGACCGCGGTTCGCTGCGCGGCCTGCGCGACCGTGCCATGCTGCTCATCGGCTTTGCTGGCGGCCTTCGCCGCTCCGAGATCGTCGGCCTCGACCTGAAGGCCGACCAAACTGAGGACGGTCGCGGTTGGATCGAGATCCTCGACAAGGGGATGCTCATCACCCTACGCGGGAAAACCGGATGGCGAGAGGTCGAGGTCGGTCGCGGCTCGTCTGATGCGACTTGTCCGGTCGCCGCGATCGAGACCTGGATCAAGTTTGCCAAGCTGGCCCATGGCCCCCTCTTTCGCCGCGTCGCGGGGCAAGGGAAGGCCGTTGGCTCGGAGCGGCTGAACGACAAAGAGGTGGCGCGGCTTGTGAAGCGGGCCGCAATGGCCGCAGGCGTTCGCGGCGATCTCAGTGAGATCGAGCGCGCCTTCAAGTTCTCTGGTCATTCTCTTCGCGCTGGCCTCGCCTCCTCTGCCGAAGTCGACGAACGCTACGTCCAAAAACAGCTTGGCCATGCTTCCGCGGAAATGACCCGCAGATATCAGCGCCGGCGGGATCGCTTCCGCGTGAATCTGACCAAGGCATCAGGGCTTTAGGTGGCCCCTCCCCTAATCCAGAGTGAAATCGCAAGAGGAGATTTCAATGCCGAATTTCGCGCTTAGCGCTTCAATTGAAATCGGAAGCTAAAAGCCACAACCGGCGTCGAAAGCCGGCTTCATCAGGGTTGTCACACTGATTTTCGCGAGATCATAAGCCATTGAAATCATGGTAAACGAATTTCTAAACGAACTCTATATGAATATTACTGTTCCTTACATGGTATGATTTCTAGTTGAGGTCATAACCATCGATAAGTACCTCTTATCGATGATTGTTGATTTCGCGGCGCAAATCGAGGAAAATCGGGGCAAATCACGGTGCCAGCGGCCGCCGAAACCCGCGAATCTGGAGCCTATCGTGCCTAAAGCGAAGACATCACACACGTCCGTCGAGCGGCGCGCCGAGGAGCTCGATACCATCGCGTCCGTTTTGCCGCTCGAACGCCGCGACGAGCTTGCCGAGCTGTTGACCGATGATGACATCGAGACGCTGCGGCATCTCGTTAATCAGGGAATGGGCGACAATACGCTGAGGGCCCTGACGTCTGATCTTGCCTACCTGGAGGCCTGGGGTCTCGCTGCCACCGGACAGTCCCTGCCCTGGCCGGCGCCCGAGGCGTTGCTGCTCAAATTCGTAGCCCATCATCTGTGGGATCCGGAAAAGCGCGCAAGTGACCCCAACCACGGCATGCCCGATGATGTCGACAAAAATCTAAGGCGTCAGGGTTTCCTGAAATCCGTTGGCCCGCACGCGCCTGATACGGTACGGCGCCGGCTGGCCAGCTGGTCGACATTGAATAAGTGGCGCGGCCTTACGGGTGCCTTCGCCTCCCCTGCTCTTAAGTCAGCCATTCGTCTGGCCGTGCGCGCAGTTCCGCGAACCCGTGCGCGCAAGAGCGCAAAGGCCGTCACTGGCGACGTTCTGGCAAAGCTACTGGCGACGTGCGAGTCAGACAGCCTGCGCGATCTACGCGACAAAGCAATCCTGATGGTCGCCTTTGCTTCCGGCGGCCGTCGACGCAGCGAGATCGCCAGGCTACGCGTCGAGCAGCTGACAGTCGAGCCACCGATCGAGGTGAACGACGGTCCTCCCCTCCCCTCACTTGCCATCCATCTTGGTCGAACCAAAACGACGACCGGCGAGCAGGACGATGTCGTCTATCTCACAGGCCGACCTGTCGAGGCGCTGAACGCCTGGCTGGCGGCCGCAAAGATCGAAAAGGGCTGCGTGTTTCGGGGAATTGGGCGATGGGGCACCGTTTCGCGGCGTGCGCTCGATCCGCAGTCGGTCAATGCGATCCTGAAGCAGCGGGCACAGATGGCCGGGCTAGACAGTGGGGAGTTTTCGGCGCACGGACTACGGTCGGGGTATCTGACAGAGGCCGCCAACCGCGGTATTCCGCTCCCCGAAGCGATGGAGCAATCTCGGCATCGATCGGTGCAGCAGGCGTCGAGTTACTACAACAATGCGACCCGACGGAGCGGGCGAGCCAGTCGAATGATATAGGCTACCGTCTGCTTCACTCGCCCCATAGCCATTTCCATGACAGCTGGGTTGTCGAGCGTTTTGGCCACGCCTCGAAGCGCGGATCGGCTTTAACCGCGAAGAATTGTCCGCATCCGATCCGACAACTGACGCTGGAGTTGCTCTAAACCCTCGGCGTTGTTGAGGTATGTGATGTACCGGATATGGCGCAAGTCGAACGGGACGTCATCTGCATGCTGAGCAATGAGAATGACTTCGCGACCCAACGTATGGGATATTCCGGCTTCATAGAAAACGTTAGGATTACGGCCAGACAGATCGCAGATCACGACCCTCGATCTATCGATCAGCGAGACCACGTCCTGGATGATAGTGTGGTGCTCCCAAATATTGTCGGCACGATTACATCTCATTCCCACGGCTTCGGCGGCCCGCACAATCGCCTCGTAAACGGCGGCGAACCCACCGCTGAATGGCATCATCGCGGAAGCCTGTAGCGGGTCGATTTGAGGGGGTGTGGATACGCTGAAGACGGTCGGCGCACTAGAAGAAGGTCTATCGAGCAATAGACGAAGCACCGTACGATAAAGGTCGCCTTCCTGAACGCTCCATCGGGTGTGCGTCCAATCGAAGCGGTTCCTGCCACTGCCGTGACTTGAGAGACCGATCTCCGTCGCTACCCGCTCGAGCCGATCTTGGGTGATGACGGGAACCGAAGTGTCATACTGATACCGCAACCGCACGGCATTGTTCGAGCGTCCGACCACTTGCACCGAACCAACTCGGGCAAGATCACTATGCTCACGGCCCTCAGCCATGAACAGAGTAGGCAAAAGAGCCAACTCTGGGTCAGAGACGTTTTCTGGCACGCGATCACCAGGGAAATCTACTTCGCCTTGAGGCGCGTCGGGCCAGCCGAGGCCCCTAATAATTCTGTTAAACGCCACTATTACCCTCTGACACTTTCTGAAATTACATCGCGATTGAGATTCGCTGCATTGACACAGGACTCAACGCAGTTTTCGTTAGCTTACCCGATAGCGTTGCCCAGAGCGACACTCTGCTAGACTAGCTTTCAACCTCAGCCAGATACGCGGCACGGCTCAACAACGTGCCTGCGATTGACCCGCTAGAAATGCACAATGAGTTCGCCGAGGACATCAGCCGCCTCTCTCCCTACCAGAGCAAGGAAGTTCACTGCGGACAGCTCGCCAGCTTCAAATCGCAACCGGATTTGTGAGACGATATCGTTGTGGTAGCTCGCGAGCCAGAGATACTTCCTTCTGATCGTAGGCTTGCGGACCTCTGCAAGGTTTAGCCGAATTAACGCAGCATGTCGGTCCAAGAACGCAATGTAGTCCTCAAACGCATCATACTCGTCCTCGCTCGCACCGAGATAATCGATAAAGCGTGTCCCGTCCTCCCCTATACGCAAAAGGCGGTTCACATACTCGGTTTCCTCCTCCAGATCGTGGTTCTCGTTGTGAAGACGAGCGTCGGAGAGAAATTGTTCGTAAGCCGCCTCGTCTACGACGATGCGAGGATAGATCGCTTCTCCACTCTCAATGTCGAATGCGCGGACCATTGCAGGGCCGAAAACAGGGCCACTACCGTTCAGGCCGACATGAACACTCCCGATTGCCAGCCCAGCTCTGACGAGTACTCCGTGATTTATGCATTGGATCTGGATATGAAGCAGATCGAGCAGTTCTTGAAAAAACGCTCCGTCAGAATACTGCGTGTTGAATACTCGAACGCGCACGACAGCATCTGAAACCGACTCAGCGAATGCTCGACTAGAGAGACGCACTTCCTTCATGCGACGAAATTGCTTGACGTCGGGCGTGGTGAATTCTCGCAGCGAAAGGATGATATCGTGAATTTCACCGGCAGATCGATCGATCAGCATCGCACGGAAGCCGAGAACGTCTATAAAGGTCACGATACCAGGCTCATAATCGGCAGCACCAGCGCGCGCTTTGGCCTTGTCTCGCTCCACCTTCGCGCGCCTGCGGCGGCCCTGCGCCACGGCCTTACCCATTGCGGCCTCAATCGCACCCGCAGCTCGGGCCCACTTCTCATCCTCCATTGTCACCGGAGCAGGTGAAGAACGTTCCACTGGTAACCTTTCCAAAGTAACAGGCCTTTCACGTTTATTATTATAATTCCCACGGAAATCCTGCGTTCAAAACTGGTAACTCACTGTATCATTTGAGAAAACCACGAAAAAAAACGGCTGACAAGGGAACTCGTGCATCAAGCGATCCTTCGTTCGCCACCATTCGCTTTCATAAGAGCCATCAACATCGGGCCGAGCGAAAACTCGCCGCGCTCGGCCCGCCTGGTCAGATTCCGCAGGTAACCGCCGGCAGACGTGATGAAGCTCGACCGTTCGAGAATACACGCCATCGCCACTGCAGCATTTTCTGGACCCATCGCGCTGCAGGCCTCTTCATAGGCTGACGGACTTACACCCAGCATGGAACGCACAACAACAGCCGCCTTCATCAGCTCCCGCCAATTCTCAATACGCCCGCCTGGACCATAGTCGTCAATCTGCGGGCAGGCACGACGAACCATTCCGATCGGGAAGGCCTTCTTCAGCTCAGCAACCGCCTTCGGTCCTTCCGGCTTACTCGTGGGTTGAGGTTCATCCGCCAAGCTTTCGCCCTGCTCCCTTTCAGAGCGAGGTTCAAGTTCATTGATGGATTCGGTATTTGAATTCTGTATGTGCCGGTCATCCTGGTCGGCATTGCCATGCATGTTCTCTGATTTCAACTGTACTTCCAGGATGTTGAGGACCTCTTCCCGCAACAACTGCATTTCGTCGAGAGCCAGTTCAAGCTGCACCCTGTCCGGGTGGCGGGGAAGGGTTCCGATGATACTGAAATAAGCCGCTTCCACCTGCACCCAGTTGCCAGAGGCACCCTCCTCCACTGCAGCCGAGATGAGTTTGCGCACGTCGCGCCGGCAGATCGTAAGGGCTTCCTTTGCCCGACGGAACCGCAGGCGTTCCGCAGCCACGTCCTGCGCTATCTGCGCGAGTTCCTTGGCGCGAGCCAAAAGAGGTGTCAGATCGAAGCCGTATGCCTGCTCTACCTCACCGTCGCGATTGCGATGCGCGTATCGCTTTCCATTCGGGCTATCGCGGCGCAGGATCAGCCCTGCTTCGACGAGCGCCGCAAGCTGGCGCCGGAGTGTGCTCTCCGTGATCCCATGAGCGCGCACGGATAGCTGCGCGTTGGATGGGAAAACGACAAGCCCACGGCTCGCGTCGAGCTCTCCATGCGGGTAGAACGTTAAGAGGGCGTCGAGAACGGCCAACGCTCGATCCTGGAGCCCAAGGCGCTCGCGCGTCTCGCAGACGTCGCGAAACACCCTCCACTTTTCAATCTGCGTGCCTGGCCGCGGATCCTCGATCGCCATCTGGCCTTTGACCAGGGCAAGCGACATCGGCCGCCGCCCGAAGGGCGTCGTCACATGTCCCGTTTGCATCTTTTTCTCTCACCTTTCTTCAGGCAAAAGAAATCCGCTCACCAAATCGGCGCCAAGACTCTTGACTGTGATTCCGGGAAATGCGATTCTCGATCCTGCTAGAGATGACGAGAGAGGCTTCCACGGTTCGCCGTTCGGGGGCCTTTTTCTTTTGCGGTTCAGTCTCCGTTTGTTTCAGTTTTCGATCCTTTGTACTCCTCGTACAAACGACCCAAGTGTGAAGACAGCCATTCGCTGAAAGGTCTTGCTTCAACATTCGTAAGCTCGATGGCAACCTTCTTTGCCTTCGAATTCATCACCACGTTCAGTGCGCGATCGGTCGAGATCCAGTCCCGGACCGGGACGTCAGCCTTCGGCTTCTTCGCGGCTGATTTGGCCTTGTATCGCTTCAGGTAGTCGTGGAACGCATCGAATCGTTCGTTTTCAGGAAGCCTCAGGAGTTCGGCGGATTCCGAATACTCCACGCCCACTTTTGACAGGGCAGGGGCAAGGACGAGCTGACGAAGGCTGAGCCACCGGTCGCGCCCGATTTTCTTGGATGCGCCCAATGCCGTGATAACTGGTGCCGGCACTGTCTCGACAACTGACAGCATCTTGGAGAGCATCGCGTCATCTATGGCAAGCGACGACCGGACGACGTCCTTCGTCATTCCGGACGCAATCAAATTTTGTGCGAAGTAGGCACGCTCTATGAACGACAGGTTCGAACGGGCCGCGTTTTCCTGCCCCTGCACAATCGCTGAAGTCGCGTCATCGAGATTCTTGACGATTGCCTTGACCGGAACTCCAAGCTCACGAGCTACCCTGAGGCGACGATGCCCGAACACGATCATGTATCGCTTGGCGTCTGTCGAACTCGGGCGAACAAGGATAGGCGTCGTCTGTCCTGCTTCCTTGATCGCCTGGAGCAACTCCTGGAATTCCTGGCCGTCGTCCGAAAGGCGGTCGGCCACGAAGGAGACATCGATCAGTCGCGGATCAAGATCGACGATAACCTCGCCTTCCATAAGCTTCTTGGTGTTCTCGGCCATGTCCTCGATGGAGCGGACCACCGTCTTGGCGGCCCCCGTCATGCCGTAGCCGGGCTTGGTCGGCGTCTGGTTTGCCGCGATCGACGCCATATCCAGCTTGGCGAAAGGATTTTCACGAGACATGAATGCCCTCCGGATCTAGTGTCAACGCCAATAAGCCGTTGAACTTACGTGGTAAAAGACCGAAAAAAACGGCTGACAAGTGTCTCATTTTCGCCCCCAGGCACCGTGGATGAGCTCAACGATCTCCGCATTGGCCGAATTCAGGCTCTCCATGGCCCGGTCGTAGGTCGCCCGGACAAATTCTCCCCGCTCGACTTCATACAAAGTCTGCTTCTTGATCGACGCATCGGAAATCGCGGTCGACTTAAGCACGTGGTTTCTCAGCATTTGCTGTGCAAACATTGACTGCATGAACCCGACCATCTGAGCCTGCGGGATGTCCGTGGGTTCAAATCGTGTGATGAGGTAGCGGAACCATTGAACACGCATTTCGGCGCCTGCCTCGGCGACCGGTCCCATAATCCCTCCGAGCATCATCAAAAACTGGCTCATCGACATGATGTCCAGCATCTGAGGGTGAATGGTAATGAGGATCCCGGTTGATGCCATGAGTGCGGTAATCGTCAGGTAACCGAGCTGAGGAGGGCAATCGATGACGACCACGTCATATTTGTCATCAACCTGCTTCAAAGCACTGGCGATCCGCATGTAGAACAGTCGGCCGTCCTCACCCTTCTTGGAAGAGATTGCGAGCGGCACATCGTATTCGTATTCCTGAAGAACCAGGTTCGCTGGCACGACGTCGAGTCCCGGAATGTTAGTCGCCTGGATGACATCGGCGATCGGCTTGCGCTCGTCGTCAAATCGAAGAGCCTCATAGAGAGAGGCTGTCTCATCAAGCTCCGGCTGGATCCCGAAAAGGGACGTCAGGGATGCCTGCGGGTCAAGGTCGACCGCCAAAACGCGATGGCCGGTGAGAGCGAGATACTGCGCAAGGTGCGCGGCGGTGGTAGTCTTCCCGCTTCCGCCCTTGAAGTTTACGACCGAGACTATTTGCATCGGTTCGCCTTCGCGCCTCCTTGGGACATAGTACCTCTTGTCGGACTTCTTGTTCGCCTCTAAATAATCGCGAAGCTCAAGCATCTGGTCCGCCGTGTAGTAACGGCGTCCACCGGCCGACTCGATCTCTGGCCCTTTTCCGTCGGAATGGAGTTGTCTGAGGTGAGTCTGGGTCACGCCGATAAGGTCCGCAACTTCCGCAAGTTGAAACTTGCGGAGGCCCTTGCGAGCATCAGGCGGGTACTGCTGGCTGCGCAACATATGCAACGCGCTTGAGATCTTCGACCCCTGCTGGGCGATCTCGATATCAAATCTGTTCGGCAGCGAATTGCTCAT
>NZ_CP039890.1:300000-438854 GCF_005221325.1 Agrobacterium tumefaciens | reverse complement strand
ATCGCCCCCTTGGCGGGCAAAGTTCGGTTTGCCGCCCAAAGCCCGCCAAAGATACAACACGATTCTCTCTTCACGTCCAGAGACTAAGGGTTAACAAGCTCTTAACGAAGCGTTACCCGCTATTGGTGACGACCGGGCTGCGACTTTCTTATTTTCTCGAATTTCCAATACCTTAGTCCTTAACCCCTTGAGATTTGTTCGTCTTTTGCTCTAGGGTCAATTATGCAAGCGCGACCGTTTTGGAAGCGATCCGAAAGGTCCGCGCAGCTTCACGAATGATGTCGTCGATATCGCAACTCAGGTTTCTTTTGCCGCTCCGCGATGATATCGCGCAAGCATTGGCCGCAGGAGTGGGATCTTTACGATAATTCGGATTTTCCGGGCCAAGCTTGCCGGTCAGAAACTGAATCTTTGAAGTTCACCAAACATGACCAACTGCTGGGGTGGCATTTCCGGCCGCTCGATTTGATGAATGAGGCTTTCAACCAGATTGCGACCAACCGCAACCATATCGACGGAATGCGCAATCAGCGGTACGGAAAGGTAGCGGCAAATCTGGGTATTGTCGCGCACAACAATGCGAACGTCCCGTCCCGGAACGAGATTACGTTGCCGTAGCGCACTGAGAGCGCCGAGCAGACCGAGTTCATTAGCGCAGATCAATCCTGACATCGGGTCTGGCAGATCGAGCAGCTTGCCGACCCACCGTTCACTCGCTGCCATGGTAAATTCCTGATACCCGATCAGTCGCGGGTCGATTTCGAGCCCGGCTTCGGCCATCGCTCGGGAATATCCAGCCATACGCATGGCGCTGTACTGGTCTTCCAGCGTCAACAGTTGCAGAGCAATACTCCGGCACCCCTCGGCCACCAGCATCTGGACGGCTTCGTAGGCAATTTTCTCGTTGTCGATATCCACATAAGCGTAATTCAGGTGCGAACCGCTGCGTCCGAAGGCAACGAATGGAATATGCCGTTCAAGCAGAAAAGGCGGCCGCGGGTCATTTGCTACCATTCGGGTAATGATGATCCCGTCGGCGCTGCCCGCCTGGATGACACGTTTCAGGTTTTCATATGGATCGTCGTCCGGCGTCGTTGATGAGATCGACAGGCTGTAGCCGCTTTCCTGGGCGGCCAGAGTCATGCCCTCGATCAGGGGCAGCTTGGCAAGGTCGGAAAGATAATCGCGTGTCTCAAGGGGCAGAATGGCAGACAATGTACGGGTCTGTCCGGTTCGCAACGCCCGCCCATGCAGGTTAGGCACATATCCCGCAGCATTTGCGGCAATTTTCACCCTTGCGATCGTCTTGGGATGCACTTCAGGGCCGTCTTTCAGCGCACGTGAAACCGTCGTCACCGACAGACCAAGCTCGGACGCAATTTTCTTCAGATTGGCCCGGCCGTTTCCTTCCATCGATAGACTCAAAGCCCCTTTTTTCATGTGTCTAATACACTGCCCTTTTCATCGGAAGAAGGAAAGCGCGGATGACATCTATTAAATCGAACTTGACGAAGTGCACTTTTTCATCAATCGTAACGTTACGATTTTTAGAAAAAGGCTTAGATCCGAAGGAAATCGTGTTTCAGAGGTGAACAAAGGAGAGACTATCGATGTCCCGCATGATGTACTTTTCCGTGGCCATGATCGCGCTCGTAGCCGCAAGCCCGCTGGCAGCCCAATCCCTTACCATCACCACCGCCGGAGGCGATTACGGAAAGGCGATGAAAGAGGTTATGTGGGGACCTGCTGCCGCCGAACTCGGCCTTGACGTTCGTGAGGAAACCCAGAGCGACGGTTTCGCGGCTCTCAAGATGCAGGTTACTTCCGGGGCTGTGACGACGGATGTAATTCACCTCGGCTCTCCTGAAGGCGCTCAAGCTGCGGCGCAGGGGCTTCTGGAGAAGCTGGACTATAACATCATCGATCCGAAGACGCTGCCCGCCGGCGCCGAATCCGAATATTGCTACCCCTTCAGTTCCTACGGCACGGTAATGGCCTGGAACACGAAGACCTTCGGCGCGAACGCACCGAAGAACTGGACTGAGTTCTGGGATGTCAAGGCGTTTCCAGGCAAGCGGGCTTTGCGCGCCAACGCTCAGGATCTGATCGAGATCGCGCTTCTCTCCGAAGGCGTTGCGCCTGGCGACATATACAAGATCCTCGATACGCCCGAAGGCATCAAGCGCGCTATCGCAAGGCTTGAGGAACTCAAGCCGGATGTTGCGGTGTGGTGGACATCGGGCGCCCAGTCCGCGCAGATCCTCAAGGACGGCGAGGCCGATCTCGTGGTGACCTGGAACGGTCGCGCCCAGAGCGTCAAGGCCGATGGCGGTCCTGCCGACTACACGTTCAAAGGATCTGTGATCGGCACGGATTGCCTCGCTGTTCCCAAGGGTTCGGCAAACCGCGAAGCGGCCATGAAACTCATCTCTGCGATGACCCAGCCGGCGCGCGGCGCAAAGCTTACGGACTTCATCGCCTACGGCCCGGTCAATCCGGCAGCGTATCAGGGCGGGCTTATCCCGGCAGAAAAAATGGCGTTTCTCGCTACAGCCCCCGGCAATGTGGAAACCTCTGTTTTCTCGAAGGCCGACTGGTGGCTCAAGAACGGTGAAGCCGCTCAGCTCGCATTTGACGAGATGATGAACCGCTAACATTTGCGCAGAGAACCACGATCACCATGGCAACGACCTCGCTTCCAATCACGATCAGCAATGTGCAGAAGACCTACGGGACTTATGTTGCGCTGAACGATGTTTCGCTTGATATCGCCGCTGGCGAATTCCTGACGCTCCTTGGTCCTTCGGGCTCAGGAAAGACAACGCTATTGATGGCGCTGGCGGGGTTTGTTCGCCCGGATAGCGGTTCTCTCATCATCGGAGGTCGGGACTTCACCCGGCTTCCGCCCGAAAAGCGCGAGATCGGCATCGTCTTCCAGAACTATGCGCTGTTCCCGCATATGAGCGTTCTGGCGAATGTGGAATATCCGCTCGTTCTGCGGCGTGTGCCGAAAGCAGAAGCCCGCGAGCGTGCTCTCGCCGCCCTTGCCCGCGTCAAGCTGGACGGGTTCGGCGACAGAAACATCGCGGCCCTTTCAGGTGGCCAGCGCCAGCGCGTGGCCCTTGCCCGCGCCATTGTGTTCGAGCCGCGTGTCATGCTCATGGACGAGCCGCTTTCTGCGCTCGACAAGAACCTGCGCGAGCATATGCAGTTCGAAATCCGCAAGCTGCATGACGATCTGGGCATCACCACGATTTACGTGACCCACGACCAGCGCGAGGCCCTGACCATGTCGGATCGCATCGCGGTAATGGATGCGGGTATCATACAGCAGATCGGTGCGCCCCAGGACATTTACCATCGTCCCCGCACACGTTTCGTCGCTGAATTCATGGGTGAAGCGAACGTACTTCCCGCTCCGGCGCTCAACGCCGGTAGCAAGGGGTTCGCAATGATCCGTGCGGAAAGTTTCCATCTTGAGGCCGATGCGGCCGGTAGCGACCGTGTTTCCATCGCTGGCCATCTCAAGGCCAAGGCATTTCGCGGTGAAAACTGGCTCCTCAATCTCCATCTCGGCAATGGTGAAGAGGTCATGTTGAGTATTCCGGCTACACATTCTGGTGCATGTCCGCAATTGCAGCCCGGCGAACCGGTCACGGCCTATGCGGCTGCGAGACATGTTCACATTCTGGAAGAGGGGGCGTCTGCATGAGTGCATCGGACCTTGTAAAAGATGCCCGCAAGGAAAGGCGCTTCTTTCTGTCGTTGTCCTTGCCAGCCCTTGTTCTGGTCGGGCTGGGGGCGATTGTGCCGATGGTCTGGATCCTGCGGCAGTCCTTCCTCAACATCGGCGGCCAGGCGACACTGTCAAACTATGAGAAAATCCTCTTCAGCGGTCTCACCTGGTCCGCGCTCTGGACAACGATCATGCTGTCCGGGGCAACTCTTGCCATTTGTCTCGTTCTCGGCATCCCGGTGGCGTTAACGCTGGCAAGCGCGCGGCCGAGGATAGCCAATCGGATGCTGATTTTCATTATGTTGCCGCTGTGGACCTCGATTCTGGTTCGGACTTATGGCTGGCTTGTGTTGTTGCGCCGTGACGGGCTTGTAAATTCCACACTGGGCGCCCTCGGCATAACCGACACGCCGTTGCCACTGGTCTATAATTTCTCCGGAACCCTCGTCGGCATGGTTCATTACATGCTGCCGCTTTTTATTCTGCCTGTTTATGCGGCGATGCGGGACATAGATTCCAATATCATCCGTGCCTCCGCCAGCATGGGGGCCAGCATGTGGCATTGCGTGCGCACTGTCATCCTGCCGCTCTCGGTTGGCGGCATCCTTTCGGGGTCCACCATCGTCTTTATCTACACGCTCGGTTTCTTCGTCACGCCCGCTGTTCTGGGCGGCGGCAAGGTCAACCCGGTCGCCATTCGTATCGAACGCACGCTCTCCACATTTCAGGACTGGGGTTCGGCGAGCGCCCTGGGCGTGGTGTTGCTCGTTCTTGTTCTCACGACAGGCGCCATGGTCTTCGGCCTGCGCCAACTCACAGCCGTGAGGGTTCGCAATGCTTGATGCCTATCAGGACAACCGGCTTTTCAGAAACTTCCTCTGGATCTTCTCGTGCATCGTGCTTGTGTTTATGATGCTGCCGACGCTCATCGTCATTCCCTTGTCCTTTTCGGCATCGGACCTTCTGGAGTTTCCTCCGCGCGAATGGTCGTTGCGCTGGTATGGCGCCTTCTTCTCGTCCGCGTCATGGATGGCGGCGCTGAGAACGAGCCTTCTGCTCGGTGTTCTCACAGCCGTGATCGCGGTGCCGATCAGTTTTCTTGCCTGCTTTGCGATCAATCGGCTGACGGGCCGAAGGGCTGCCGCAATTTATATGATGCTCCTGTCACCATCCGTAACGCCAGGCATTCTTCTCGCAATCGGCCTGTTTTTCATTCTCGCGAAGCTCGGCCTTGTCGGCACGCTGACCGGCGTACTGGCGGGCCATGTGGTTCTGGCCATTCCGGTTGCAGTCATCGTATTGTTGCCTGCCATCAACCGTTTCGACTGGGCCCAGGCCCAGGCGGCCAGAAGCCTCGGCGCAGGCTGGTTTCGCACCATGGGTGGCATCATCCTGCCCCAGCTCGGCCTCAGTCTGACGACGGCCGCGCTGATGGCCTTTCTGACGTCGCTGGATGAAGCGGTGATTTCCATCTTTGTCGCAAGCGGCCAGAACAGCACCCTGCCCAAGCTGATGTTCATATCGCTGCGCGACCAGATCGACCCCACCATTGCCGCCATCTCGACCTTGTGGACGGTTCTCATCACCGGCGTCGTACTGTTTTTCAACTTGCGTCAGCGCAGCGATACTCTCTGAAAGACCCATCATGACCGATACTCCTGCTACATCCGCCATTCCAAAGGCCGGACTGGCGATCATTACAGGTTCTGCTAACTGGGGACTGGCTTTTCCCGAAGACGTGGGCGTCGATGGTGTCCGTGTCCTTGCTCGCGATCTGGCATTCGAAACGCCCTACGGCATTTCAGAAAACTGGAAGCTGCTCGAATTCGATGCCTCAATTACCGCTGAAGGCCGCAGCAAGGTCGCGCTGTGCATGTATTCCCACGGCAATCCGCGTGACCAGATCGACCATTCTTGCCACCAACGCTCCTTCTGGGTTCTGATGAATGCGGGAGTAAAACGGGTTCTTGCCTGCTCGACCATCGGAGCGGTCAACAAGGCGATCCAGCCTGGCGACATGGTTATCAATGCGGATATCATCGAGCTCACTCAGACACCCTATTCCCTTCTTCCGGGCCGTCAGCGCTTCGATTGCTCCGGCAAGCGCATCGTCTGCCCGCATTGTGCCGAAACGCTAGCTTCGACAGCGCGCCGTCAATGGCCATCGTCTTGCCGGGTGCATGGTATCGAACAGGGGCTTGTCGCTGGACATGTTTATGGACCCCGTTTGACCAGCCCTGCCGAGGCGATGGCCTTTCATTTCCTCGGAGCCGATGTGATCAACCATTCAATAGCGCCGGAAGCCACGCTTTCACGCGAGATCGGCGCATGCTTCGTGCCGTGCGCTTTCGTAACGGCAGGATTCAACGACTACATGGATCGCAACCGGGGAAGCTTGTTGCAGGAAGGCGTATTGCCAAGCCTTTCCATGCTCACCTCACGCATTGCCCTGGAAACCGCCGCCGGACTTCCTGATGAGGCTCACTGCGAATGCCATGACCTCAAATCGCCGCAGCCCGAAGAAAGGCATACGCGCTTCTGACACAAACTGGCGGGGTGGAAGCTTTGCCATGAAAATATTCTTCCGGAAAGCAGGGTCCACCCGATGTCGGCGGTCCTGATCTCCTGCTATCCTGCCCGGCAGCATGTGCAAGGCAGCGGCAGGTCGAAATGTGCATGCCCACATCGGATCGCCGGCGCCGGTGCCCGATCATCGCAACGCAGACGTGGAAGCTTCACCGGATGGTTCTGGCGCAAGACCTGAAAGACAAAAATCCGCTGACCATTGCGCAAGCGTGGAAGCTGGGCGGGCGGCAGGTGGCGATTGCAACAGTCGTTGAAACCTGGGGTTCGGCACCGCGCCGGGCGGGAAGTCATCTGGTGGCGGATCGTGAAGGCAACTTCGAAGGTTCTGTTTCCGGCGGCTGTGTCGAGGCATCGGTTATCACGGCCTGCATTGATGTTATTGCAGATGGAAAAGCCGCGATGCTGGAGTTCGGCGTCGCGGATGAAACGGCATGGCGTGTCGGATTGTCCTGCGGCGGGCGCATCCGGGTCTATATCGAGAGGCTCGACTGATGCGGCTGGACACTCTCAAACGGCTGAATATTGCTCGCGAACAGCGCATCGCCGTGGCCTTGCTGACCGATCTTGTCACTGGCGACGAAATTTTGCTTCTCGAAGGCACATTTTGGCCGGCCGGACTAGGTGAGGGTGTAAAAAGCGCGTTTCGCGATGGCCGTTCCAGGTTGCTTGATGAGCGGCAGGGCGGCACGTTTTTGAATGTCTATCTGCCATCGCCGCGCATTGTCATCATCGGTGCCGTGCATATCAGTCAGTTTCTGGCGCAGATGGCCATGGTCGCCGGTTTCGAGGTGCGCATTGTCGATCCACGTACGGCCTTCGCCACAGTGGAGCGGTTTCCCGGCGTAAACCTGTCGGCAGATTGGCCCGCAGATGCTTTCCTTGCTGATCCGCTCGATCGCTACACTGCTGTCGTAGCACTCACGCACGACCCGAAAATCGATGATTTTCCATTGGCAGACGCCCTGCGAACGGGCTGCTTTTACATCGGCGCCCTCGGCAGTCGCGCTACCCACGCATCGCGCATCGAGCGCCTGTCCGGGGAGGGGATCGATGCGGATGCACTTTTGGCGATTCATGCGCCGATAGGGCTGGATATAGGCGCCAGTAATCCGGCCGAGATCGCCGTGGCGATCCTTGCCGAGATCATTCAGGCGCTTCGCGTGCGAAACCACGGCCATCAGGGCGTGGATAGATGAAGTTCGGTCAATTCTCTATCGATGACGCGAGAGGAATTGTTCTCGCACACGCCATGAAACTGCCTGAAGCGAAGTTTTCTAAGGGCCATGTCCTGCAAGACGACGATCTCTACCGTATAAAGGCCGCAGGGCAGATTTCGGTGTCAATCGTGATCCCGGCAGCCGGAATGTCAAGCCGCATGGGAAAGAGCGGCGCTCACAAACTTCTCGCGCAGTTCGACGGTATACCGCTTGTCCGTCGCACGGCCCTCGTTGCCACCGATAGCGTTGCATCGTCGGTCACGGTTGTTCTGGGTCATCGTGAACAGGAGTTGCGAAATGCCATTTCGGGCGTGGATGTCAGTATTGTTGTAAATGCCGACTACGCTTCGGGAATGTCTGGCTCACTTGCGAGCGGCTTCATGACTGGTCAGGTGCGCAAAGCACAAGGCGTGCTGATCATGCTGGCCGATATGCCGGGCATTACCACGGCCGATCTCAACCGGCTGATTGCGGAGTTCCGGCGGTCGGGCGGCACAGCAATCGTCCGCGCGTCCTCACAAGGGAAACCTGGAAACCCGGTTATCCTGCCAAAAGCCTTGCAGGACGCCGTGTTAAGACTGGAAGGAGATATAGGTGCCCGCCACCTCATCGAAACATCAAGCCTTCAGGTGATTAACGTTGAAATCGGTCCGGCTGCGCATATCGACCTCGACACGCCGGAGGCTATCGCAGATGCAGGTGGAGTTATCCTCGACATATCCCCTGCGGACGGTAGGAGCAATCGAGGCCGGCAGGTGACTACGCCCGAAAGTAACTAGGCCGGGTGTTCGTTTTCACCCATAGCATCGTCTCCGCCGATTTTTCGAAGCAGGTAAAGCAATGCTACCTGTTCAGCTGCATTCAGACGACCCATGGTCTGTTCGGTAATTGTTCTGGCTCTTGGGTACATCTCTTGCAGCACATCCTCGCCCGCTGGCAGCAACGACATGATCACCTTGCGGCCATCGCTGGCATCACGCGAGATTTTGATCAGGCCGCGTGCCCTAAGACGGTCGATGATGCCGCGAATGGTGGCCTGATCGACCGCCGTTGCCTTTACCAATTCCGTTTGGGAGATGGGGCCGAAATCATGCAGCGCACAGAGTGTAACAAACTGCACCGACGTCAGGTTGGGATCGACGGCATTTTCCTGGAAAATGGAAAGATGACGCTGATAGGCCTTTCGCAAGAGATGGCCTACCTGCTCGGTAACGCGGTAATTCTCCGCATCTCCACGTTCTCTAATGTCTTCGTCTGGTGCCATCGATCTTTCATCCGCCCGGTTTTCAAGTCGCCTTTTCTGAAAACGACGATTCGAGAGGATAGTAATTAAGGGTGAGAGCACGCAAGTGAAAGGCTAAGCGTGATGCAGTTGCAATTTGTCCCCTGCGGCGGGTTTGCCCCAAGGGATGGATAAAAGCTCTATTCGAGCGCCATGCTTTTGCTCTCGGCATTGATAAGCCACACGCTCAGGGCCGCAAGGACGAGCAATCCCGAAATCACACCTAATGCCAGTCCGAAGCTGGAAGCCATGATCGGTGCGACGATGGATGGCGCCAGAAGCCCACCGAAGCGCGCAACCGAACCAGCTGTTCCCATACCGCTGGCCCGTAAGGTTGTTGGATAGATTTCCGGCGTGAAAGCATAGATCGCGCCCCATGTACCGAGCAATGCAAAGCTCGTCAACATCGATGCCGCCACAATGATTTCAGTGCTTTGACCCAAACCGTAAAGGAATGTACCGATAGCGCTAAGAAGCAGAAACCCTATGAGGGTCGGCTTGCGGCCCCAGCGCTCCACGCCATAAGCAGCCAAGGCATAACCGGGAAGTTGCGCGATTGCGAGAACGACCAGGAAGAGCTGCCCGCGCATGAAGCCGAAGCCTTCACTTGCAAGTCTCACAGGTAGATAGACGAAGACGCCGTAATAGGAGATCGAAATCATCATCCATGCGAGCATGAGAAAGATGGTGCGGCGACGCAGTTCCGGCGACAGCAGGGCGGCAAGCGACTTGCGTTCCGGCTTCTGCGGAACGATAGGCGGAATTTCCGCGATAACACCGTTGGCCTTGGCCATTCGCTGGAGAATGTTTCGCGCCTCTTCCGAGCGCCCCTGGCGATTGAGGTAAAGTGGCGATTCAGGCACATAGAAGCGAAGTGCAACCCCGATGAGAGCGGGTAAGCCGGTTACAAAGAAAATCGTTCTCCAGGCTTCGCCCCCGTCGCTTCCTGCAACGAGCGCCAGCATCGCAAGCGCGACCGTGCCGACAGCCCAGAAACCTTCGAGCAGGACCAGCCAGCGACCGCGACGGTCGGCAGGCAGGAACTCAGCCATCATTGCATAGTCGACGGGCAAGGTTCCACCCACGCCAAGGCCAGTCAGGAAACGCGCGACATAGAGCCATTGGAGATCCGGTGCGAATGCCGATGCGACGCCGAACACCGCGTCCAGAATGATTGCCGCGAAAAGGACAGGGCGGCGCCCTATGCGGTCGGCAAGCCGGCCGAAAACAAACGCACCAACGAGCATTCCCAGAAAGAAGAAGGTGCCAGTCTGAAGCGCTTCTGGCACCGTAACCCCGAAACTTTTCGCTATAGACGGGGCACTGAAACCTATGGCCAGAACCTGCATGGCGTCGGCTGCCCAGACGAGGCCGAATATAACGAACAAACGTTTCTGGAACGTGCCGACACCGGCGGCCTTTATCCCTTGTTCTATTGTGATTGGCGATCGCATACGTACCCCTCATTTTTTCTAATGATTGATGTTTTTATCTTTGCGTCTAAATCCAAGTCGTGATCTGTCGTCGCGTCGCTGACCGCCAGAACTGGCGGTCAGAAATCACTGAGCGCTATATGCGCGGCACGTCATTTGCAGCCCGGAGGTCAGCCAAAATTGTGCTGCATTTCCTTCACGACGATGTCTCCATTGAGAACCATCGGTTCGTCGTCGAGGAACAGCGAGCAACCGCGCATCGGGATATCCAGATGGCAGGCGGTATCGTTCGGGCCGCCGAGTTCGTTGTTGGGACCGGTGGAGAACATCACATTGCCGTAGAAGGAGCGTGCTTCCATGCCCATGCCGCCCGGGAATTCGCCGGGGACCATGCGATGCCACTTGGCGTTCTGGTTAAGACCCCAGCCGACATGGCTCATGCCCATGCCACGAGGATCGTTGAAACCCGCCATGTAGGACTTGACCAGTTCGGCATCGAGGCCGCCGCGAATGTCGGTGATCCAGCCGTTTTCGATCGTGTAGACGATCGGGTCGCGTACGTAGATGTTCTGCGGCAGCAGGATATCGCCCGGAGCAACGACGATCGTGCCATCGACGCCGTCATCATCACCACCGGTAAACACGAAGCCGGACGGCCAATGGTCCCAGCGGCCCGGCTCGTCCGTGCACGCATATTCTGTCACGGCGGGATAGGTGTTGAGCTTGTAGGTGACATCTGTGCCATGCGGAGAGGTGATCCGCATCACCTTCGCCTTGGACAGCAAGTCTCCGGCAAATTCGACGCGTTCGCGCAGTTCCTTCGTCGGCAGCATGCGCGCGAGAACTTCCGGCGGTTCAACGGCGGTCAGGATACGCGTACCGGCAGCCTGGATCGCCATTTGTTCCGGGCTGAACAGCAGGAAGATGCAATCGATGAGCATGTCGGCGGCCTTCAGGGCTTCTACCGCGTCCGGCATGGCTGCCAGACCTGTCTGGCCAACTGCCCATGCACCTGCCGGCGGCACCGGCGGCAAACGCATGTGATACATACTGGCGCCAAGACGCATGCCCGCTGCCATGAACGCGTCGGCATAATCGAGGCGCTCGTTGCCCTGGGTAAGGACGATGAGTTTCTCGCCCTCGTGGACGCCCGACATCTTCAATTGATGCAGGCAGATTTCTGTAAAGCTGAATTGATCCATGCTCATTCCCCTATCTTGCTTTAAGGCTTGGGTGTTGCGTCCAGTTACGGACAGTTGGACTTGACCTTGGCGATTTCCGCGATGGCCTCCTCCCTCGAAACGACATCGCCATACTTGCTGTCGATATCGAAGAGGTTGGCATTGTGCGGGTCCGGGTGACGGTCGCCCACGCATTCGCGTACGACGATACCGCGGAAACCATGCTGTACGGCATCGACGGCCGTGGCGCGGATGCAGCCGCTCGTCGAGCAACCTGCCATGATGACAGTGTCTATGCCCATGCTGTGCAATTGCGAGGCGAGGCTGGTGCCGAAGAAGGCGCTGGCATATTGCTTGATGATGACCAATTCATCGCTGGCCGGTTCAACGCCGTCGCAGAATTCTGCCAGTTCGTTGCCTTCGACCATCGCCTTCATGACCGGCGATTTTTTCACCCACATGCCGCCATCGGCGCAGTTTTCCGCCAGATAGAGTATACGGGTATGGATGACGGGAATGCCTGCCTGCCGTGCAGCCGCGATCAGCTCGGGTGCCTTGGCAACGGCTTCAACGACACCGGGAGCATAGAGCGGCGCGCCTTCTATCGTGTAGGCTTTCAGGAAATCGATGACCAGAAGGGCTGGCCGCTGGCCAAAGCCGATGCGGTTGCCCCAGATACCCTGATAATTGGCTTCAGCAGTCTGCATCGATCGCTCCCTCAATAGGCGCCGGACAGAAGCGCACCGGCTCCTGGCACGACAGGTTCGAGGCCCAGCGATTTCAGCATGCAATAGGTGGTGGCGACTGCCGCAGTAACGACCGGCTTGCCGGTCATGGCCTCGACTTTGGCGATTGCCGAAAGCGACGGCATCTGTACGCAGGCAGACAACACGATGACGTCCACATCGGTGAGGTCCAGCGTCTGTACGATGGCTGGCAGATTGTCTGGGTCGTGTCGGGCGACATCCAGATTGTCGGGAATTTCCAGCGCCCGCCAGTCCATCACCTCGAAGCCTTCCTCGCGGATGTAATTCACCACCAGTTCGGTCAGCGGCTTCATATAGGGTGCGACGACGGCGATCTTCTTCGCCTTCATCACCTTCAGTCCTTCGATCAAGGCGCCCGCGCTGGTAACGACAGGGATGTTGGTGCCTTCCTCTTTTGTACGCCCGGTAAGGCGCTTTTCGGATTCACGGTGATAACCGAGACCCATTGCCATGATGGCGACGAGGCAGGCATAACCCAGCACGTCCACGCAGGCATCGGAAAGCTCGATGGCGCAACGGTCGGATTCGGCATCCATCGCCGCCAGTTCTTCCTTGACGACCTTCTTCATGCGCATACGGCTGGAATGGAAGGTGAAACGCTCCGGGCGAATGGACTGGCGCGCCATCAACATGGCCGGAATTTCGGTTTCCATCGTGGTATTGGAGCTGGGTACGATCTGACCGATACGATAGAGTTTTTGCACTGGTGTAATCCTCTGCAAGATAGCCTGACATCAAACGAAAACGGCGAGCCGGGCGCCCGCCGCAGTCTTCATTTTCAACGGGAGAGGAAGTCTCCAAGCGCGACAAAAAAGCCGTCGAAATCATCCCAGGGGATCATATGTCCGGCATTGGTCACATGGGTGATCTCAAGAGCCGGGCAAAGTGCCTGCGCCTCGTCCACGTCCACCTTTTCGATCACACCACCCCGTCCGGCCACCATCAGCATGGAGGGCACGGAGAGCCTGCCGATATCAGGGAAGATATCGTCCTTGTGGAAATCCTCGAAAGCGGTGACGATGGCCGGCTCGTAACAGGTGTGAAGCCACTCTGCCCGCAGCCTGAGCTGCTCGTCGGTCCATGACGGGCAAAACGTCTTCATACCTTCGGCATCGATGCCCCGTAATGACAGACGAATGCTGTCCACATACCATGGCAGCTTGCTCGGATAATCACGGCGGCCGGGACCGGATACTGGTGGATCGACGAGGACCAGCCGGGAGAATGCATCGGACGCCGTTACGGAGGCACGGATTGCAATGCGCGCGCCCATGGAATGACCGAGCAATGCCGGGCGAGACAAACCGAGTGCCGTGGCAAGCCCCACAACATCGGCCGCCATGGCATCAAGACCATATTCGAGGTCAGGGCCGGTCGATGAAAGCCCGCGACCGCGTACATCGAGAACATATACGTCGTAACGTTCCGCCAGCTTTTCAGCCACAAATCCCCAGGTGATCGCCGGGCTGGTGATACCCGGGATCAGGATGAGAGCCTCGCCCCTTCCGCCGTAACGCAGATAGTGCTGGCGAATGCCGTTGGCGAAAACATTCGCACCATAAAGAAAGGCGCTGCTCATGCCACAGACTCACTCTTGAGCGGTTCGGCGTAAATGTCATAGCCATAAACCCAGGAAGGGTCTTCCTGATCGAGAAGGAACGTGTTGGCATTGGAAACAGTCTGGACGCGCGTTGCCCGTTCACGGCGGTTGATTTCATAAAGACTGAAGGCCGTAGGGAAGTCGCTGACACCTGTTTGCGTCAGGCAGCGGGTCAGCATTGCGGCGTCTTCTATGGCCATTGCGGCGCCTTGCGCCATGTGCGGCTTCATCGGGTGGCAGGCATCACCGAGCAGGACCAGACGGCCCTTGCTCCACAGAGGCAGCGGGTTTCGGTTGAACAGCGGCCACTTCGTCACCTCATCGGTGCTTTCGATCAGCGCCTGAATGATCGGATGATAGCCTTCGAAGGCTGCTGCCATTTCGTCGCGGCTGCTGTCCACGAAGGCAGTATCGAACTCCCACGCAGGATGTGGGACACCCGTGACATAATAATATTCATCACGGCGAGCGGTCGTGTAATAGGCCATCATATGGCGGTCCGGACCCCACCACTTGACACATTCCTCGAAATCCAGATTGAATTTGCGAAGCTTGTCGGGAGAGATAAGGGCGCGATGCCCGACCCAGCCACTGTAATTCGGCTTTTCCTCGCCGAGCAGAGTTTCCCGGACGCGGGAGTTGATGCCATCGGCACCGATGACGATGTCGGCCCGAACCGAGGTGCCGCCCTCGAACTCAACCAGTACATCCGTACCATTGTCGTCAATACGTGCGAGCTTTTTGCCAAAATGCAGCGTGCCTGGTTGAAGCGCGTCGCACTGGATCGCCTGAAGATCGCCGCGATGAACGGTGCAATATGTCGCGCCATAACCTTCCAGAGCAGCGCGTGCGCGATATTCACCGGTAATGCCGTTGCGACTTACCCAGTGGCTGGGCGTGTTGCTGATGCTTACGACCTTCTTGTCCACGCCAATGCGCTCGAAAATCTTCAGCACGTTTGGACCCATATGGATGCCGGCTCCCAGACGCGAAAAGCTCGGCGCCTGCTCGTAGACATCGACAACGAACCCCGCATTCTGGAGCAGGGCTCCGGCAACGGCGCCGCCAAGACCAGCGCCGATAATCGCGATTTTTTGCTTCCCGTTTGACATGCTTCAATCCCTTCACGGAAGAGCGCCAGCGCTTTCCGCCTCATCATCGTTAAGTGAGTCAACAATAGCGTATACACTCTAATATGCAAGATCAAAAACCGGGCAAACAGCGCTAAAGATCGCCAAAATAATAGGCTTTATCCCGAAATTTAAGCAATTTGAGCATTGTCAACAACGCTTGTTTTGGCGCAATAAAAAGCGTATACGCTTATATATGATGGAAAGCCAACATCGCTGAGATGCATGCGCGAGCGGGCTGTGACGGGTGGGTAATAATGTGAAAGCAGGCGAGGGCATCGTTTGTGTGCGGCCGAAAACGGGGGTGCCCATGATTGTTGCCAAGCTGTATAAAATCATGCGAACGGGCGCGAACCGGCGCGCGCCACTGATGTGGGAGTAACGCGGGTGGTTGCGGTTTCGCTTTCAGTCAACGGGGAAATATATCGGGTTGACGCCAGCCCGAAGACGCCTTTGCTTTATATATTGCGCAACGACATTGGCCTGAACGGCCCCAAATATGGATGTGGACTGGGCGAATGCGGCGCGTGTGCGGTTCTGGTCGAAGGCCGCGCCGTACGTTCCTGCACCATCCCGCTTGGCGCTGTCGGTACTCGTGAGGTCGTCACGCTTGAAGGGCTTGCGCATGGCGACGCGCTGCATCCGGTGCAGCAGGCGTTTATCGATGAGGCCGCCGCGCAGTGTGGTTACTGCCTCAATGGCATGATTATCGCGATCGTTGCCCTACTCGAGCGCAATGCGCAGCCGGATGAAGAGGCTATCCGCACGGCATTGCGCCATCATCTGTGTCGCTGTGGCACGCACATGGAAATTCTAGCAGCAGCACGACGCGCTGTCGCTTGCAGGAAGGCGCAAGATGAATGCGAACCGGTACAAACAACGGGACCAGCGCAATGAGTGAACATCGCGAAGCGCCGAAACATCAGTATTTCGCTCAGGAAGATATGCTTGCTGTTGTTTCCGACACCGCGGCCGGCGACGAGGCGGAGCTTTTCGTGGCCATCGGCAAGGACGGGCAGGTTGTGGCCTTTAACGGCCATGTAGACCTCGGAACGGGTATCCGCACATCATTGGCGCAGATCGTTGCCGAAGAACTGTTCGTGCCTTTCGAGCAGGTGCGTATGGTGCTGGGCACCACCACAGTTGCGCCGGATCAGGGCGCTACCATTGCCAGCGAAACGATCCAGATCACCGCGATTCCGCTTCGGCAGGCTTGCGCGACGGCGCTCCGGTTTCTTTTGCAGAAGGCTGCGATACGCACCGGTGTTGCCGTGGATCACCTGATAATAGAAGATGGTGTCATTCATTCAGCCGGTGGAGAGAACTGGAGCTTGAGCTTTGCAGATCTCGTCGCCGGAGAGCATGTTCGCCTGTCCGTCGATCCCGCCGCCCCGTTGAAACCCGCCTCTCTCTATCGTCTCGTAGGAATCTCGCGCCCACGTGTGGATATACCGGCCAAAGCAACGGGGCGCTGGACCTATGTGCATGACGTGCGGGTTCCCGGCATGTTGCACGGTCGTGTGGTGCGCCCACCCTATGCCGGTTTCGATCACGGTGCGCATGTCGGCACAAGTCTGATGTCCATCGATGAAAGTTCCGTGTCCCATATAGAGGGTCTTGTTGCCGTGATCGCGGTGGGCGATTTCGTCGGCGTGGTTGCCACCCGCGAGGAAAATGCCGTCGAGGCCGCAAGATGTCTACATGTGGAATGGCGGACACCGCCGGAGCAGCCGGACCTGAACTTCCCCGAACAGGCATTGCGTGCCAATCCCTCGAAACCGCGCAAGCTTGCCGATCGCGGCAATGTCGACCTGGCTCTGGCAGGTAGCGCGCAGCCGATGAACCGGACCTATGTCTGGCCCTACCAGATGCACGCCTCCATTGGCCCATCCTGCGCTGTCGCAGACTACCGCGATGACGGTTTGACCGTGTGGTCCGGCACGCAGAACCCGTTTCCGATGCGCCGCGATCTGGCATTGCTTCTGGACATGCCGGAAGACCTTATTGTCGTAGAGCGGATGGAGGCTGCGGGCTGTTACGGACGCAATTGCGCCGACGACGTTACTGCGGATGCAGCGCTTCTATCCCGCGCCGTCAACGCGCCGGTGCGCGTTCAGTTGACCCGTGAGCAGGAGCATGCATGGGAGCCGAAGGGTGCTGCACAGATCATGGATGTGCGCGGCGGCCTTGATCTCGAAGGCGGGCCTGCTGCCTATGATTTCGAGACACGCTATCCTTCTAACCTCGCGCCAACGCTTTCGCTCGTTCTGACGGGCAAGATCTCGCCGATGGCCGCGGTGGTGCAGATGGGCGACCGCACCGCGATCCCACCCTATGACTATGGCAATCTGCGCGTCACGGTGCATGACATGCCGCCGATTGCCCGGGCCTCATGGTTTCGTGGCGTCTCCGCCATGCCCAACACCTTTGCGCATGAGTGCTACGTGGACGAGCTCGCAGCCGCAGCCGGTGTTGACCCTATCGAATATCGTTTGCGCTACCTGCACGATCCCCGCGCCGTTGACCTCGTAAACGCTGTGGCGGAGCGGGCCAGGTGGGTTCCGCACACCAAATGGGGAACGCTGGGCGGAGAAGGCGATCTTCTTTACGGTCGCGGTTTTGCCTATGCCGTCTATATCCATGGGCCGTTTCCGGGCAAGGCCGCCGCGTGGGCCGCGTGGGTTGCCGATGTCGCCGTCAACGTCAAAACGGGCGAGATCGCAGTCACAAAAGTGACCTGCGGGCAGGACTCCGGCATGATGATCAATCCCGACGGGGTACGTCATCAGATCCACGGAAACGTCATCCAGTCCACCAGCCGGGTGCTGAAGGAAAAGGTCGAGTTTTCATCAACGGCAGTGACATCGAAAGAATGGGGCGGCTATCCGCTGATCACCTTCCCGGAGGTGCCGGATATCGATGTTCTGATGGTGCCCAGACCGGATGAACCGCCGCTCGGTGTCGGTGAATCGGCCTCGGTGCCCAGCGCATCTGCCATTGCCAATGCCGTCTACGATGCAACCGGCATTCGCTTTCGTGAATTACCGCTGACGCCGGAGATGGTTCTGGCAGCTCTCAACGGCGGATCGCCACCGCCTCCGGCCACCCGGAAAAAGCGCAATTGGTGGAACATCGGTCTGTCTGTGGCTGGTGCGGTCGCTGCCGTCTCCGGTGTGGTGTCCATGGCTTCACCCTGGCGACCGGCTATCGCGCCCATCCCGCGCCCCGATGCCAATGTCTATAGTGCAGCCACGATAGAGCGCGGGCGGCTTGCCGCCGCCGCGGGTGCCTGCAATGTCTGTCACGTTGGAAATGATGGCACACCCTTTGCTGGCGGGCGGCGTTTCGATACCCCCTTCGGTCAGGTTTATGCCACCAACATTACACCCGACGTGGAGGTTGGCATCGGTGCATGGTCTTATTCGGCTTTCGAACGCGCCATGCGGCAAGGTGTGAGCCGCGACGGCCATCATCTCTATCCGGCCCACCCCTATACCTCGTTTGCGGGCGCGGAGGATGCCGACATTCAGGCGCTTTACGCTTATATGATGACGCAGACACCGGTTGCCCTAAAGGCGCCGGAGACAAGACTGAACTTTCCCTTCAGCGTACGTGCGCTGATGGCAGGATGGAACATGCTGTTTCTCAAAAACGGGACTTTCGCTTACGATCAGAGCCGCGACGCCACCTGGAACCGCGGCGCTTACCTTGTCGAGACGCTGGGACACTGTTCCGCCTGCCATACTGACCGTAACGTGCTCGGCGCAGAAAAAAACGGTGCCGCTCGTCTATCCGGCGGCTTTGCTGATGGCTGGGACGCGCCCGCTCTTAACAGTTTCGCAAAAGGGCCGGTCGGCTGGACGGCGGAAGCCTTTTACGATTACCTGCGCACAGGCCATTCGAAAGATCATGGCAGCGCATCCGGGCCGATGTCGCATGTGGTCGAGGTCATGCAGCCCTTGCCAGATGATGATATCCGCGCCATGGCCACCTATCTCGCAAGCCTCAACGACGCAGCCCCGGCCGTCGATGCCGAGGCGAAAAGAACGGCGGCGATTGCGGCAGGCGAGGCGAGTGAAACCAATGCAGCCACCCTAGCGCCAAAAGGTGCCCGTATGTTCAGCGGCGCCTGTGCATCCTGCCATGAGGGCAATGACATCTTGTCCTCTCTGGCCCTGAACACCAATCTGCATTCCGACAGGCCCGATAATGTTCTTCAGGCCATTCTCGGCGGGCTGGATGCACCGGCTATCATCGCGGCAACGACCGGGCGTGATGCACCCGAAATCATGTCCATGCCAGCTTTCGACGGTACATTGGACGCATCGCAGCTCGAGGATCTCACGGCTTATTTGCGCGCCCGATTCGCACCGGACAAACCGGCATGGGAAGACATACAGGCGGCAATCACCCGCGTGCGTTCGACGGCAAATCATCATTGACAGGTGAGGCTGTGGACATATGGTTCGCCGGAAAATCCATAATCAGTTCATAGGCCGTGCTGCGCCCACCAGCCTCGCCTTTTCGGAGAATCCCTTTCGCTAACAGGTCCGCAATGTCGCGGGACGCCGTATCCTGGGATGCGTTCGTCAACTTCGCCCACTTCGTCGATGTAAGCTTGCCCTCGAAGTTGCCTTCTATCAGTCTGTTGAGGACCTTGGCTTGTCGCGAGTTAAGATCATGCGCAGCATGCCTTTGCCAGAAATCATTCTTCAGCATGACGTTGTCGAGGGTTGCCAGCGCGCCTCCAACAGCGTTGCCCAACCGATCCAGGAACCATTCGACCCAGCTCGTAATATCGAGAGATTCATTGCTTGTGATCGATTGCAGGGCTTCGTAGTAACCGGTGCGCGACCTCTCGATAGCGGCAGACATGGAGTAAAGTCTGTGTGCGCCGCCGCCACTACGTGCAAGTGTCATGTCGGCGATTGCGCGGGTTATGCGGCCATTGCCATCACCGAAAGGATGGATGGCAACGAACCAAAGGTGGGCGATAGCTGCTTTAACGAGAGGATCGAGATCATGCGATCCGCTGAACCATTCGAGAAAGGCCGACATCTCAGCCTCTACGCGGTCTGCCGGTGGTGCAACATAATGGACTTTCTCGTATCCGAATGCGCCAGAAACAATTTCCATACGGCCACCTGAGTCATCACGCCACTCGCCGACACGAAGCTTGTGACCCCATTCGTTTCGGCCAGTTGGAAAGAGCGCCGCATGCCATTGAAATAGCCGCTCTGCCGTTAGTGGGTGTGAGCAATTGATCGTGGCGTCGAGCGTGATATGGACAATACCCTCAACAGAGCGGTTCGGCGTCACGAACCCGTCGATGTCGATGCCAAGCCGCCGGGCTAACGATGACCGGACCTGTTGTTCATCTAGTCGCTCTCCTTCGATCGCCGACGACTTGACAACGTCGTCCGTCAGCGCCTGCAGGAATGTTGCCTCGCGCGTACGAAATCCGAGGCTTTCGACACGGCCGATGAGCCGCCCCTGATCAAAGCGTACGGTTGCAAGCCTTGATGCCAAGTGTTCGAGTTTCCATTCGAACTTTGGCCATTGGGGAGATTGCCAGATATATGTCATAGTGCAAGATAAGTCCCATATGCGGAGAATGGAAAGCTTAGACTCCGTAATTATGCGGATTTTATTGCGCTTAATCTCCGCACCCTCATGGAACGAAGTGTAATTATGAATCCGTGCGCTTGGCGATAACCTCATAATAAGTGGACGGGGCAATCGGCAGCAGTCTGCAGATCGGCTCGACCCCGAGCACCGAGCGGTGTTCGTCGATGAAGGAAATCGTCGCTTCAGTGGGCGGTCGAGCTCCGCCTAGGCAAAATACGCCGAGGCTTTGCGTAAAATCTCATTCGCCTGACGAAGCTCACCGTTCTCCCGCTCCAGAACCTCATCTTCTCCGCCACGTCATTTGGCAAACCTGCACGCTTGCCGCTGTGGACCTCGGCCTTCTTCACCCATTCATGAAGGGTATGCGCCGAGCAGCCGATCTTGGCCGCTATCGATGATACGGCCGCCCTAAGGGAGGGATGTTCGGCTTCATGCTCCGCCACCATCCGAACGGCACGGGCACGAACTTCAGGAGAAAATTTGTTCGTCGTTTTGCTTGTCATAGACCCTACTTCTCACGAATTGGGGTCTCCGGCAAACCCGGTGCGGTTCAACATGCGTGGTTGCGTAACCTCAGGCATTGCGACGAGATCTGCCAAAACGGCCTCGACGTTCTCCTGTTTAAACAAGGCTTCGCCAGTTTAAAGACCGTGGCCGGAAACAAGGCATCTAAGACGTTCGACGGACGCGAGCGGTGGCATAGTTTCCATGCCAGAAGCCACGCCATTTTGCGCGTGTCCTGCCAGGAGCATCTCATGACACGACTTAAAGACCTTGCGATCGAGGCCCATGGAGGCCTCCAGCGTTGGCTGCAGTTTGAGCAGGTCTCCGCCGATCTCGTGCAGGGCGGCGTTTTGTGGCCGCTGAAGGGCCACCCCCAGACGCTCGAGCACACAACCGTCACGGTGGGGCTTAAGACGGAGTGGGCTTCGCATGCTCCCTTTGGCTCCGACAATCGCCGCTCACGCTTCGAGCCCGGGCGCGTCGCCCTGGAAGCCGAAGACGGAACCGTTCTCGAAGAGCTTCTGCAGCCGCGTGCGAGCTTTGCCGGGCACACACTTCAGACGCCCTGGACGGAGCTGCAACTGGCGTACTTCGCCGGCTGCGCCATGTGGACATATTTGAACATACCGTTTTTACTCGCCTGGCCAGGCGTCGAGACCGAAGAGCTTGAGCCTTCGCAAGCCGATGGCGCGGACTGGCGCCGTCTCGCGGTCCGTTTCCCTACCGAGATCGCCACGCACAGCGCTGTCCAAACGCTCTATTTCGACGGCGACGGGC
Source organism: Agrobacterium tumefaciens (assembly GCF_005221325.1). Classification (NCBI taxonomy): domain Bacteria; kingdom Pseudomonadati; phylum Pseudomonadota; class Alphaproteobacteria; order Hyphomicrobiales; family Rhizobiaceae; genus Agrobacterium; species Agrobacterium tumefaciens. Next base: position 417,013 of record NZ_CP039890.1, on the reverse strand, counting down.
TTTTGAAGCGTCACGATTATGACGTCGAGATCGCAGGCAACACGCCTGGCGCTCACATCATCGACAGATATGAGGACGTCTCTGGTATCAAGTTCCCGACGAGAAGGCGCATCCATGCCAGGCAGCCTGACAGCAGCTTCACGACCGATCCACTCGTCGTTTCGATCGATCTGTGGAACATCCGCCTCGGCTAGCCGCCTGGCTTCAGGGTCAAATGGACGAAGCTTCGATGCGCTCATGCCGAACGATGCGGCATGAGCCGTGGACCGGCACAAGCCGCTTCTGCCGGAACTTTGCGGTCATGGTGATCGCGCGGGTCTGAACTTGTATCCGAGGACCGGTGGTCCTCACCCTTGTTTGTCCCGTGGCCCGAATGACGGCATCTACGTCCTGTCGGTATCGGTTGTCGATCGATAGGTCTCGAACACCTACTCCCATCGCGAGGTCCTATCATGAAAGCTATCGGCGTCCGCTCCCCTCTTCCCATCGATGATCCGGCATCCCTTACCGACGTCGATCTGCCGCGGCCGGAGCCGACGGGACGGTATCTCGTCGTGCGGATCGAAGCCGTGTCCGTGAACCCTGTCGATACCAAGATGAGGATGCGGCCATCGGCCGAACCGGGGACGTTCAAGGTGCTCGGCTGGGACGCCGTCGGCACCGTCGAAGCGGTCGGTCCGGAAGTGAGCCTATTCGCGCCAGGCGATAGGGTCTTCTATGCCGGTGCGCTCGGCCGCGCGGAGACGAACGCTGAGTTCCATTTGGTCGATGAGCGGATCGTCGGCAAGAAGCCCGACTCACTCGGCTTCGCGGAGGCCGCGGCCCTGCCGCTGACCGCCATCACCGCCTGGGAGGTCCTCTTTGACCGGCTCGACATCCGCAAGCCCGTGCCGGGCGCTGCCAACGCACTCCTGATCGTCGGCGGCGCCAGCGGGGTCGGTCGATCACGACGCAGCTCGCCCGCAAGCTCACCGACATCACCCTGATCACCACGGCCTCGCGTCCGGAGACGGCCGAGTGGAGCCGCAGTCTCGGCGCACATCATGTGATCGATCATTCAAAACCGCTCGCGGCGGAGATCGAGCGGCTGGGTGTCGGGCAGCCCGCCTTCGTGTTCTCGACCACCAACACCGATCAGCATCTTGGCGAAATAGCCAAGCTCATCGCGCCGCAGGGCCGCTTTGCTTTGATCGATGACCCGGCGTCGCTTGACGTGTCGTCCTTCAAGGTGAAGAGCGTATCGACGCACTGGGAGTTCATGTTTACCCGCTCGATGTTCGGCACTGCCGACATGGTAGAGTAAGGAGCACTGCTCAACGAGGTCTCCCGGCTGATCGACACTGGAACGCTGGACACCACCCTGACCGAAGTCTTCGGAACGATTTCGGCCGGAAACCTCCGCCGGGCGCATGTCCTGATCGAGAGCGGCCGCGCCAAGGGCAAGATTGTTCTCGCGGGCTGGCCGGCCACGGGCGGCTGCTAACAGGGAGCCTGCGATTGCGTGCGGCCGTTTCGAAAGACAGATCGATGAGAATATCGAGCATCCCGATCGTGCCCGGCATCGTTCTTCGGAATGGTGCTCGGCATAGCAGGGCTCGGTGGCGCTTGGCGCGCCGCCCATCTCGCCTGGGGGCTGCCGGCTCTCGTCGGAGAGCCGTTGATGCTGGCCGCCGGACTCGTGTGGCTCGCGGTCACGACGCTCTACGGTTTGAAATGGCTCGTGGCGCGCGAGCTCGCGCTGACGGAAGCCGCTCACCCAGTGCAGTGCTGCTTCATCGGGCTGGCCGGCGTCGCCACGATGCTAGTGGCCGGAGGCGTCATTCCCTACGCCTACGATGTCGCTCTTGCACTCTATGTCGTGGGAGCGGCGTTCACGGGGGGCTTTGCCGTCTGCCGAACCGGTGGCCTCTGGATGGGCGAACGCGATCCCAGCCATACGACGCCGGTGCTTTATCTGCCGACAGTCGCCGATAGTTTCGTCGCCGCTATGGTCGGCGCCGCCCTCGGTTTCCCCCGATCTCGGGCAGTGCGTCTTCGGCGCCGACTTCTTCGGCTGGCTCGCGATCGAGTCCGTGCTGCTGCATCGGCTGCTGACGGCGCCGGGAATGGCGAATACGCTTCGGCCGACCCTTGGAATCCAGCTCGCCCCGCCGGTGGTCGGCGCAGTCTCCCTCATCGCGATTGCGCCGCAGGCTCCGCTGCTGCTAGCCACGGTATGATCGGATACGGGATCCTGCAGGCAGTGATCCTGCTGAGGCTGCTGCCCTGGATCCTTCGTGAACCCCTCGCGCCATCGTATTGGGCCTTCACCTTCGGCGTGACGGCGCTTGCGGCGGCGCCGATCCGCCTTCTAATGCTCGGCGACGAAGGTATCGCCCGCACACCCGCACCGGCACTGTTCGTCTTTGCCAACGTCGTCGTGCTGATCGTGGCGGCAGGCACGCTGTACCGCTTCTTCGCAGGTGCTGGGCACGCCTCCGCGGCAACGCCAGCCTCGGATCGGGCAAGGGTCAGGCCTCCAGACTGACGACCCGTTTCCCTTGCTGAACCTAGAGCGTGGCGAGAGGTCCGGCTTCGTTGCGGATCGCCCTCGGTACCTCGCCGTGCACGCGGCCAAACGCCAGGCGCATCCGTTCCCGGTTGGCGAAGCCCGCTTCGCGTGCGATCACCTCGATCGGCAGACGGCTCTGCTCCAGCATGAGTTTCGCGGCCTCAACCCGCAGCGCCTCCACGGCCTTTGCCGGGGTCGTGCCGGTCTCCGACCGGAACAGTCGCGTGAATTGCCGCGGGCTGAGACAGGCGACCTCTGCCAGGTCGTCGATTGCCAGGGTCTCTGAAAGATTCTGGCGCGCGTAGTCCAGCACGCGCTGGATCCTGTCCTCGTTCACGCTCAGATCCACCGAGTGCCAGCACCCTAAGCACCCATGCTCGAAACGTACTGATCGTCCTGTCCGACTCGGACCGTCTTGATTTGAAAGACTGCAAGGTGTTCAAAACCGGATTTTACCTCAATGAACTGATGCAGCCGGTGAAGGCGCTGCTCAACGCCGGCCATAAGATCACTTTTGCACGCCGAACGGTATGGCGCCTTCCGTTGACGTGACCTCCATCGGCAAGATGTATTTCGGCAGTGATGAAGCGGCGATGAAAGCGAGCGAGGTGCAACTGGCAGAATTGCAACTGACGTCGAGCGACACATCGCCGGCCGTCAGCCTCGCACGGGTCGAGCAGGTCGGTTACGACCATTTCGATGCGGTCTACGTGCCTGGCGGTCATGCCCCGATGCAGGATCTTCTGATGAGTTCCGAACTCGGCAAGCTGCTGACGGACTTCCATGAAAACGGCAAACCGACGGCTTTAGCCTGCCATGATAGGCCGGTCGCGTGTTCATATACGGTCGGCTTTTCGTGCTTGAACGGATGATGTTCTGTCAGACTATCGCGAAAGTCGATCTTCGTCGTCGATCAGGGTCAGCCGACCGGGCCCCACGCTGCTCCATGTCCAGAGGACGAGATTGAGATCATCATCCGAGGCGCCGGGGGCAAAGCTCCTCACAAGCAGCCCGCAAAAGCCGCCGGCCGCCAGTTTGCGGGCGAAGGTTTGCGTTCTCGCTTCCCCCGAAACCTTCATCTGGTCACGCCAGGTCGGATCGGCGAGCGCCGCCGCATCCATCCCTTGCGCCCGAAGGGCCGTGTCGTCCCGGCAGTCAAACACAGTCTCGATATCTGCATCATAGGAGACCAGCGTCGTCGGTTGCAGATTGCCGACCTGATTAGCTTCTTTCAGCGCCGTCATGATCGTCAGCGATGTGTAAAGGGCCGGCATGCCTTTGGGGTTGAACCGGCCGCCATAGAGTTCCGCGCCGCGTCCGGATAGAGGCTCGCGGGCGTAGATCGGGTTGAGCGCCCGGTAGAGCTTTCCGTTATAGTGCATCGGTCGGGCTACGCGTGGACGCCGGCATCAACGGCGTCGATATAGTCGAGCACCTCGTCGGCGCGGCCGTTGCGGACCAGCTGCATCGCGGTCTGGCCGGAGAAGCCGGACAGTGGCTCGGAGCGATACCAGGCATAGGCCATCAACGCCGAGCCGAAGCGCGGTTCGACCTTGTTGACGATCTCGATCATCTCGCGCAGGCGCCGCTGCGTTCTGTCCGAACGGATACGGTCCTTGCGCTGGATCGCGTCTTTTCCGAGTCCAGCGGTGCGGGCGATCTCTTCACTGGTCGTGCGAAATGCATCCGCGATCTTACGCGGCGCAAACAGTCCTTCATCTGCATATTGGGCCAGTCCCATGATCCGCCTCCAATTTCGGTAGCGCCATTATTATAGGCGCTATATAGCGTCAATATTAGCGGCATTCAATGCGTTGGAAAAAGAAAATGAGGGGAGAAAGAGAACCCTCCCGCAGACCGGACTTCCCTCGCCGCTGTCGTTCAACCGCCCTCTATGCAATCCTGCCGGTCGTTCTCGCAAGGCTTTGCCCCGCTCGCTGACGGTCAGGGCCGCTCTGACCGCCCTGCGGTCCGGGGGATGCCTTCAGAAAGAACTGAAGGCAGGAAGGATTGGGGAGGTGCCGGTTCCGATATCCCGGAAGGAAAAGATACCATGCAGATCCTCGATCTGCGTAGGAGGTGATGCGGGCAAGGATCTGTTTCAGGCTGGGCCTGCCATGATAGTAGAGCGCTGAAGTCCCTTCGTATGCGCGTTCGTAGAGTCTGAAGGTTTCGGGGTCTGAAAGGCTGAACGCGGGATTGCTATTAATGTTCTGATTGTCAGCCTTCGGAAAACGCTTCTGCTTGTGAACAATACATGCCTCCGTGCCGATAAAAGCTCGCACGTCCGGTTGGTCGAGCAGGCAGAAGACGTGGTAATAACGTCGGAGAAAATTTGCGGGGAACTCCCCGGTTTCCTGCTGTTTGCGAAATTTGGTGGAAATGGTCTGGAGCTTCTCGATAAGTGTGTAGCCCCTCGTAGCGGGGCACGGCCAGCGCACGATTATCGATCAGCTCGATGCGCGTCGCGGCGTAATCGTAGGCCCAAGAACTGATATTCTTATTGATATTGGGCGCCACAGTGCCGAACCCGGCTTCGAGAAGCACACCTTCCTTGAGGTCCAATTTCGTTCCGGTTGTCTCGGGGTAGTAGAGGCGGATGCCGCCGCTGCGATAACTTTCATTGTCGAACCCGGTATCGCGCTCGATCTTCTGGATGCCGTCGATTGTGATCGTCTTGGCGAGCCAGTCATAGAATGACTTCCGGCCTTCACGATGCGCGGGCCCATCGGGGCCAGTTTTCACATTCATGGTCTTCGGCGGTTCGATACGGATATCGATATCCTCCGAGAAGTGGTTGATGATGCGGTATCCTTTCGAGAGCGAAGTGCCCGCCCTTCAACTCGAACGTCATCTTCAAGTGCTGCAGGTCATACAGGCAGTGCATGATCCAATAGTCTCTCTCGACCAGCACCGGCTGCACCTGATCTCGTCAGCGGCGATGCGCAGGAGCGTCCCGAAATCCTTGTGGTGATGCAGGAAATCAGCTGGCATGCATGTCCGCTACGAGATCGTTGAAGAATTTCCGCGTGCGCACCGTTCCATAGTCCTTGGCGGCACGGGTCAGGGCGGTGCGATTGCCTTGCAGCACACGTTCCTTCACGCGGGCCAGCACCTGATCGCGGTCTTCGGCCAGCTGGTCGAGATTGTTGACCAGGTCGACTAGTAGGAATTCTTTGGTCAGGGTTTTGGGGAAGACTGGCTTTCTACGGAACTCGAACTCTCGGCCGCCCAACATGAAGTTGCCGTGGCGCTTATGGTTATAGACGACAGTCTTGTTATAGAGCTGCGTCGCGCCGACACCCAGGCTGTTATAGGCATTGGGCGAGGTAACGAGGTAACGGTCATCCTTCAGGAAAGCCTCGACGAGCGCGTCATCCTCGGCAGGGGCTTTGCCGAACGCGGTCTGCTTCGGCCGGTGATAGACGCCGGTCGATAGCTTGGTCAGGTATCCTTCCGCCAGCAGCTGCTGCAGGTGCCGATCGACAGACGAGGACCATTGGGCGAGATCCCCCCGACGGTAGACCTTGCCGGACCGCAGATGCTTTTTCAGTTCCTGTAACTTCGTCATTGGATAGCTCCTGCACTCACTATACCGATCGCCATCAGACAAACTGTCTGTTTAGTTTTTATGGCTTAGCGAAGGGCAACGTGAAAATGCCTTTGATAAATCAAGTAGAAGCTGAAATGCACGGGCTGAAGGTTCGTATCAGTTCAAAGTGGAGAGAAGATTTTTGTATGGAATCGACGGGTGCATGATTAGCTTACTGATTTCTTGGTTCACAAGGGTAGATATCACGAGCGCTTTCAGGTCGAAGCGTGTAACTTTCGCGTATCTGAAGTGCGCGAAAGTTACATTGATGTTGCGGCCTTAGAAGAGGTGATGTAACCCGAACGCCTATCTTTCGGCTGCCAGCGCCGTACTACTGGGTCCCCATGCGTGACGGCCGCCTGTTCTTGACCGGTCGCCGCGTGCAACGGCAGCGCATCAGGACGCTCGAAATCATCCAAAATAAAGCGCCTGACCACCCATCCGTCGCGCAGGCGGTGGTCGGAGACGACATGGGCGAACTGCGCGTGAACGTGTCTTCACTACGCCAACGCTTTTTGGAAGTCTTTGGTATCCGTAGCGAACATGCGGCGTCGTTCGATGAAACGATGAAAGAGGGGGGGCGCCGCCCGCCTGATCGAAGAGTACGGTAGTTCGGACGCCGCCGCCGACGCTGTGTTCAAGCTCGCTAGAGACAATGACTGGCTTGATGAAGGGCGCGCAGCCGATCGGTTCCTCAAACAAAAGCCGAGCGCTGCGATCGACGTCACCAACCAAGCCGCAATCGACCTGACGTTGGCTTGGCACGGCGTACTGATCGGCAACCTGACGCACGATGGCTTCGAATGGCGGCGGCAGGCTGCCAACCTAGATGGTCCACCACTTTTGCGCCAGACCACGCCCGGCAAGCTGCCGCCCTTCATTGAGTCGCTTCTGCCGGAAGGTTGGCTGAATCGAGTGCTGAATAGCCCGACGAGCGGGTAGAGCTGCGCGCGGGTAAGCGGTACATGTCGAACATCACGATTGCTGAACGGGCGGGCGAGTTGGCAACCCTGCCGGCTGATATCCTGCTGGCACAGCTAAACAGCTTTACGACGGATCATATGTTCACGGAGACTTATACCGGTCCCGGCCGCGGTGATATCCAGGATACGTTCGAACAGAATCTGGCGCGAATGTTTGCGACAGGCGCGACACCGCGCCTGTCGGGAGTGCAGATCAAGGCGCCGATGTTCCTTGATGCTGACGGCACCCTGATGCCGAGCACGGGTAAGCCGTTCACGCATATTCTGAAGCCTGCCAGCACGTCGGGATTCGAGGCACTACCCGCGATCGAATGGCAATCGATGGAGCTTAGCCGCGCGGCCGGATTCACCGCCCCGGCGATTGCACTCGTTTCCATGCCGGATGGTATGCCGGCAGCCCTTGTTGTTGAGCGGTTCGGCATCCGCACCAGCTTGGATGACATCCGCCGTCTGGTACTCGAAGACATGACTTCGATCCTGGGAGTACGGGCGGAAGACAAATACACAGGCGCCATGGAACAGATCGCGAGCGCTCTGCGCCCTCTTTCGACTGACGCGGATGCGGACCTGCTGCTGCTTTTGCGGCGGGCTCTGTTCGGCTGGCTGATCGCCGCTGGCGACATGCGCCTGAAGAATATGGCGCGCTTCTGAAAATTGCTGCGCCAGGGAGAGAAGATTTCAGCTCGGTTCGTATGGCGCCGCTCTACGACGCGGTTACGACGTGGGTGTTTCCAAACCTGCAGCATCACCGCATGGCACTCAAAATCAGCGGCAAGGATGAACGGCTGAAGAGAGCCGATTTCAAGCGTTTCGCAGCGACAGCGGGTATTCCGGCGGCGGCGGATACGGCCATGGATGAACTGAGGGCAGCACTTGCGCGCGGATTGGAACAGCCTGCGCTACCGCCGCCGCTGACAGATGGATCAGTTGGTGCTGAACGAGCGACGCAGATGCGGGAAATTGTCGGCGAACGCCTGAACAGTTTTGGATAATTTCGAACAGTCAAGTTTCCGCTACGGATTGCTGACGAACGAAGCCCATTTCGCTGGTCTCCTCAAAGGTTATCCTCATCACTGGCCTTGAATCGAGTGCCGGAATGGACTTCGAGGTCGTTTTCCCGATCACCTATCCGAAAACGGGAGCCAATCGCTCCTGTACTTTTAGCATTCCACCAGCTGGACGGCGAATTCCTTGAACCGTTCGGCAAGCGACGTCGAGACCGTCCCGTCGGTAACGACGATGTCGATGTCGCGCCATTCCGCGTAGCGTGCGGGAAATATCCTGTCATGTTTGGAATGATCGGCGACCACCATCGAGCGTGCCGATCGCGAAAGCATGGTCCGGTAGACCAACCCGCATTCAAGAAGCGCGTCAGTGGGGCCGTCGGGTCCGAGACCGGAGGCGCCCAGTATCGCGAAATCGGCATTAAATTCCTGAAGATACGATACCGCATGTGCGCCGATGGTGGCGCCTTCGGTCGGGTGATATTTGCCCGGCAGCATCACGACGTCGATGGTGGGATTGATGGCGAGAACCGTGGCGACGCCAAAGGCGTGGGTAATAACGGTGATGTTTTTCATTTCCGTCGCAATACGCCGAGCGACATGAACGGTGGTCGCGCCAGAGCCGATCATCAGCACCCGCGCGTCCTTGAGCAGCGGTACGCCGGCGCGGGCAATGCGTTCGCGTTCGGAAACAAACAGTGCATGCCGTTCCGTTACGGAAGGTTCGGTGCCGAGGGAGCGTACCGCCCCGCCGTAGGTGCGGTTCAGCAGGCCCTGATCGGTCATCTCATCGAGATCGCGACGGATGGTTTCGGTTGAGACCGCCAGCATCTGGGCAAGTTCTGCGACGCGCAGGCTGGGCGACTGGTCTAGTTCGCTGAGAATCCTGTGCTGCCGCGTCGATTTCGGTTTCTTCATCTATGCCTCGTCTCGTCCCGCTTTGCTCAACTGCTTTTTGGCAGCATAGCGGATGCCCTGCAAGTCCGGCGGCAGTGCGCAGGCTGTTTCCGCGGCGTCCGGCTTTTCTTCAAGCCGCCATGCGCCTGCGTCGCAAGAGAGCGCCGATCAGCCCGCCACCGATCAGGAGCGCCGCAGCCGAAAGCGTGCTCATCGTGCCGAGCGCCGGCACCATCGGCGTGTAACCGGCAACCATCTTGGAATAGAGCCATTTCGGAACGGTGGAATCGACGCCCGCCGTATAGAGCGACAGCGGAAAATTGCCCCAGGAGAGCAGGAAGGCAAAGAGCGCGCCGGACCATATGCCGGGCCAGAGGATCGGTAACGTCACCTCACGCAGAATGAACCAGCGGGAGGCGCCTAGGTCGCGGGCGGCTTCCTCCAGCGTCGGGTCAAAACCATAGACCTGAATCGCGATGACCAGCGTTACCACCGGCACAATCCAGACCAGATGGGCAATGACCGCGGTGATCCAGCTCGGATTGACACCGAGTGCATTGAACCACAGGAGCAGTGCCAGACCCAACACCGGCTGCGGGAAGAATATGGGCAGGAGAATGATCTTCTGGTAGAGCTTGCGGCCCTTCCAGTCGTAGCGGGCAAAGGCGAGCGCTCCAAAAAACGCAAAAACGATCGAAACGAAGGTGACGATGGTTGCGATCAGCAGCGAGTTCGAAACCAGTGTCTGTATTTCGAGAGAATCGAGAGTTTTTTCCCACCACTCGCCGGAGAATATTTTCACCGGGAAAACAAAATATCGTCCCTTTGCCAAGCCTGCGAGTGCGCCGCAGAGTATCGGCAGATAAACGACGATCAGAACAAAGGCCGTCCAGAGGCGAATGGCCAGGCCGGTTTGGATTTGCGCACGGGTTTCCATGGGTTACCTCCGTCCGAGGATGCGGTCGAGATCGAGCTTCGACAGCACGAAAAGCGACAGGCCGCTGACGATGACGACGAGGATGAGAGCGAGCGCCGAGCCGAGCGGCCAGTTCTGCGCATAGGTGAAGGCCACCTCGATATCCTGAGCGATGGTGATGACGGATTGCCCGCCGAGGATTTTTGATTCGGCCACCGCACCCGCGCCCAGCACGAAGGTCAACAGCATGCCGATCAATATGCCGGGCATGGCGAGCGGCAGCTCGATCTCGCGCCAGATCGTGAAACGGCGCGCGCCGAGATCGCGGGCGGCATCGACCAGATCCTTCGGCACCATGGCGATGCCCAGTGTCATTGGGAAGAGCATGAAAGGCAGGTAGACATAGAGCATGCCGAACAGGATTGCACCCTGCGTGTAAAGCAGTTCCGGGCCGCCGGAAAAGCCAAGATACTTCATCAGCCCGTCAAAAACGCCATTCTTGATGAAGAACAGCACCCAGCCATACAGCCGCACATTTTCCGACACGAAGAGCGGGAAGACGAAAAGCACGGAAAGGAGACCCGCCCATTTGCCGAACAGGCGGTTGAGACCGTAAGCGATGGGATAAGCGACGACGGCAAGCCCGATGACGGTGGCGAGCGCATAGGCCAGCGACCACGCGAACGAAATCCAGACGGTGTTGGCCGGATTGAAGATCGTGATGAAATTTTCAAGGGTGAAGGAGCGGAAGGCATCGAAACTCTTCGGCGTGGCAAAGGCATAGGCAGCAACAGCCAGAAGCGGCGCAAGAAATCCGAGGCAAAGCAAGGCGAGCACCGGAGCAGCGGCCAGAAGGCCCGGTTCCACCTTGATACGTTGGGCCGGGGTTTTAGCAAGGTTGCTGCTGTCTTCTCCAAATGCGATGGTCATGGTCAGTCTCCCACCACGATCGCGTCTGCCGCATCCCAGCCGATCATTACCTTGTCGCCAGCCACAACGGCCGCGCCGCGTGCCGCTTCGACCAGATAGATGTGCTCGCCGGCGTGGATCTGATATTGCATGCGCGAACCCAGCGAATATTCGTTGTAGATCGTGCCGGTAATGGTGTTGTCGGCCGAGATGCCGGGCGCCACGAAGCGCATGGTTTCCGGCCGCACGACGACGGTTGCCTTTTCGGCCACTCCCGCGGGAATGCCGGATACGACCAGCGCCTTGCCGCTGGCGGTCGTCCAGCCCGTTGCAGTGCGGGTGATGTCGAAACTGTTCACCTCGCCGAAGAATTCAGCCACGAAACGGTTGGCGGGACGGGTGTAGATTTCCTCCGGCGCGCCGATCTGCACCAGCTTGCCGCGGTTCATGACGCCGACGCGGTCGGACATCACCATTGCTTCTTCCAGCGAATGGGTAATGTAGACAAAGGTTTTGCCGCTGACGCGATGCAGGTCCTTGAGCTCTTTTTCCAGCGCCTTTTTCAGCTTGTAGTCGAGGGCCGACAGCGGCTCGTCGAAAAACAGCACATCAGGATCATAGGCGAAGGCGCGCGCGAGAGCCACGCGCTGCTTTTCGCCGCCCGAACAGCGCATGACGTTTTTGCCATAGTAATTTTCCGGCAGCCTCACCATGCGCATCAACGCCAGTGCGCGGGTCTTGCGTTCGGCGGCGGGCATCTTGCGCACCTTGAGCGAAAACTCGATATTTTCCCCAACCGTCTTGTGCGGAAAAAGCGCGAGCGACTGGAAGACGAGGCACGTTGGACGCCTGTCGGCCGCCACGTCGTTGATGAGGTTGCCGCGCAGCGTGATGTAACCCTCGCTCGGCCGTTCCATACCGGCCAGCATTCGCAGAAGCGTCGTCTTTCCGGATCCGGACGGGCCGACAATGGAAACGAATTCGCCCTCCTTAAAATCGACGTCGATGCCATCGACGGCAGCGAAATCACCGAAGACCTTGCGAACGCCGACCAGTTGCAGCACCGGTCGGACTTTCGAAGCCGTGTCGAAAGAAGGAATGTCGGGGGAGGTTAATGCGAAAGCCATGTCCACACTCCGGACGAAGCTGCGTCTTCCGCTCTGGAAAACACACTTTTCTGTTTCATTGGGAATTCAATTATCCAGTCAGCCGCGCAGGCGCTTGGCGGCCATCATCAGTTCCAGCGCCTTGTCGTAATCGGGTACGATGTCGTATTCGACCGAGCGGGCCATTTCCTCTTCCAGGCTTTCCCACTGGATAGCTTCCAGCTCATCCTTGGTGAAAAGGTCGAAGCACTTCTTGTTACCCATTTGCGAGACAGGGTTGAATGTGCCCTCGGCAAAGGCGACCGCGTGGGCCACTTCCGGCTGCTGCACATATTTCAGAAAATCGCTGGCGAGCGGCGAAAGGTCAGGATTGTTGACGATCGAGGTGATTTCGATCCAAGCGATGCCGCCCTTGCCCTCGATCGGCCCCTTAAGGGGCGTGACCGCGCGCAGGTTGAGATAGCCATCGGCACGAGCCGGGGAAACGGAATAGGTGCCGCCCGTCAGATGCAGATCGATCTCACCGGAAACCAGCGCCTGGTTCAATGCCGCGCCGTCTCCCACCATTTTCGCACCCTTGAACACCTTCTGCGCCGTTTGCGAGAATAGTTTCATTTCCTCTTCGCTATGGGGCTTGAACGGATTGATGCCCGCGATCATGAAGATGCCGAACACGTTCCAGTCGTCGGATTCAAGAATGCCGTAACTGCCGGCAAGGCCTTCATCATTGAACAGGTTCCAGCCCTGTTCCTCCGCCGTGGCGCGGCTGATCTTGTCGGTATTGACGACGAAGGAATAAGGCCCGAAGCGTTGCGCCATGCCCAGCAGCTCCTTGCCGTCCTCGCTCATCGCCCAGGGATATGGCGCTTTGAATTGTGGCAGCATCTCATCGAAAAACGGCTCGAACTCCGCTTTTGGCAAAGGCTTGATCAGACCGGCCGGCGCCATGACCTTGCGCGCCCAGGGATTGTTGACGTTGATGAGGTCCCAAATCCTGGTTTCGCCGGCGCGAAGCCGGTTTATCATCGTCGGATCGTTGGTCAGCGACTCCGCCTTGACCGTGGCGCCCTTGGCCGAACGGTAGGGATCGAGCACCTGGGCGGAATTGTACCCCTCCCAGCAGAGGATATTGAGCTCCTTGTTGCGCGTGGCGGCCAATGCGTTGCGAATATTCGCAAAGGGGATGGCCAATGTCGCCGCACCCATGGCCTGCATGAAATTGCGTCTCGTCAGTTCCATTTCACTTCCCCTTTTATTGTGCTGTCGGCACCACTTTTGATGTTGGAAGTGTGTCGTAAAAATGTGTTATTTACAACATTTATTTTTTCCGTCATTTTGCCTTCTCAAACGTCTTGTCTCATGAGGTAGGCCGATACGTGGTGAGCCCCCTTGAGTGATTGGGAGATAAAACCCTTATTTTTCAGGCATTTTCTTGGGATTCTGAGTTGGCTGGCGAGGTTTTGTGCAAACGCGGCATTGTCGCAAAGGCAAATGCTGCAAATATTGGCAAGTACCACAGGAAGGTGGATAAAAATGTTGAAGTCTCTACGGGGCAAAACCGTTATTGTCACCGGGGCCAGCCGTGGCATCGGCAAGGGGATCGCCAGACGTTTCGGTGAAGCCGGGCTCAATGTGCTGGTCGTCTCGCGCAGCCAGGCGGACGCAGACAGGGTGGCTGCGGAAATCGGTCCAAATGGCGCCGGTTTCGCTGCGGATGTGTCAACGCCGGAAGGAGCCGAGACAATGGTCCGGGCGGCGGTCGGGCGCTTCGGTGGCGTCGATATTCTTTGCGCCAATGCCGGCATTTTTCCAGCGGCAAAGCTTGGAGAGATGACGCCCGAAGATTTCGATCACGTTATTTCCACCAATCTGAAGAGTACGTTTCTTTCGGTCTCGGCGGTGCTGTCGGAAATGACAAGGAAGGGCGAAGGCCGGATCATCATCACCTCATCAATCACCGGCCCGGTTACAGGTTATCCCGGCTGGTCGCATTACGGCGCCTCGAAGGCCGGTCAGCTTGGTTTCATGCGCACCGCAGCCATCGAACTCGCGCCCAAAGGCATCACGGTCAATGCCGTCCTCCCCGGCAACATCTTCACCGAGGGGCTGGAGGGCATGGGCGCGGATTATATCGCCTCGATGGAAAGCTCGATCCCCTTGAAGCGGCTGGGCACGGCGGCCGATATCGCCAATGCGGCGCTTTTCTTCGCCTCTCAGGAGGCCGCCTATATTACCGGCCAGACGATCACCGTCGATGGTGGCCAGATTCTGCCGGAATCACCCGGCGCTCTGGCAGCGATGTAGAAAACGAAAACCCCGCAAAGCCGTTGCGGGGTTTTTCGTATCCCATCACGGCACGTTCAGCGGTTGCCGAGAATCTCCGACAATACCTGTGAAAAATAATCGGCATCTGCCTTCGAGAAGCAGAGCGGAGGGCGGATTTTCAGCGTTGCACCGTGCTTGCCGGCCGCGCCGATCAGGATGCCCCTTTTCTTCATTTCGTTGATGACGTGAATGGCAAGCGCCGTATCTGGTTTGCCATTATCGTTGCTGACAAAATCGAGGCCGATGAACAGGCCGGCGCCCCGTATGTCGCCGATTGCCGAATGGCGGGACTTGAGGTCGCCGAGACTGCCGGCGAAATACGAACCGACACCATCGGCATTGTGCATCAGTCCCTCATCCGCGATCACGTCGAGAACCGCAAGACCCGCTGCCGCTGCAACCGGATTGCCCCCGAATGTATTGAAGTAGCCCGTCTCCTCGCAAAAGCGTTGCAGAAGATCAGGGCGCGTGATGACGCCGCCCATCGGGAAACCATTGCCCATGGGTTTGCCCATGGTGACGATATCAGGGGTTATGTCGTGGCGCATGAACCCCCAGAGCCCGAAACCGGTGCGGCCAAAACCAGGCTGAACCTCGTCGGCAATGAACAGCCCGCCAGCATTGCGCACCGCCTCCACAGCGGGTTTCAGAAAACCGGCCGGATCGGCATAGATGCCGTCGCTGGAGAAGATGGAATCGATGATCAGCGCCGCCACACCGTAACCCGATTTCTTCAGGTCGGCGATGGCTGCTTCAACATTTGCCGCAAAGGTCGCTGCAACGGTGGACGGGTCACTGCCCGATGGGGCGGGAACCGTGCGCACGAAAGGCGCGGGCCGGCGTTTCCTCAAGGCTGAAGGCGAGATTTCCGTCACCAGCGCCGTATTGCCGTGATAGGCGGTCTCGGTGACGATGAAGCCTTCCGCGCCTGAGCCGATGCGTGCGATACGCAGGGCGAGATCGTTGCTTTCCGATCCGGTGCAGGTCATCACCAGATTGGAAAGATTCTCGGGATAGGTCGCGAGCAGCCGCTCCGAATAGGTCTCGACGATACGGGTAAGATAACGGGTGTGAATATTGATCCTGGCGGCCTGTTCGGCAATGGCGGCGACGACGCGCGGATGACAATGCCCGACCGACGGAACATTGTTGTAGACATCGAGATATCTACGCCCGCTGGCATCATACATATAGGTGCCTTCCGCCCGCACCATCTCGATAGGCTGTTCGTAGAACAGCACGGAAGATGCGCCGAACGTGGCGGAACGGCGTCGGAGCCGCTCGGAAAGATCTTCAGGAAAGCCAACCATGCGGCCGGCGTCGAACCTGTTCAACGCCAGGATTTCTTTGAAGGGAGCGGCGGTCATTGGGATCCTTTCACAGCGATGCGAGATAACGGTCGGCGAGCGCAACGGTGCCGTCCGTATAAGCGGCACCCAGCGCTTGCGCCGTCGGCGTTTCCGAATGTGAGGCGATCCACGCCGTCAGTTGCATGCGCCTCAGCATGATGAACATGGGCAAGGCCGCCACCTGTTCGGCAGCCAGCGGTGCGACCCGGCGATAACCCTCCAGCCAGGCATCCATCAGTTCGGGAATGTAAGTCTCGTGCTCCATGAAGCTGATGGCCGCGGCGAAGTCGTAGGCGAACCACGAAAGTCCGCAATCGTCGAAATCGATGACGCCGAGCCTTTCCCCTTCGACGAGCAGGTTCGCTGCCCGCATGTCGCAGTGAACGAGTCCGAATCGATCGGCACCGTAGCCAAAGGCAGCCGTGCCCTTTTCCAGTTCGAGATAGGTCCGTTCAAGTATCGCCCTGCCATTCGCCGTCAGACCGAGGGCTGCGCGCCAATCCCCCCACCAGGCTGATGGGCCGATAATATGCTCGAAGTCCCACAATTTTCGAACAAAACCTTCGGGCCTTTTCCAGCGGCGGCTGTGGTCGTGGAGGCGGGCATTTATCCCACCCAGCACTCCATACCATTTCACGAGATCGGTTTCGGCATCCGGTTCCCTGCCGGACATGAAATCGAAGGCAACAGCAAAACGACGGGTCTCGCCGTCGGAAAAGGATTGCAGAAGCCTGCCGTTGCGAGAGGCCATGACTTTCGGCGTCTTTACCACCCCGTCGCTGCGCAGGGCTTCGGTCCAGGCAAGTTCGGACAGTATCTCCGCCTCGCTGTGATAGTCAGGCCGATGGACCCGCACGATCACATGGCGTCCCGCCGGCTCGGTGACCCGGAATGTTGCGTTTTCCGATATGGTCAGCAACTCGACGTGGGCATCGGGATCGATATCCCAACTCGGTATAAGGCTGGCGACCCCGTCAGCCAGACGGATCAAGAATTGATCGTCATACAACATATGCGTGATTCCAGGCTTCGTTAATGTGGAAATCCAACACTAAAAATGTGGAACATGCAACATAATTTATAATTTGAAAAACACTGCTTGCCGGTTGGCCGGAGCAAGAAGCGTCTAGGTTCGAACAGGCGACGATAGTGTCGCCTGTTCGATGTGGCGTCTCCGATGTTCGGAACAGCGATCGCGATGAAACCGGACCTAGCCGTTTCGACGTCCTCGGCCCCAATACATTCCGGCTCTCGCAGTCAAAAGCATCATCATTCCTCGCCGGAGGATGCCCAGATATCTTAAGAAAATGTCACTCATGGCTTTTCCTTTCTTCTTGTTTGATCGATCGGATATAGGCGCGCCAACCGCCAAGGCCTGTCACTTCCAAAGCACCCTCGAGCGCATAGGGTTCGCACAGGAAGCCGGAGATTTGTGACCCGTCGTCCAGCGTTACTTTGCCGATCCCGAGCGGGGCGGGAATGTGCTGCACCAAACGTCCAAAGGCTTCGGGCGTCACCCTCCAGACCTCCACCTCCAGACCCGCGCCTTCAAAGCCGGGCTCCCGCAGCAGGCCGGGTTTCGGTGGAGCGGTATTCGGCAAGACGAACAGCCGGTAATCCCCGGCTGTGCGGCAGGATTTCATCAGCCGACCGCCGGGGCCTGTGAGTTCGTGATTGAGCGGCATACCGGTAAGATGGGCGCCGACAACGACGATCGGCACCAGCCCGTCATCGGTATCCGCCACTTTCGAGGCCTCCGGCAGGGCAGCCTTGCGATCCCTGCCCATGCCCGGCTGCAATGCACGGTGCAGCATATCGGCAAATGGCGCCAGCGCATCATCGGAAAAGGCGGGCCCGAACAGGGTCACACCCGCCGGCAAATGATCCGCAGCATCAAAGCCGGCGGGAACAGCGATGGCGGCATAACCGAACAGATTGGCGAAATTGGTATATCGCCCGAAATGGCCGTTCTTCGCGATCGGATCTGCGCGCATCTCCTCCACCGTGTAGGTGGTCGGCGATGTCGGCAGCATCAGCGCGTCGGCTTTCGCCCATTCCGCCGATGCCTTTTGGCGAAGCGCCTCAAGCCTGTATAGTCCCTCGAAGGCATCGACGGCATCGTATCGCCTTGCCCCCTCGATGATTGCCCCGACGATGGGATCGAAATCGTCGACATTGGTAGCCAGGAAATCCTTCACCGCCGCCAAACGCTCGGCCACCCACGGACCGTCATAGAGCAGCTCGGCGGCCTGACGGAACGGTGCATAGTCGAAGGGGACGATGTCTGCGCCGAGCATTTTCGCTTTTTCGATAGTCGCGTCATAGAGTGCCTCGAAAACGGCATTGCCGAAAAATTCGCGTTCCCCGGGCTCAAGCACACCAATGCGCAGCCCGGCGGCAGGCAGGGCGGCCGGCTTTGCCCTGCGCGAGAAGGGATCGGCGGCGTCATAACCCTCCATGACCCTGCGCACATCCACGCCGTCGCCCACCGTCGCGGAAAAAACGGTCACGACGTCCACTGAGCGGCATGCGGGTACGACGCCGACATTCGGCACCAGTCCGGGTGTTGGTTTGATGCCGACAATATTGTTGAAGGCAGCGGGTACGCGGCCGGAGCCGGCCGTATCCGTGCCGAGGGCGAAACTGGCAAGGCCCGATGCCACCGCCACGGCAGAGCCGGAAGACGAGCCTCCCGACACATAAGCCTTGTCGAACACCGAACGCGGAGCGCCGTGAGGCGAGCGTGTGCCGTTCAGCCCGGTGGCGAACTGGTCGAGATTGGTCTTGCCGATGACGATTGCGCCTGCAGCCTTCAGCCGGGCAATCACGGTCGCATCTTGTTTCGGCCAATAGGAGAAGGATGGGCATGCGGCTGTTGTCGGCAGGCCCATCACATCGATATTGTCCTTGACTGCAAATGGCACGCCCCAGAGGGGAAGGCTGCTTACCTCAGGCGCGCAGGCCATGAGATCGCGTGCAGCGGCGCGCAGATCCTCGTCCGGCGTCTTCGTTATGAAGATTGCCGGATCGTCCGACGCCTCGATGCGAAGAATTATCTCCTCGATGAGATCGAGCGGGCTCAGCCCCTTTGCATAGGCTGCCTTAAGTGAGGCGATATCGAGAATGATCGGCAACATTACATGGCCTCCAGAACGACCAGCACGTCGCCGGCCCTGACATTGCGGCCCGGCCCGGCGCGGAGATCGCGCACCTTGCCCGCGGCGTGCGCGTTGACGGTGATTTCCATTTTCATGGATTCGATGATGGCGAGCGTTTCGCCGGCCGCCACCTTCTGCCCTTTTTCCACCAGCACCTTCCAGACATTGCCCGGTACGGCACTTTCAATGCCGAAGCATCCGTCGGGAATATCGCCCCCGAGGCCGGGACCGAGGCCTTCATCAACAACGAAACTATCTAGCCCCTGATCTTTCCAGCGCTGGCGTTCCGCCTCGAAGGCGGCCTGCTGGCCCGCCTTGAATGCGCCGATTGCGGCGGCATTCTTCTGAAGTTCCGTCTCGTAATCGGCATAGGAGAATTCTCCCTCTTCGATACGGACGGGATAACCCCCATGGGGAAAGGCGGCGCGGGCCTCGGTCAATTCGCCGTGGCTGACGGGAAAGAAACGGACCTGATCGAAGAAATCGAGCAGCCAAGGTTTGTCCTTGCCGAAAACCGGGGTTTGCCGCCACGTATTCCACATCTGGATGGTGCGCCCGAAGAGCTGATAGCCGCCCGGTCCCTCCATGCCGTAGATGCACATATAGGCGCCGCCGATGCCGACGGCGTTTTCCGGTGTCCAGGTGCGTGCCGGATTATATTTTGTCGTGACGAGGCGATGGCGCGGGTCGAGAGGAGTGGCAACCGGGGCACCGAGATAGACATCGCCAAGCCCCATGACGAGATAGGAGGCGTCGAAGATTTTGTCTTTTACCGCCTGTTCGTCATCCAGACCGTTTATGCGGCGGATGAATTCAATGTTCGAGGGGCACCAGGGCGCATTGGGGCGCACCAGTTCCTGATATTTGCGCATCGCCAGCGCCGCATGCGGATCGTCCCACGACAGCGGCAGCCAGACGGTGCGGCTCGGCACCTTCACCGAATGAACGGAAGGCATGCCGTTTTCGATTTCGGAAAGAAGGCCGAGCAACCTGCCCCGCGTCACATGCGATCCATCATAGTGAATCTGTAGCGAGCGGATACCGGGGGTCAGGTCTACGAGGCCGGGAATGCGGGCTTGCCGCACCGCCTGCATCAAAAGATGGCTGCGAAGGCGCAAGCTGACATCGAGCTGCATCGGCCCATATTCGACCAGAAGGTTGTCATCGCCCTGCCGGCGATAAACAACCGGAACCTCGCCGTCATCAAGACGGCCGAGAATGGGGGAGCCGGCATTGTCGCCAATACGTTTGACGGTGGGACCGGCAATGGGGTCTTCCGCCCGAGTAACCGGATGAAAGCGGATTTTGTCGCCCGGTTTGAACTGTCCCATCTTCCACTGCTCGTCCGCGGCAATCACTGCGGGGCAAACAAAGCCGCCGAGAGAGGGGCCGTCCGGCCCGAGAATGATCGGCATGTCGCCCGTAAAATCGATGGCGCCGATGGCATAGGCATTGTCATGCAGGTTCGAGGGGTGAAGGCCGGCTTCCCCGCCGTCCTGGCGCGCCCATTTCGGCGCAGGGCCGATGAGGCGTACACCCGTGCGGGCAGAATTGAAATGCACCTCATATTCGGTCGCAAACAGGGTCTCGATATCGTCCTCGAGGAAAAAATCCGGCGCGCCATGGGGGCCGTAAAGCACGCCAACCGACCATTCGCGCGTCAGGTCGGCAGGCTCGGAGGCGGCTTTCATATCGGCCTGGCGCGCGCGGGCGAGGCGAAGAACGTGGCCGGCGCGCAGGGTGCCGGTGGCGTTGCCGCCGAACTGGCCAAGTCCGAAAGTGGCGCGCGAGCCGAGCACGACCGGCGCATCAAAACCGCCGGCCACCGCCAGATAGGCTCGCTGTCCCGCACCGCCGATCTGGCCGATGGTAAGCGTTTGTCCGGAACTGATCGTGATCGGGGTGTCATGCGGCACGGGCTCACCGTCGCACGTTATCGGCATTTCCGCGCCGGCAAGGGCCACCGTCACATCCGCAAAGAACTTGAGCACCGGTCCGGAAACGGTGATTTCCAGCGCCGCCGTATGGTCATGATTGCCGACCAGTCGGTTCGCATGCCGGAAAGACCGTTCGTCCATCGGTCCGCTCGGCGGCACGCCGACATGCCACAAGCCGAGACGGCCAGGCAGTTCCTGAAGGCTCGATTGCGCTCCCGGCGCAATGACCTCGACCACGTCAGGCACGAAGGAGAAATCCTTCAGCGCCGTGGTCGCGACATTGCCGGTTTGGAAAAGGTCGGAGCCGGCAATCGCCTTGAGATAATCGAGGTTGGTCTCGATGCCGGAAATCGCGGTGTGCGAGAGGGCCGTGCCAAGATTGCTAATGGCTGCGTTGCGATCCGCGCCCGTGACAATGATCTTGGCGAGCATGGGATCATAAAAAGGCGTCACTTCCGTCCCGGTCTCTATCCAGCCGTCGATGCGGATATCGTCAGGAAAAACTACCTCCGTCAGAAGCCCGGCGCTCGGGCGAAAATCGGCATGGGGCATTTCCGCATAGACACGCGCCTCAATGGCGGCTCCCTTCGGTGTCAGGTGCTCGGCACCAGTCAGGACATCTTCGCCGGCAGCCTGACGGATCATCCATTCCACCAGATCGATGCCGAAGACGGCTTCGGTCACCGGATGCTCCACCTGCAGCCTCGTATTGACCTCCAGGAAATAGAATTCCTCGCGGGCCGGATCGTAAATGAACTCGACCGTGCCGGCGGAGCGATAATTCACCTGTTTTCCGAGCGAGACGGCCGCCGCGTGCAGGCGCGCCCGAACCTCATCGGAAAGCCCGGGGGCGGGTGTCTCCTCGATGACCTTCTGGTTACGGCGCTGAAGCGAGCAGTCGCGTTCGCCAAGTGCGATCACCCGTCCCTCGCCATCGCCGAATATCTGCACCTCGACGTGGCGGGCCTTCGCCACGAACCGCTCCAGATAGACGCGGGCGTCGCCAAAGCTCGCTTTCGCCGTACGCTGCACACTCTCGAAGGCCGCTTTCAGCGCGACATCGTCGGCGCAGAGCTGCATGCCGATGCCGCCGCCGCCGGCGGTGGATTTCAGCATGACCGGATAACCGACGGCTTCCGCGGCGGCGAGCGCTTCTTTGACCGAACCAAGCAGACCGGAGCCCGGAAGCAGCGGCACACCGCTTCTCTGCGCCAGTTCGCGCGCCGTGTGCTTCAGGCCGAAATCGGCAATGTTTTCCGGCGTCGGGCCGATGAAGACGATGCCCTCGGCCGCCAGCCTTTCGGCAAAGCCGATATTTTCGGAAAGGAAGCCATAACCCGGATGGACCGCTTCCGCCCCTGTCTTTTTGCAGGCGGCAATCACCGCTTCGATATCGAGATAGCTTTCTGTAGAGGGCGCCGGCCCGAGGCGTATGGCTTCATCAGCCATGAGTACGGCTTTCGTGAAGCGGTCGGCATCGGAATAGACCGCTACGGAGGCAATACCCATGTCCCGGAGCGTCCTGATGACGCGGACGGCGATTTCGCCGCGATTGGCGATGAGAATTTTCTTGAACATTGGCTCAATCCTCCTCATTCCAAACGAGCACCCGGATCGGCGTCGGATCGAAACCATTGCAGGGATTGTTGATCTGTGGGCAGTTGGAAATGACCAGCAGCACGTCCATCTCGGCCACCAGCTCGACGTAGTCGCCGGGCGCGGAAATGCCGTCGACGATGGTCATGCCGCCATTGGGCGATATGGGCACATTCATGAAGAGGTTGATATTGGAAACGACATCGCGCTTGCCCATGCCGTATTTCGCGACCTCGGCGACGAAATTGTCCCGGCAGGCATGAAGATATTTCGTCCCGTGGCCGAAACGCACCGTGTTGCTTTCGCAGGAGCAGGCGCCGGCGGAGGTGTCGTGACGGCCGCAGCTGTCGGCGGTCACGGTCAGCATCACACGGCCCTCACACGACATGATTTTCGTGCCCGTCGATATATAGGCAGCGCCCTGCGCCCGCACCGTATCCTGACCGGAGTAGCGTTCGGAAAAATCTCGAGCGTTGTAAAACAGCGTATCAATGGCCTGCTGGCCGTAAGTGTCTTCGATGCGAACCGTAGCGCCCTTGCGGATGAAGGTGGAGAAGGGGTTTTCAGCCGGGACGTAGTGGTCTTGCGCTGCATTTTCACATGTGCGCGACGAAACGGTTTCAATGAAATCGGTCATATTCGTTTCTCCCGGCTCAAAGATTGGAAAGTACGTTGTTTTCGAAACCGCGCACGGCCTCGGCGGTGGCGGTCCGGCACAGGTCGTCAGCGGCAACCGGAGCGGCCGCAAGGCGGGTAACCGTCACCGGGTTCGGCGCATAGGCCGGGTTAGGATCAAGCGGATGCGGGCAATTGGAAAAACCGACCAGCATGTCCATTTCCGCGCGCAGCTCGACATAGTCTCCACCGTTGAGCAGAGCCGGGTTCCAGAAAAAACGGCCCTCGGCATCAACACGCACGGGTGCGAAAAGCGACAGTGCCGCCGGAATGTCACGGCGGTCGAGGCCGAGTTTCATCGCCAGCTTGATGAAATTATCGCGGGTGTCGCGCAGATGGGCGCGGTCATAACGGGCATTGCTCTGCGCGTTCGAGCCGCCCACAAGGCAGTCATGGGCGCCGGAACTGTCCTCGGTAATCGAAAACATCACACGCCCCATGTCGGAAAAGATGACGCGACCTTTGGAAAGCCCCGTCGTCCACTGCACCTTGATCGTGTCGGGCAGATTGATGCGTTCCGATGTGTCGGCGGCATTCCAGGCGATAAGCGCAATCGAAGAGAAGCCGTGGCTCAGGCTGATGCGCAGCACCTCGTCCCGGCGCAGCCTGGTCGTCCAGTACCAGCCGCCGGGAATGATTTCGCGGTGGAGGATCTGCGTTTCGTCGAGCGCGGATTCGGGCAGGAGGCTGAGGCCGGGCAGCGCCTTGGGCGCAAATTCCAGCCCCTTTTTCTGGTGGTCTTCATAACGGGCGCGGTTGGCGGCGATTTCTTCGGGCGAACGTCTTTGGTGCATAAGGTGCTCCATGGCGGTTGAGTTCGGGTCGTCCCGGTGTCTGCCCTTGTTTGCCGGGTCGTCCCGGCGGGCCGTCAAAAGCAATTCCGGCAAGGGTGTTGAGCCACTCCTGTATCCGTAACTGCGCAGTCGACATCAGAGAGCTTGGCCCTGATGGTGGATATCGTTTCAGGCGGCGACGCCGCCGGCCCGGCGCGGCGGCCAGATCGAAATGTCGCGGGTAACCGTTGCGCCATAGCGCAGTTTTTCCTCCGGGCGGTCGCGCGGTCGCTCGAAAGCAATGACGCGCGTGGCAAGCGTGAAGGCCTCACGCATGTCGTGCGTCACCATCACCACCGTCATCTGCGCCTCGTTCCACAGCCGTTTCATCAGCTGGTGGATTTCGGCGCGAATGCCGGGGTCAAGTGCGCCGAAGGGCTCGTCGAGCAGCAGGATTTTCGGCCGCATCAGCAGCGTCTGGGCAAGCGCCAGACGCTGCTGCATGCCGCCGGAAAGCTGGGCAGGATATTTGTACTCCGACCCTGAAAGGCCGACATCGCCTATCATGGTGCGGGCCTCGTCGATCGCAGCCCGGCGGGCTGAGCCGAGCAGCCGTCCGCTCGCCGGCGACGCGACAAGTTCTTTGCCGATCAACACGTTGCCGAGCACGGTCAGATGCGGAAACACCGAATATTTCTGGAATACGACACCACGGTCCGGTCCCGGTTCGCCCGGCAGCGGTTTGCCGTCGAGAAGGATCGTGCCGCGGCTCGGTCGCTCCTGGCCGAGGATCATGCGCAGGAAAGTGGTTTTGCCGCAGCCGGAGGGACCAACAAGCGCAACGAATGCGCGGGATTCGATCTCAAGCGAAACATTCTCCAGCACGATCTGATCACCATATTCCTTCCAGACATTGTCGATGGTCAGCGTGCTCATGCCTTGTTCTCCGTTGCCGACCAGGGAAAGATGGCAAGACGCAGCCGCTCCAGCAGCCAGTCGGTCAGCACGGCGATAAGCGTGATCCAGATGACATAGGGAAAAATCACATCCATCGCGAGATAGCGGCGAACGAGGAAGATGCGATAACCGAGCCCCGCATCCGACGAAATAGCTTCCGCCGCAATCAGGAAAAGCCAGGCCGGTCCGAGCTGGAGACGCAGACAGGTGATGAGCCGCGGCAGGACCTGCGGCAGCACCACGCGCAGTGCGATCTGCCATGAGTTTGCCCCAAGCGTCTCGGCCTTGATGATCTGCTCGCGCGGCAGTTCGATGGCCCTCAGCGCCAGATCCCGGATCATCACGGGCGCCACGCCGATGACGATGAGTGCGATCTTGGAAATTTCGCCAAGGCCGAGCAGGATGAAAAGGATAGGCAAAAGCGCCAGCGGCGGCACCATGGAAATGGCGCCGACGAAGGGCGACAGCAGTGATCGGGCGTAAGGCAGCATGCCGATGAGCATGCCTATGGCCAACGCCATTGCGGTTGCTATGCCCAGCCCCGAAAATAGGCGGGCGAGGCTTGCGAGCGTATCCGCCCATAGAAGAATATCGCCCGTGCGGGCATCGGGAATGACCGCCAGCCGGTTGATGGCGTCGGCAAGGCCGGCTAAGCCCGGCAGAAGCTTGTCATTGGCGTTTTCGGCAAGCCGTGCCGCCGAGCCGACCGTGTAAGCGATCAGTATGGCCGCAAAGGGCAGGACGGCAAGTCCAAGGCGGGCACCGTTCGAAGGACGCGAATTGATCCAGCGCATGGGAAACTCCGGGGTAATGGAAGGGTGGAAGACCGCGCCGGGGCGCGGTGCAGCTGGTCCTCAGAGCATTCCCTTGGCCGCTTCGGCCATGTAGTCCGTCGTGAAGCGGAACTTGACGTTGGACGTGTCACCGCGGACGGTCCCATCCGGAAACGCTATGCCGATCGCGTCCGCCGATGAAGCGCCGTTGCCAAGCAGGCCCTTGTCGAACAGGAAGTGCCGCACCCGGTCCATGGTCTTCGGCAGGTCCGGCGAAGCCGTGAAGGCGACCGCGTCCGCCGGCTTTTCGAACAGCTTGGTGGCCGCCATCTGGGCCTCGAAACCCGCAAGATCCGTGCCGGACGCCTTGCCCATCGCTTCACGCGCGGCCTTGCCTTCCGCGCTCTCGGCGGTCATCACCTTCATCGTATCGTACCAGATGCCCGCGAGCGCCTTGCCGAAATCGGGATTATCCTTCAGCACATCGGTATGGGCTACCATCAGATCGATGATCTCGCCGGGGACTTTGGAACTGTCGAAAACCTTGTTGGCCGAGGAATTCTGGAGAATGGTCGAAACCAGCGGATTCCACGTCACGACAGCGGAAACCTCCGGTGTTTGATAAGCGGCGACCATGTCCGCGTCCGAGGTATTGACGACTTTCACATCGCGTTCGGATGAGCCGATGGTTTCAAGCGCCCGTGCAAGCAGATAGTGCGACACGGAAAACTCCACGAGATTGATGTTCTGGCCCTTGATCTCGGCAAGGTCTTTTTTGTCCTTGAGGATGACGGCATCGTTTCCGTTCGAGAAGTCGCCGACGATGACGGCGGTTGTATCGACGCCGCCGGCAGCGGGAATAGACAGGCCGTCCATGTTGGTCAGCGTCACGGCGTCAAAAGCGCCCGCCGTATACTGGTTCATCGATTCCACGTAATCGTTGAACTGCGTGACCTCGATATTGATGGCGTATTTATCGGCCCATTTCTTAACGATGCCATGGTCGGCGGCATAGCCCCAGGGCATCCAGCCGACATAGATCGACCAGGCGACCTTGAAATCCTTTTTCGGCGCAGCATCCGCTGTCGAAACAAGCGGGAGCGCTAGAAGGCCACCCAGCACGGAAACTGAAATGATTGTTCTGAAAGTCTGCATTGGTATTCCCCTTTTGCTTGTTCTCAAAAAGGGATCGGCATAGACCAACGCCGCCAATCCCTTGGCTAACGAGGTCTCCCGGGCTTTTGTCCCGCCGTGCATCTGTGCGAGATTTCTCCTCGCACAGTGGCTGCTCTCGGACCAGTCATGCAAACCTGCACCGGAACCCTAGCGGCCAACTCGGAATGAATGATGCAAATCGCGTGCCAGATGGGATTTCGGGTTCTGACGCGCGATTTCGTCAAAATGCGAAGAAGAGTGCCCGATTTGTGTTCTTGCCGATGGGCTTCCAAGCTTATTTTTTAGGCGCAGCTTCGGCCAGCCGCCGTTTCGTGCTTTCGTCAGGCCATTCCGCCACCATAGTCATTCCAGAAATTGCCAACGGACAATAACACCATGCCAGTCAAACTGATCGTGCATGCAAGGCGATTGTCGAGGCAATCACGATGTGGTGGGACTCGTGGAGTGTCCCAAGCGGCCAACCTTTTGATCGGACCCAGTGGAATTTGCCCTTCTAACAACTAACCTTTCCCGATGGGTGTCGCTGAAAGCTCTCGAGCATTCAAGCAGGGGCCAACGCAGCCTGCGGGATGGCGGCATAGTTCCGTACAGCACCATGCTGTCGCAAACGAAACTTTTATATTAAACAAGGAGGTTACAAACGCTTAGCGAATCCAAGGCGGCGATCTAATTCGATTCCGCTCAAGGCGTTCACCTAGAAATTTAGCCTACTCATTTCTTCGTGACGGATTTCGGCTTTGGTTGATACAAGCGCCGTTTAACGTTTGAGCACAAAGCATTGCGGACATCCATGTCCACAATCGAAAGGTCGAACCATTCCGGATCAAGATATCCACCGCACCAACTTACGGTTTCGGCATATTCGGGATCGTCTCGATCGGCGATGATCTCCAAAAACCGCTCGTAACCCGATACGCCACCCACATCCTCGGGCGGCCGCGCCCTTTCGCCTGCGACACAGCTCCCGTGTTTGGGCGCGGTAGTGAGCGTCAAGAACTCCTCGACCATGACCGTGTGCCGCCAACCATCCCCGAAATCATAGTGGTAGCTGAAGAGAGAGCCTTCCTCGAAGTCCGAGCGGATAGCGTTTCTGCAGCGGCTGGAGATCGATCCGGAACTGCAGGCGCGCGTATCATCCGGACGGTGGGACCAGACGATCCGGGAGGGCAACGCAACCCCGGCCTGGCTTGCCAACGACTTCAACGCCAGTCGCCGCCACGCTCTGATCGTGGCTCAAGTCATCAAGCTTTGCCAGAAGCTCATGGACGACGCGGTAACGATGTTCATCAAACTGATGGGTAAGTTGTTCTCGCAAGCCAACAATCGAAAGAAACAGCGACGGATGGACTGCAGAGCGAACACCGCCAAAGCGCTGCGCATGTTCCTCGATACGATCACTGCTCTGCACGAATTCCCAGTCCATGTCCCCGCCAGTGATGGACTCGTCGCGGGGAAAGTCGACGCGGATTCCAAACGGCTCGAAGGGAACGAGCCCCGCCATGAGTATGTCGGTGATCGTCTCCTCACGAAAGTTTCGTCGCTTATGCTGATCTCAGTCCAGTATTCCGGCAGCCAGGAATGGGAAACGATGGGCGAAGCTGCATAAGAGATCCAAGTTTTCCATTCCTTTGATATGCCCAGTGGCGAGGGTGGCGATCGATGACACGCGCGACCGCGTGCCCGGGAGACACTGAAGGCATTACCTGGCGCCGGTAGTGCCGCCTTGCCGAAGGCGTACCTGACAACTTCCGGTGGTCAATCCCCTTTGTTTGCCAAGGCACACTCAATGCCCCGGATGGATCGTATCGTTCAGATACACGCAGATAAACATCGCGACCAACACCCCACAGACGTCAGTCGAGCCTTCGAATGTAGAGCCCATCCGAGGCACCCTCTTTGAGAAGGATCTCATCGACGTTTTCCGTTTGGGCGAGGCTGATCAACAGGGCGCTGCAGTCGTCCTGCTCGGCTGACGCCGCCCTGCTGCCTGTATGAAGGAACGTGGTCTGTTGATCGGGACTTAACTCGGCTCAAAAGCCATCGGTTGCCATGATCAGACGCGCTGCCGGTCCCTTGATTTTCTCAATCGTCGGGGCAATAAATTCCCTGGATCGGAAGCTTGACGTCAAGAGATTTCGCGATTTCAGCATGCGGTAAGTCTTTTACTGCATTCACCAAGGTGTGTGGGGCGGTTATCCAGGATACGGATTCATCCGCGTCCCTGATGCCCAATGAGCAATCTCCTGCATAGGCGGCAAAGCAGTCCTCCACGCCGCAAATCACGACGAGATAGCTTGCAGACCCTCGCGGGAAGCGTGGTGCCAGATCACGGTGCAGATCGCGGAGGAAGTCGCATAGGACCTCAGTTGAGACCGGAGAAGCCGCGGCAAACCAATCGACCATCTCCTTTACCAGCACGCGGGGAAGGTCTCCACTGCTCTCGCCGGCTGTCGATCCGTCTGTGATGATCATCAGCAGGCCGTGAGCATTCATGCCGATGCCAGCAAAGTCCCGGTTGTCGCTTGTGCGGGTTCCCTTCAGCGTGCGCCATTCGAGGTTAGCCCGCATTTTGGCCATCACACTGGCTGATCGTCACATAGCGCGCTTTTACGATGGCTGAGCGGCCAGGCTGTTTACGGAGATTTCCTTCAAGAAAGTCGTCGAAATCACTATTGGCGAGAAGTGCGCGGAACCCCTCGGCGGTGAATTGACGCACGTCATCGGAGGCAGCAGAAATCTCGGCTAGTAGCTCCTCGCGTCCGTCAACCATCAACAACAGATCCTCCGCATCGCGACTGGCGGGCGGTGTCAGCACCTTTATGTCTAGGCCGGTATCGAGGATGTGCGGCTGAGCCGTTTCGATCCCGGTCGCATACCAACGATTGCTAAAACCGAGGATTGCTTCATCATCGGGCATGAAATCGACCTTGAGCCTGCCAAGGCGCATCCGGCAGATCACATCATCGTCAGCAGCCTCTACGAAACCTTTTGTGCGCAGGTCTTCCAGCAGCATTGCCCATTCGTGCAATCCGGCAAGATCGACGATCAGATCGATATCGTCCGTCGACCTGACGTCTTCCAGCGTCACCGGGTCTGTGATGAACAGCGCCGTTGTGCACCCTCCGACAAAGACGAGACGGTTGCGGAGGTCATCGCCAAGAGCGGTAGCGACGGCCTTCAGCATCTCCAACAGCTGCTCGCGGATCTCAGTCATTTCGCGAGCATTCTTGATTTGAGGTGATCGCTTGCCAGTCCAACTTCGCGCTGGTTGCCAAGTCTGATGGCATCGACCAGAGCCAGATATTCGTAGAGGTGCTGGTCTTTCAAGGCTGCTTCCGGCACGCTCTTGAACAACGGTTCCACCGATTGCCCCATCTCTCGCCCTTCGGCGTATGGCCACACGTAGTTGTAGCTTCCGCCGCTGACGAGCAATCCTTCGAGCATAGGGGCCGCGAACGCCGTCGGGATGCCGCGTTGCATTGGGCCCGGGTTTGCGGGGAACACGAACCTCAAACCGTGAATGATGAAGTTGAACAGGTTTCGTCGGTGTGGGCGTGGTTCATTTTTCGCGTTGTCCTTCCGCGCGATACCGGATGCTACGCTTCGCTTGATGGATTGGGCAATTTCTGTTTTGCTGATGCCCGTGAGATTTTCCAGATTTCGGACAGCGTAGGGATCCCCGCCAATCGATTCCGATCGCAGTCGCTCTGAGCCCTTCTCGAGCTCTTGATCCTGCAAGCTGATCAATTTCAGCAGGACGACAATATCCTGACTTTTCATTATATTTGTCCTTTGTCCTAGGACTGAGGACATTAAGGGGCGTCCAACTGTTTTGTCAAATATAATCAATGTAAGTGCCTCGGGGCTAGAGTGGACCCGTCGGGCTGGACCACAAACGGCTCAATGATCTGCCATTTCTAAAGGCAAGTAGACGCCACGATTGGGAAACTTGATAAAGATACGGCCACTAAACAAAGGGGTCGCGAGTTCATGTCCCTTCAAGAGCCAAGGAGGCGGGGTAAGCACGGCGGATGCCTCGACGGCATAGAGTGGTTGAGTCGAGACCGTCTTGGTGGAAAACAGTTGTCAACCTGCGCCTATCAAGCGCTCGTGTAGCCGGTTGATAGCCCTTTGGAAGACGGCGGGCTCGTCGAGCGCCCGGGAGAGGACGATCGCCCCCTGGATAGAGAGAACGGCATCTTCCGAAAGGACGCGTGCCCGCTCAGCGTTACGGCCCTGCCGGATGAGCGCTGCTTGGAGAGCGTCCACCCAGGCGACGAAGTAACCTCGGATGGCTTGGGCGAATAGGTCTCGGGTGTTGGTAACAGCCAAAGCGCCGACGAGACAGACGCGCCTCCCCGACCTGAAGTATTTCGCGGTTTCATCGAGCATTGCCGCAATCGCGGCGTTGGCGTCGTCTCGGTCTCGCAGAGGAGAATAGACGGAATCTTCAAACCATTGCTCGATTTCGGCGAGCACAGCCTGAACCATCTCCTCCTTCCCATTCGGAAAGAAGTGATACAGGCTGCCCTTGCCCAGGCCGGTGGCCTTGCCGATCAGGGCAAGGCTCGCACCTTCATATCCATGCTCGCGAAATACTTCGGCCAGGGAGGCGACGGCGTCGGATCTTTCAGCGACCATGCGGGCCATGATTAGAGACCCAGATCACTGAGGCTGGCGTGGTCGTCCGGACGGCGGCCGAGCGGCCAATGGTAAAGGCGATCGCTCTCCGCGATCGGCATTTCGTTGATGGATGCGTGGCGATACGCCATCAGGCCGTCCTCCGCGAATTCCCAGTTCTCGTTACCATACGCGCGGAACCACTGGCCATTGTCGTCGCGATATTCGTAGGCGTACCTTACAGCGATGCGGTTCCCGGTGAAAGCCCAGAGCTCCTTGATAAGGCGGTATTCATGCTCCCTGTTCCACTTACGTGTCAGAAATGCCTGAGCTTCCTCACGGCTGGTAGCGAATTCGACGCGGTTCCGCCAGCGGGTGTCGATCGTGTAGGCAAGCGCGACCTTGGCGGCATCGCGGCTGTTCCAGCCGTCTTCGGCCAGACGGACTTTTTCGATTGCGGTTTCGCGTGTGAACGGGGGGAGAGGAGGACGTGACATGAGTATTTCCTTCGTGAGCCGCTTGTTGTACCAATAGGTAAAGGCTGTACCTATTGGTACAATAGGTGGAATGATTTTCGGTGTCAACGGGTTTCATACGGCGTCCGCGCGAAAACTTGCGACGTGCTTTCCCGATGCCGATCCCGAACCGGAGGGCCTATGTTGAGACTAATGGGAACAAGACGGACCATCCGTGCGCCCGTCCGCAATGGACTTGATGCGCAGCAACCCCGGTTCCATCATCACAACAAGCGCACTCGTCGGCTCTAAAGCCGGGACATAGGCCCGCGCCGATACATCAAAGCCCGCCCTATCGCCTAGAGGCGACCGGTCATGGCAATGATGTATTCCGGAGAAGCATGGGGAAGGCGGTGTTGCCAGTATCAGGGAGATTGGCGGCTTAGAGCGCCGCATCGTCGGACCTTGTCTATTGTGGTCCAATGAACTCAATGCTTCCAAAGGAGCGACTTCGAAAAGCCTTCGAACGGCTATGCCGTAGTAATCGGTACGGAGACCACTGCGAGGCCGAATGCGGCCTGCGGGGCGATGATCGGTAAAAAGGGGCGCGGATGCCCCTTTTATTTTCTCGATCGGCCACAGACGGCCGCGGCATGGATCATCCACGCCAGACCGAATCAGCCCTTGATGAAGGCCAGCAGATCGGCATTCAGCACATCGGCATTGACTGTCAGCATGCCGTGCGAGAAACCGGGATAGGTCTTCAGCGTGCCGTTTTTCAACAGTTTGACCGACTTATGAGCCGAGTCGGCAATCGGAACGATCTGATCGTCTTCACCATGCAGAACCAGCGTCGGAACGCTGATATTCTTCAGGTCTTCAGTCTGGTCGGTTTCGGAGAAAGCCTTGATGCCGTCATAGTGGGCCTTTGCGCCGCCCATCATACCCTGACGCCACCAGTTCTGGATAACGCCTTCATGCACGGTCGCGCCATCACGGTTGAAGCCGTAGAACGGGCCGGCCGGCACATCGCGGAAGAACTGGGCGCGGTTTGCTGCAAGTGCTGAGCGGAAGCCGTCAAACACTTCCATCGGCAGGCCTTCCGGATTGGCCTCGGTCTTGAGCATCAGCGGCGGTACGGCGGAAACGAGAACGGCCTTGGCAACGCGGCCGGCGGGTTCGCCATGCTTGGCGACATAACGGGCGACTTCGCCGCCACCGGTGGAATGGCCGATATGGACGGCATTCTTCAGATCGAGCGCCTCAACGACTGCAAAGGCGTCAGCGGCGTAGTGGTCCATATCGTGACCATCTGCAACCTGGGCGGAACGGCCGTGACCACGGCGGTCATGGGCGACAACACGAAAACCCTTGGAAACGAAGAACAGCATCTGTGCATCCCAGTCATCGGACGACAGTGGCCAGCCATGGTGGAAGACGATTGGCTGTGCGTCCTTCGGACCCCAGTCCTTGTAAAAGATTTCAGTGCCGTCCTTGGTTGTTACGAAGCCCATGTCGATATCTCCTTGTGATGAACTGTTCGTGGAAGAGGTCTGTGAGAAGGCGAGCAACGGGATGCTCACGCCGGCAAGTGCGATGCTTCCGATCAGTACGCTGCGCCTCGACACGAAAAACCGATCTGTATCGGATGACATTGCATTTCTCCTGTCGCGCTGTGTTTGCGAATTCCGTATTTGACAAAGAGAAACTATCGCCATCTCCTGACAGAAACACGTGGCGGAAATGACTTTATCCGAGGCAAAAGTGGCAAAACGGAAAGAAGCTGAATTCATAGAGGTGGGGTTGCTGGTCTACCCGGACTGCCAGTTGGCTGCCGTCTATGGATTGACCGATCTGTTTCGCGTCGCCAGCGAATGGTCGACGAATCTGCAGACACCGACAAGTCTTCGTAACATCCGCGTTAGCTACTGGAAGATGGAGGACGCAGATGTGTCCTGCACATGGGATTCACACCCCGGAGTTGCGCACTCGCTGAGCTACGTCATCGCGCCACCGAGCATCATCATGCCGGAGAAAATGCAGAGCATGAGCCCCGCTTCGCAATGGCTCGCGTCCCAGCATGCGCGTGGTGTGACCGTCTGTTCGATCTGTGCCGGGGCGTTTGTGCTTGCCGAGACCGGGCTAATCGACGGCCGGCGCGCCACAACCCACTGGGCTTTTGCCGAGAGGCTTGCCGAGCAGTTTCCTAAAATCGACGTCTCACCTGACAATATGATCATCGACGATGGTGACGTAATCACCGCAGGCGGCATTCTGGCCTGGGCGGATCTCGGCCTGCTGCTTGTCGAGAAGCTGCTCGGGCAGGCCGTGATGTTGGAGACGGCTCGCTTTCTGGTCGTGGATCCGCCGCGTCGCAGTCAGAGCCAGTACAAGGCTTTTCTTCCTCGCTTCGATCACGGCGACAAGGAGGTCCTGCAGGTCCAGCATCAGTTTCATGCGACACCGGAGCTGCAAAAGTCGATCGGCGAACTGGCACACAGCGTGCGTCTTTCGGAACGGACGCTCCAGCGCCGCTTTTTCCGAGCGACACGGCTGAAACTGACCGAGTATCTGCAGAACGTGCGCATCATGAAGGCGCGGCAGTTGCTGGAAACAACAAATGGTTCTGTCGAGAGCATTGCCTGGGCCGTCGGCTATGCGGATCCGGCAGCATTCCGCAAGATATTCGGTCGGTTGACGGGCGCGAAGCCAAACGTCTATCGCGGAGACGCGCGACTGTAATCAAATTGTGTTGGGATGCGCTGCCGACAGTAGATGGGCGGCCAGCGTTCAAGCTGAGCAGTAGATCTCGGTCGTTTGCTTGCTGAAACTGCCGGGTTGAAGGTTCGGATCACTTCAAAAGCCTTGTTTTTGATTGATGGTTGCGTCGGAACCCACTGAATCGATATTCAAAGTCGGATAAAGCGCGCTCACCGCTTCGACGTCTGCCTTTAATTCACCGATCATCCATTCCTTGACCTGCGTGACGATCGGGCGGGCGGGCTTGGTGCGCAGCCGGATAAGATGGCAGCGCCGGCCGGTGACCATCAATTGCTCGCTCGCTGGAACCAGTGTCCGTGTCCGCAGCCAATGGGCGACGACGTTAAGCCAGCCAAGCGCCACGCCCTGGCCCAGAAGAGCAGCTTGCACGACGATGGCGTAATCGGAGAAGATCATCGAATTCTGCGGGTCGCTGCCGCTGGCCGGTGTGAACAGCGTCGACCAGTTGGGTTGCGCATCGCTTAAATTGATCGTCGTATCCGGCACGCGATCAATATCGTTGCCGGAAATGGCATGGCTTTCCCTGTAGCCCGGACTGCAGATCGGCAGCAGGATTTCGGGCATGACGAAAGCTGCCTCGTGATGCCTGTCCGGTCCATCGACGAAACGCATCCCAAGATCGACGTCGTTGACCGGTCCCGATAGGGCGCCCATCATGAGCTGAAAACGAAGATCGACATTGGGAAATTCCCTTTTGAATTCGGCCATTCTCGGCATCATCCAGTGCGTGGTGAAGCCGGTCGAGACGGAAAGAGACACGGTTTCGATACCGGTTCGGCGATCCTCGATTTCCCGCAAGGCGCTTTCTATTCCGGCGAAGCCTCTGGCAATCGCATCGAACAGCAGCTGGCCGGGTTCCGTCAGCATCACGCCACCGGGCTGCCGAAGAAACAATGTCGTATCAAGATGTTCCTCCAGCCGGGACATCATGCGGCTCACAGCCGCTGGCGTCACGTTCAATTCGTCTGCTGCCCTTGAAAAACTGCCGCAGCGCGCAGCCGCCTCGAAAGTAAAGAGGCCATTCATGGAAGGCAGGGAGCGGCGAAGGAATGTCATTACATTTTGTAACATCGTATAGATTTTTTTTCAATTGCTTATCCGCCTTTTGTTTGGTCTCTTTGCTGCCAACGAGGGCGAAAGACCTTCCATGAATTCAGGGGAACGCGACAGATTGGTTTCAGGCCGGCGCTGGGCGTCACAGGCTGAAAATCTGCTCTTCGTTCCGCAAAAACACGCTGCCATACGTCGGAGCACCACCGAACGTACGGGGATTTTTTAATGGAATCATATGATTGAGCAGCCAAATACAGAGCGGGTAGGCGTTTCCATCAAAGAGGCAGTCAAGTGCTACGGAACGTTTCGTGCGCTGGACGATGTCAATCTCGATGTCGCTCCCGGCGAATTCGTTTCCATTCTCGGGCCTTCGGGGTCAGGCAAGACTACGTTGCTGGGAATTCTCGGCGGATTTGTCCAGCCAACATCGGGGTCAATTTGGTTAGGCGATCGGGATATTACATTTGAGCCGCCGCATAAGCGGGACATCGGTATCGTCTTTCAGAACTACGCGTTGTTTCCGCATATGAGCGTCGGCGAAAACATCACCTTTCCGCTAAGGGCGCGGCGGCTGCCGAAGGCGAGCTGGCCGGCGAAACTCAAGGCCGCGCTCGAGATGGTCGAACTCACCGGCTATGAGAGCAGGCGTATCCACGAATTGTCGGGCGGCCAACGCCAGCGCGTGGCGCTGGCGCGCGCCATGATTTTCGAGCCCGGCCTCATTCTCATGGACGAGCCACTTTCGGCGCTCGACAAGCAGCTACGCGAGACCATGCAGATCGAACTCAAGCGGCTGCATAAGCGGCTCGGCGCCACGATCGTCTATGTCACGCATGATCAGCGCGAGGCGCTTACTATGAGCGACCGCGTAGCGATCATGCACAGGGGACGTCTGGTCCAGGTCGATACGCCGGAGCGCCTGCATGACCGTCCCGTCAACGCCTTCGTCGCCCGTTTCATCGGCGAGGCGACCCTGCTTGCGGTTCGGCGCGAGAGCGAAATGGCGGTGCTGCTGGGAGACCGGCTGCTGCACACGGCGCATCGCGTGCCGGAAGGCGAAAACCTGCATCTCGTGGTTCATTCGGAAAAACTCGTGGTGGCGCAAGGCGCCCAAGCCGATGGCGGTAACAGGCTAACAGGCACTGTCACGGATACGCTTTATCAGGGCGAAAGCATTCGGGTTTTCGTGCGGCTGGACAGCGGTGGCGATCTGAGCTTCCGGCTTCCTAGCAATCATGCCGGCCGCGTGCTCATGAAGTCGCCGGGTCAACCGATCACGCTTTCACTCCACCCCGAAGACACGGTGATCGTTCCCGAAGCGGGCTGAGACATTCCATTCCATGCAGTCAACGAGGATAAAGACTATGCAGCTTACGCAATTCAAGGTCATGACCTTCGATGTGGTCGGCACTTTGATCGATTTCGAAACGGGTGTGCTCAATGCGGTGCGTGCGCTCGGCGGCGAAAAGGCGGCCAGGGTCACCGACGACGAGATTTTCGAACCGTACAAGCGCGGCCGCGACAAGTTCTATGGACGATCTTCCTTCGCCATGAAAGACGTCTATCTTTCTCTCGCCAACGAACTCGGTTTCAACAATGACGACGCCACGGCGGAAGCCTTCCAGCTTGCAGTGCTGCGCTGGCCTGCTTTCGCGGATTCCGTGGAAGCGCTCGCCCGCCTGCGTAAGAACTTTCGTCTTGTCGCCATGACGAATGCCGACCGGACGGCGTTTTCCGCCTATTCCGATACGCTTGGCAATCCGTTTCACGACAGCGTCACCTGTGATGAGGCCGGATGCGCCAAGCCCAATCCGCAGTTTTTCGCTTTTAACAAGGGGCGTCAGTCGGCTTTCGGTTTCAAGCAGTCGGAAATCCTGCATGTCGCCCAGAGCCAGCATCACGATATCGGCGTGGCCCGCGAACTTGGCTACACGACCTGCTGGATCGAGCGTCGCCAGGGCCAGCAGGGGTTCGGTGGAACCCCGGCTCCGAAGGTGGTGGCCAAGCCCGATTTCCACTTCTCCTCGCTCAAGCAACTGGCCGATGCGGTGGACGCGGAGCTTGTTGCCGGCGTCAAGACGGCAACGGCAGCCTGAAAGCGGGAGAGCCGGACCGATGGCCGCACGCCCCCCTTTTCCTGATATCCACTCCCTCTGGCAGGAGACGGCTTCGAGCCGTCCTGCCTTCGACCGGCTCTCGGGTGATCGTCGGTTCGATGTCGCCATCATCGGCGGTGGCTATACGGGCCTTTCCGCGGCGCGCTATCTGGCCCGCCGCGGCCTGTCTCCGGTAGTGCTGGAGGCAAGCCGGATCGGATGGGGCGCGAGCGGCCGCAATGGTGGCGTGGTGTCGGGCAAGTTCCGGCTTTCCTTCTCCGACATCGCCGCCCGCTACGGGATAGAGACGGCGCGGCGCATGCATGATCTCGGTATCGAGGCCATCGATCATGTCGGCGAACTGGTAGACGATTATGCAATCGCCGCTGCCGATTATCGCCCTACCGGTTCGCTGCGCTGTGCGCATAATCAGCTGTCGCTCGATGGCCTGAAAAAAGAAGTCGAGTGGCTGCGTGGATCGCTTGGCGACCACGCCTGCACCATTCTCTCACCGGAGGACATGGAGGCGGAGACGGGCTCAGGCGATTTCGTCGGCGGCATGCTCAATACCCATGGCGGCGTCATTCACCCCTTGAATTTTGTTTTGGGCATGGCGGCCGGATTGAGTGCCGCAGGCATCGCGATCCACGAGAAGACGCCGGTGGCGGCATTCAGGCGAGATGGCGCGGGCATCGTTCTTGAAACGCCTGACGGTGTCGTTTCGGCCCGACAGGTGGTGATCGCCAGTAATTCCTATTCTGATCTGACGCCGGCCACGTCGGCGGTCCGCAAATCCATCATTCCCTTCCGCTCCGCAATGATTGCGACCGAGCCGCTCACCGGCAGGCCCGCTTCCCTCCTGTCGCAGGGACGCAGCTATACCGAGACACGACGCATGATGCGCTGGTTCCGCAAGGTCGGAGACCGTGTGATGTATGGCGGGCGCGGCGCCTTCGGCAAGGCGGATTCCCAAAGCGCGTTTGCGGCGCTGCACAGGGCCATGGTGCGGCAGTTTCCAGAACTCGCAGCCGTATCTGTCACCCATCGCTGGTCCGGCCTCGTGGCCATGACGATGGACAGCATTCCGCATCTGGGCCGGCTGGACGACCGGGTCGTCTATGCAGTCGGTTATAATGGAACCGGGGTGGCCATGGCCTCCAACATGGGCCGCTACGTTGCAGCTATGGTTGCAGGGCAAAGCCCCGATCTCGGGCTCTTGACCGCAGAGCCGCTCAACCCCGTGCCTTTTTATCCCATCAGGGAGCCAGCCGTCCGGCTCGTCGCCGGCTGGTATCAGTTCCTCGATGCAATCGGACGCTAAGACCCGACAGTCGAATGCCAAAAGGGGCGACAGCGCCTCGCCATAAAAGAGGAGAACGACAAATGAAATACAGATTTTCCATGCTCGTGCTTTCCGCATCCGCCGCTGTCTTTTCGGCTGGCCTGGCGTCGGCGGAACAGGTCACCTTCGTCTCGCAGGGCGGCGCCTACCAGGAGGCGCAGACCAAGGCGATCCTCGATCCCGTCGCCAAGCTGCTTGGCATCACTGTCAATCAGGACAGCGCGCCGGATGCCTGGCCGGTGATCAAGACGCAGTCCGCATCTGGCAAGATCGTCTGGGACGTCATCGACACGCCGGCGAAGGATTGCATACGCGGCGGGGAACAGGGAATGATCGAGAAACTCGATTTTTCCAAGATACCCAATGCGGAAAAGATGCCGGCCGAATACAAGAGCCCCTATTCGGTCGCCTATGAATTCTACTCGAGTGTGCTTGCCTACAACAAGGACAAGTTCGGTGGCAACACGCCCAAGAGCTGGTCGGATTTCTGGGATGTAAAGAAATTTCCGGGTACGCGGGCGCTTCGTAACCATCCTCTTGCGACACTTGAGGCCGCTTTGCTCGCCGATGGCGTGCCAGTGGACAAGCTTTATCCGCTCGATGTCGACCGGGCTTTCAAGAAGCTCGAAGAGATCAAACCCTATGTCACGGTGTGGTGGACCTCCGGCGCCCAGTCAGCGCAGCTTCTAGCCGATGGTGAAGTCGACATGGAGATGGCGTGGAACGGCCGCGTTGCTGCGGTGGTGAAGGAGGGCGCGCCGATCGGTTATTCGTTCAATGAAGGTTTCCTTCAGTATACGTCGCTCTGCATTCTCAAGGGCGCGCCGAACCTTGAAACGGCGGTCAAGTTCGTCAACGCGGCGCTGACCCCTGAAATCCAGGCGAATTTCCCGGCCTATATCGACTACGGTCCAGGCAATCCTGAAGCGTACAAGACCGGCAAGATTTCGCCGGAACGCGCTGCCGAAATGCCGAGTTCGCCGAACAATGCCGCACTTCAGGTTCTGGTGTCGGATGAGTGGTGGAGTTCACCAGCCGGTGAGGAGGCGCAAAAACGCTGGGCGCAGTTCATCCAGAAATGATGTTCGGCCTGTGGAGGGTCACTGATGGCACAGTCGAAACGAAATCCGTCGGCGCTGCATGAGCAGCGTGAGCAAAGACTCATGCTGATGCTGCTGGCGCCAGCGCTTGCGGTCGTCGTCGTTCTGCTGGTCCTGCCGCTTCTGTGGCTGGGCTGGCAGTCGATCCGGCAGGATGGCGGCTTTACGCTCGTTCACTATCAGCGGTTTCTGACGGAGTCCGTCTATTGGATGACCTTCCTTCAGACCTTCCGCATTGCGGCGGTCGTCACGCTGATGACCGTGCTCCTCGGCTATCCCGTCGCCTATGTGGCGGCGGGCCTGCCTCAGCGCTGGAGCGTGCTCGTTCTCGCCATGGTGCTGCTGCC
Organism: Agrobacterium tumefaciens; assembly: GCF_005221325.1. Classification (NCBI taxonomy): domain Bacteria; kingdom Pseudomonadati; phylum Pseudomonadota; class Alphaproteobacteria; order Hyphomicrobiales; family Rhizobiaceae; genus Agrobacterium; species Agrobacterium tumefaciens. The sequence goes on along the minus strand of NZ_CP039890.1, from coordinate 376,542 downwards.
TTTCTGGACATCCGTTCTGGTGCGCGCCTATGCCTGGCTCATCCTGCTGCAGCGCAACGGCATCATCAATTCGGCGCTGACGGGATCGGGCCTGATCGATGCGCCGCTCCGGCTGGTCAACAACGAATTCGGCACGGTCATGGCGACGATCCACATCCTGCTGCCCTTCATGGTGCTGCCGCTTTATGCGACGATGAAGAAAATACCCACGGAACTGACCATGGCCGGTTCCAGCCTCGGCGGCTCACCCATGCATGTCTTTTGGCGGGTTTTCCTGCCACTGTCGCTGCCGGGCTTGATCGCCGGCATGGTTCTGGTCTTCGTGCTCACCCTTGGTTTTTATATCACGCCGGAACTGCTGGGCGGCGGGCGCACCTACATGGTCTCTATGCTCGTTTCCCGCAACATCGAGGTTTATAACGAATGGGGCGCAGCTTCGTCGATTAGCGTCGTTCTGCTGGTCTGTGTCTTTCTGGTCTTCCGGCTGGCGAGCCTCATCATTCCATTCGAACGCATCATGGGAACGAGGTGACACATGAGCCTGTCGAAAATCCTTCTCTACGGCTTTGTAGCCCTCGTTCTCGCCTGGCTGATGATCCCCATCCTGATCATCCTGCCAATGTCCTTTTCCGGCGCGCGCTTCCTTGCTTTCCCGCCGCCGTCCTGGTCGCTGCGCTGGTATGAGGCTTATCTTGGCAGCGCCGCCTGGATGCAGGCAACGCGTGTAAGCCTGATAGTCGCCGTCTCCAGCGCCGTCATCGCCACCATTCTCGGGACTGCGGCGGCCTATTCTCTTAACCTCACACAATCGCGGCTGGTGCGCAGCCTGCAGGCGCTGCTGCTTCTGCCGCTGATCGTGCCGATCGTCATCACCGCTGTCGGTGTCTTTCTGGTTTACGCGCAGATCGGGCTCCTCGCCTCGCTGACCGGGCTGGTCCTCGCCAACGTCATGCTTGGTCTGCCCTATGTCGTTACCTCCGTCCTCGTTGGGCTGCGCAAGTTCGACCACACGCAGGAAATGGTGTCGCGAAGCCTCGGCATGAACCGCTGGCGGACCTTCTTCATCGTCACCCTGCCGCAAATCCGCCCGAGCGTCATTTCCGGTCTGCTCTTCGCCTTCATCTCCGCCATCGATGAGACCGTGGTCTCGCTTTTCATTTCCGGTGGCGAATACCAGACGCTCACAAAGCGCATGTTCACCGCGCTGCGGGACGAGATCGATCCGACCATTGCCTCGATCAGCTCCCTGCTGACGGCGATCTCGTTCATCCTGCTGATGCTGGCAGCGATCAATGCCCGCAACACCGAATATTCGCAGGGACGGGCCACATGATCGTCGATCACCTGATCCTCGGCGGCGGATCGGCGGGCTGTGTGCTGGCCGCACGCCTTTCCGCAGATTCGCGGCGGACGGTCGTTCTGGTTGAGGCCGGGCGTAATATTTCGGCGGACGATATCCCGGATGAGGTGCGCGGCCGTTATCCCGGTCGGGCCTATCTCGATGCGCGCAATATCTGGTCGCATCTCACGGCGTTGATGGGCCATGCCCGTTCCAACACGGCGCCCCGTCCACCGCGTTGCTACGAGCAGGCGCGGCTTCTGGGCGGAGGCTCGGCGATCAACGCTCTGATGGCCAATCGCGGCGCCCCGGCCGATTATGCCGAGTGGCAGGCGCTTGGAGCGGACGGCTGGGGCTGGGACGCCTGCCTGCCCTATTTCCTGAAGATCGAAGCCGACAGGGATTTCGACGGGCCGCTTCATGGTACGGACGGACCGCTGACGATCCGGCGCATATCCGACGACAGGATTTCCCCTTTCGTTGACCGAGTTATGAAAACGCTCGACCGCCGCGGCCATCCGATAAAACCTGATCAGAACGGAGCATGGGAAGACGGCGTCTTTCGCGGTGCGATTGCCGTGAGCGATAGTGGGGAGCGCTTGCCGACTTCGGTTGCCTATCTGACGGCGGATGTGCGCAAACGCCCGAATCTCAGGATCATCACCGAAAGCGTCGCGGACCGCATCCTGTTCGATGGCCGTCGAGCCACGGGCGCGAGATTGACAGGTGCGACGGCGGAGACGATCCAAGCGTCGGACGTGATTGTCTCTGCCGGCGCCATCCACACACCCGCGCTGCTGATGCGCTCCGGTATCGGCCCCGTCGGTGACATTGCCGCCGTGGGGGGCGATGTCGTGGCCGGCCGCAATGGCGTCGGGCGCAATCTGATGGAGCATCCCTCGATCGCCGTCGCTGCCTATCTGCCGCCGCAGATGCGGGTGCGTGACAGGAGCGAACACCACGAACAGGCGATCTGGCGTTTCTCGTCGGGTCTCGACGGCGCGCCGCAGAGTGACATGCATGCCGCCATCCTGTCGCGATCCGGCTGGCATTCCATCGGTTTGCGGCTGGGCAGCCTGTTCTTCTGGGTCAACAAGTCCTATTCGCGCGGCTTCGTGAAGCTCGTTTCGCTTGACCCCCATGTGGAGCCCGAGGTCGACTTCAGAATGCTGAGCGATGAGCGTGATCTGAGGCGGCTCAAGCTTGCGCTGCGGCTGGGAGCGGAGGCACTGTCCGATCCTTTCATGGCGGGGCACGGCGGCACTGTTTTTCCATCGAGCTATTCGCCTCGGGTGGCGAAGGTCGCTGTACCAGGGACATGGAACGCGTTGCAGCGGGGTCTTTTCTCGGGTCTTCTGGATGTGGCGGGTCCGCTGCGCCCGGCATTGGTGCATTCGGCGATAACACTCGGCACGACCATGCGGGGGCTGCTTGAAGACGACGAGGCGTTGACGGAATTCGTCCGCCGCCATGTGGGCGGCACATGGCATCCTTCGGGAACGTGCCGCATGGGATCGGCTGACGATCCCACGGCGGTGACGTCGTCTACAGGCCGCGTACACGGCGTGGAAGGATTGAGGGTTTGCGATGCATCGTTGATGCCGTCGATCCCGTGCGCCAATACCAACATTCCCACGATCATGATCGCAGAACGGGTCGCCGACTTCATCCTGGCCGGCCGCTGAGATCATTGGAGACGGATATGGACAACTATCTCAAATTCTACATCGACGGCGCCTGGGTCGATCTACTCGGCGGCCAGCGTCTACCCGTCGTGGACCCCGCCACCGAAGAGCCTTTCGCAGAGATAGCCATGGGATCGGCGGCGGATGCCGAGCGCGCCATTGCCGCCGCGCGCCGCGCCTTTGCTGCCTTTTCGCAGACGACGCGGGAAGAGCGCCTCGGCCTGCTTGAGCGCATTCTTGAGATACTGAAACGTCGACAGGACGAGATCGGCGACGTGATCTCGCGCGAGATGGGCGCACCAAGAAAAATGGCACGGGATGAGCAGGCGGGTATCGGCGTGGCGCATTTCGAGCAGACAATCCGCGCCATGAGCGATTTTCCGTTCGAATACATGCAGGGCACGACCCGCATCGTCCATGAGCCGGTCGGTGTCGTCGGCATGATCACGCCGTGGAACTGGCCGATTAACCAGATCGCCTGCAAGGTGGCTCCGGCGCTCGCCACCGGCTGCACCATGGTGCTGAAACCCTCGGAAATCGCGCCGCTCAACGCCATACTTTTCGCCGAAATCCTGCACGAGGCCGGTGTTCCCAAGGGCGCGTTCAACCTTGTCAATGGTGACGGCCCGACCGTGGGTGCGGTACTGGCGAGCCATCCCGATATCGACATGGTTTCCTTCACCGGCTCGACACGCGCCGGCATTTCGGTCGCGCAGGCGGCGGCCCCGACGGTGAAGCGCGTGCATCAGGAACTGGGTGGCAAATCGCCCAACATCGTACTCCGCAGCGCTGATCTCGACGCCGCCGTGCACGCCGGGGTGATCAGGTGCTTTGCCAATTCCGGCCAGTCCTGCAATGCGCCGACCCGTCTTCTCGTCCCTGCGGAGCAAATGGACCGGGTGATCGGCATCGCCTGTGCGGCGGCGGAATCGGTCCGTGTTGGCGCACCCGGCGATGCCGAGGCGGATATCGGGCCAGTTGCCAGCAGAATGCAATTCGACAAGATTCAGAGCCTCATCCGCAAGGGAATGGAGGAAGGGGCGGAACTCGTTGCCGGCGGGCTCGACCGGCCAGCGCATCTGAACAGCGGCTATTATGTACGGCCGACAGTCTTTGCACGCGTTACGAACGACATGACGATCGCCCGTGAAGAGATTTTCGGGCCTGTGCTTGCCATTCTCGGTTATGGCAGCGAGGACGAGGCGGCGGATATCGCCAACGACACGCCTTATGGACTAGCATCCTATATTCAGGGCGCACCCGAGGAGGCGCGTGCCTTCGCACGACGACTCAGAACCGGCATAGTGCGCCTCAACAGCTCCGCCTGGGATGGGGCCGCCCCCTTCGGCGGCTACAAGCAGTCGGGCAACGGTCGGGAATATGGCAAGTTCGGTCTGCACGAATTTACCGAAATCAAAGGTATAGTTGGGTTCGGCGACTGAGCATTATGCTCCATCTCCAGTCATCGTCGTGGTTCGAATGGATCCGCAGGAGCCTTGTGATTGAACGGTGGCTGCGCAGGATGTGCCGGTAACCATCACCGGACCGGCGTCGTCGAGGAACTGGTCTTGAGACTGGGACTTGTATCGAGAGCGCCGACCGCTTCTTCCGCAACACCGGCGCAGTCATCCGACACGGCGGCAATCAGGCCTACTATTCTCCAGTCATGGACTATATCCAGATTCTGCCCTTTGAGGCGTTTCGCGATGATACCGGGTACGAGGTGACCGACAGGACAGCGGCGGAACATCGCGTCGGACGCGACCTGTCGCGCTATGCCAGGATCGAAGGGAGCGGGCTCGGGAAGAACTCATCGCCGATCTCGGTATTGCTTCGGAGCTCGAGCCGCGGCCGGATCGTCGTCCTATCTCCAGTCCTGGTTATCGGTGCTGGTCAACGACAAGCGGGCGATCTTTCAGGCAGCAGCTCATGCGCACCGGGCGGTCAATTATCTCCAGAGCCTTCAGCCCCAGGCGGACATCTGCTCAAAGACGGAGTCGACGGGAAAAATGCTCCTCCGTCACAAACGCGGAATCTAATTCATGCCGTGCTATGAGCTTTGTACCTTCTTTACCGAGCGTGGGTACGGATTGCCGAGAGACCGCTAAGAGCCTGGTCGGGCATTAACGTGTGCTACGACCAACGCTGCTCGATCCTATGACGAAGTCCGAAACGCGACATCGATTGGCCATGCGGCCCAGGCTTCGTATGAACTACGTGTTTGGTTGCGGGATTGCGAGCCCTTCCACCAGAGTGGCAATGGCTGCGTCCAGCGGCGCCGGTCCGACTTTTTCTTCCACCAGGAGCCCATCGATCGCGAGCAAGGTGATGCCGTGAATGAGCGCCCATGCGGTGGTGGCCTGTCCCCTGACTGGCCGCTTGCGAATGGTCCCAGCAGCCTGACCGCGGTTGAGCATGTCCAGCACTACGTCGAATACCGCTAACGCCCGTTGATCGAGATGCATTCCTACGGCCCGCCCCTCCTCGGCACTGAACATCAGTCGATATAGGGCCGGGTTATCGGTTCCGAACGCGACATATGCCAGAGATATCGGCATGATTTCTTCGAGCAAAGATTGGGGGGCTTCGGGTTTCGCCTCCGCTAGCGCCTCGCGTAGTCGATCGAATCCAATCATGGCGAGTTCGACGAGCAGAGCTGCTTTATCCGGAAAGTGTTTGTAGGGCGCAGCGTGGCTGACGCCGGCCCGACGGGCGACTTCTCGCAGCGTGAACTGCCAGTTCTTGTCATCCCGGAGCATGTCTAACGCCGTTTCAATGATTGCGCGGCGGAGATCACCGTGATGATAGGGGCGGTTTTGAACGTCTGTCATGGCGATAAAGTTTCTCTTGGATACATTGTTGACAGTGGTAACATTGCGGTCTATATAGACCTCCATGTTGCTTTTGTCTACATCGGAGTATGCCATGAACGCTATAGAAGAATTCACCGACGCCAACCACATGGGCCGTATCCTCACCGCCCAGCGAACCGCCTTTCTCCGCGACGGCGCGCCATCACTCGCGGATCGTCGCGCCAATCTCGCCAGACTAAAGCAGGCGCTGATCGGTCGCCGCGCGGCCCTTGAGGCGGCCGTCTCTTCGGACTTCGGGCATCGTGCCCGTCACGAGACCGCGATCATGGAGGTCTTCGGGGTGATCGCTGGCATCGATTATCTAAGCAAAAACCTGCGCCGCTTCATGCGACCTGAGCGCCGTCATGTCTCGCTCCTGATGCAATTCGGCCGGGCCTGGATCGAGTATCAGCCCGTCGGTGTCGTTGGGGTCATCTCGCCTTGGAACTATCCAATTCAGTTGTCTCTGATGCCGGTGGTGACCGCGATCGCCGCGGGAAACCGCGTCATGCTCAAGCCGTCCAATGTGACGCCGGAAACAAATGCCCTCATCGCATCGATGCTCGGCGAAATCTTCACGGAAGAACAGGTTGCGCTCGTCGAGGGCGACGGTGCGGCCTTCTCAACCCTACCGTTCGATCACCTTGTCTTCACCGGCAGCACAGTAGTGGGGCGCGCGGTGATGAAGGCGGCGAGTGACAATCTCGTGCCGGTCACCCTGGAGCTTGGCGGAAAGTCCCCGGCGATCGTTGCCAAGGGCGGCGTGCAGGATCGCTTTGTGTCCGACATCGTCTGGGGGAAGCTTCTTAGCGGTGGGCAAACCTGCATCGCCCCCGACTATGCCTTGGTGCATGAATCCGAGGTCGACACATTTGTCGCGAGTTTCGACAGGCTGGCAAAGGCGGCCTATCCAGACGGTCCGACCAGCGAGGACTACACTTCCATCGTCAACGACCGTCAGTATGGGACGCTGATCGACCTGATCGAGGATGCCCGCGCCCACGGCGCACAGATTATCGAGGTCGGGCACCGGCCTGGTGACGCCGCCCGCCGTCCGCATACGCTCGCGCCGACGGTAGTGCTGGGCGTCACCGATGAGATGAAAATCGCCCACCAGGAGATATTCGGTCCGATTCTGCCTATCTTTCCCTATCGAGACATCAGTGAAGCGATCGCCTATGTGAACGCCCGTCCGCGGCCACTGGCTCTCTACTATTTCGGTGGAGACTCTGCGGAACGGCGAAAGGTGCTCGACCGCACGACATCGGGAAATGTCACGATCAACGGCACGATCATGCATGTCGCCCAGGATGACTTGCCTTTCGGCGGCGTCGGCGCCAGCGGGATGGGCGCCTATCACGGCGTCGAGGGCTTCAGGCGACTGAGCCATGCCAAAGGCATCTACGAGCAAGGACGGTGGAACACCGTCAAACTGTTCCACCCCCCATACGGAAAGCTGGTCGAGCGCATCCTGAACCTCATGATTCGGTAAAGATTCAAACTCTGCAGGCGCTAACAAGCAAGACTTCGTCAGCTCCACCAAAAATATCCATCTATTTGAAAGGAAACCAAATGCAAAACGTTGCTAACGCGGAAACGCAAACATCCCTCGTCGGAAAATTCAATGGTGCCGCAACGAAGCGGGCCCTGATCACCGGCGCCTCAAGTGGCATGGGCCTCGAATATGCCGAACTACTGGCAGCGCAGAAAGTAAATCTCGTGCTCGCCGCCCGGCGCAGGGAGCCGATGGAGAAGCTCGCCTCAGAGCTTCGGCAAAAATATGGTGTCGAGATCGTTGTTGAACCGATAGATCTTGCAGCCCCTGGCGCTGCCGCTCGATTGAAAAGCAGTCTGGACGAAAAGTCGCTGCAGATCGATATTCTGGTGAACAATGCCGGGTATGGGTTGCACGGGGACTTTCTGGAAACCCCGCTGGAGCGCACGACCGATATGATACAGCTCAACATCACAGCGGTCACGGAACTGAGCTTTATCTTCGGGCAGGATATGGCAACCCGCGGGTCTGGGCAGATACTTCTCATTGCAAGCATTCTGTCATTCCAGCCCGTTCCTGGGTTTGCCGCTTATGCAGCAACGAAGTCTTATGTGTTGTCGTTTGGAGAGGCTTTGCACGACGAGCTCCGCCCTCGAGGCGTGACGGTCACCTGCCTTTGCCCTGGACACACCGAAACAGGATTCGATTCGGCCGCAAGTGCCCCTGTCTCGCGCATGCTGCGTTTTCTGACGATGAAGCCCCGTCCTGTCGCCGAAAGTGGTCTTCGCGCGCTATCAAAAGGAAAAGCTTCCGTGCTCCCAGGGTTCATGAACAACATCATTATTTTTTCAAATCGCCTGACGCCGCGTTCGATGCAGCGAGCCGCCATGAAAAACGTTACGGGAGCTTAGCCCTGAAATCGGCCGGCAACAGACGGAATCGCGCCTCGCACTCCGATCCCGACAGACACAGTGAGGAATGAATGGACAAGAAAGATGACCGCCCTATCCTTGTGACAGGCGCCGCGGGCGCCGTTGGGGCAATCGGCCGCAATGTAACGACCAACCTCTTGGCCAGAGGATTTTACGTCCGCGCCTTGGTGCGGCGGGAGGATGACCGCTCGGCAGCGTTGCGCGATCTCGGCGCTGAAGTCGTCGTCGCCGACCTGACGGACCTCCCCTCCATGCATCGCGCCATGGAAGGTGTTTCACGAATCTATTTCGGCATGTCCGTGTCGCCATCCTATCTCGAAGCAACCGTCAACACCGCGGCTATCGCTCGCCATCATGGGGTTGAGGTATTTGTGAACATGTCGCAGATGACGGTCTCGCAAATGAGCATCACCGAAACGACCGATAGCCCGCAGCAAAAGCAGCACTGGCTGGCCGAGCAGGCGCTCCAATGGTCGGGCCTGCCGGTGGTCACTGTACGGCCAACGGTCTTCATGGAAGGGTTTTTCCTGTTCTTCGCCGCCGCGGGGGTTCGGGAGAATGACGAGCTGATCCTGCCGCTTGGCAACAGCATCACCTCACCAATCTCCTCCATCGACGTAGCCGACGCCGTCTCAACGATACTGGCCGAACCGACCCCGTACATCGGTCGCATCTACAATCTGACAGGTCAGGTCACCGCTGATGTGAACCACTACGCGAAAAACTTCTCCGACGCGCTTGGGCGGACCATCCGGTATCGGGACGTGCCGATCGCGGCCTGGGCCGACAAATTGCGCGAACGGGGAGTGCCGGCCCATGTCATCAGCCATCTGGCCACGATGGCCAAACTTCATCAGCAGGGTCGATACAATCGACTGACCGATGATTTCGCGGAGCTCGTTGGGAGGGAGCCGACGAGTATGCACCAGTTCGTCAAGCTTCACGCAAAGGAGTTCTCCCGATAAGATGTTGCTGCCTGACAGGGGAGGAGCCCCACGCATGATATACGAACGGCGGCCTCTTATTCTTGCTTAGGGGGCGTTCGTGGATGCCACGCGCGACGCTGTGTTACCGCCGCAGCAACTGCAGTTTGACGATGCATGTCCCGCACGTCCCTGGCCAACATGCACTGTCGATGAAAACCAGGCCTCATCCCTGACGGACTCAGTCCTTCAAATCCGCCGGCGACAGACGCCTCTGTCGCCGGCCTGTTGATGTTGGTAACTTGTGTGCCTTTTCAGGAAGGTCGACCTTCGCACGGTAACGGCAAACGCCGCCCATATCACCGTACCGTATATCTGTGCCCCTTAAATGTTTAGGGGCCAAGATGGGCCAAACGATCATCGGCGGTATACACCATGGCGGGCCGTTGCTTCAGTCGCCAGTCGCCCCGTCGAATCTGACTCAGGCGCTGGCCGATCTGCTGGTCCGAACAATCCCCAATCGCTAATCTCACTATCTGAGCAAAGGACATTTCTAATCGCACCCTGGCATGTGCCCGACGCAATCGACTTCATGCAGGCAAACATCTCGAAACCCAATACCAGTGCTATGGTCGCCGGGGCCATCGGCGTCTCGGTTCGGGCTCGAAAAGGGTTTTCTTTCATTCCTGGAAACGACCCTGGCCGTTTTATCTGCGGACCCTTCGGCTATGGGCTGTCAGAAATGATCTGCTCGAGCCGTTGAACCAAGAGCCCGTAAGAACAATTTGTCTAAAATGGGGTTCTATCATCTCGGCCGCTTTTGGGCGGTCTATCGCTCTGTCTACGGCAAAAAACCGTCGGAAACGAGAAACGGTGGGGTTGCGCCCTGCAGAAGCCGCTTGCGAGTTTGGGCACGCAGAGGTGGTGATCGCCTTTGTGCAGTTGAAGTCGGGCTGCCGCGGTTCGAAGGGACCATCGAAGAGCGATGCCATGATGTACCTGTGCAGGTTGTCGTGATAAACGAACAGCTTGAGGCATTTTGCTAGGTAGACACCTCCATACTCGAGACCAGCGTGCTGAAGTAGCTCCGTTGCGGATAAAACGCCGAATGTGAGCGGCGGACGTCGTAAAAGTTTCATTACCGGCCGGTAGTGTTGCGGCCCGAAGCACGCCCTTTGACTGCAGACTGGGCCATGACTACCGTGAAGCCGCTGGCACCACGCACGGCTGATGCCAATTAGCCTTGTTCCGTGGGCGAGGGTGCAATTGGCAGGCCGTTTATCACAAGAATCTCCGGAATTGGCGTTCGGTGTTTTCCAAAGTATGACGTGCAAGGATGCCGGCACGCCGTATGAAGCGGATTTTAGAACTTCACTGATAGCGTCGCTTTGACCCCATGCTGTTGGGCGCCCTCAGCAATCTGGCCGGAATAGGCAATTCCGAGGGTGGAGCTTGGGTTGAGGTCATAGTCAAGCCCCGCAGCAAAGATGAAGGCGTTGGGCGCCACCGGGACGCCAGCGATCGTGAAGTCGCCGCCTCCCGCAAAAGCATGCGTCGTCAGCGGAACGGTATCGCCGGCCGCATGCCGCCAGCCCGACATGCCGCGCAGAGTGGCATTCGTTCCACCCAAGCGAATATCCATTTCGGCATGCAGGCCAAGTGTGGCGATGGCGGTGTTAGTAGTGCGGCTCGAACTGTCGAGCGCGGCGGCCCCGCCTTCTTCTGTGAACCCGGCAGTCCGAACGGCCACATGAGCGAGATTGGCGAAGGGCTCGAAAGAGGCCGCCGCCGTATCGATGCGATATCCGAGCTCGGTAAAGGCCTGCAGTGTGCCGGCGCCGTAACTCGCATCGAGCCTGTCCCCCAAGTTTCCGATTACGACGCGGCGGCTGGTATCGATCTCGTGCCAGGTATGGGCAAGGCCGGAGCGGAAAGCGAGATTGCCCCAGTGCGTGCCCCCGTAGAGGCCGAGGTGATAATCGTCGCTCGATCCCGATGAGGCGCGGTGGCGCGGGTCAAAGCGTGAGTTGCTGTAGCCAGCCATCATGCCGAACCTGACGTCATCGAAGGTGGTGTCGACGCCGGCGAGAAATCCACCGGTCTGATGGGGCAGCGTAGCGGCGTTGCCATCCGTGGATGCCTCGCTCCGGCCGCCAAACACCGTACTCCAGAAAACCGGCCTTTCCGACGTATCGGCGGCGATCGGTTCCGGACCGCGCGGCCGGACGGCATGTATCGGGAACGCGGTGGGGCCGGTATCGCCGAATGCGGAGCGCAGGCGCTCATTGGCGGCATCGCGGACAAAGAGGCTCTGGTTGATCAGCGCCGTCTTGATCGAGGCATGGATTTCGCCGGAAAGGGCGTTCAAGCTCGCCTGAATCTCTGACTCGTCGTCCGGCAATGTGACGATCGCGTCGTAGACGTTGTTGCCGGTTCCGAGTCGCTCGGCGGCCCCCGCCGCGGCAATCTGGTTGCGCGTTGCCGCCATTTCGGTGAAGCTCACGTCGTTGCGCGCGATCTGCAGATAGACGTTGTTCAGATCACAGGAGAGGTCGGCTGCCAGGAAGGCGTAATTGGAGGTGACCGCGCCGAATGTGCCGCTGATCCCGCCGGTTGCGGTCAGGACAGTATAGGGGGAGAAGGGCTTGTAGTTGCCGTTCATCCCGACATGGGTGACGGAGGCGCCGTTTAGAAACGCGGTGCCGGTGACCGAGATGAAATCGCTGGCGGTACCGGCTGGATCGACCTCGACTTCATAGGTGGAGCCGGGATCGAAAATGAGGTTGCCGCCGACGGTCAATGTTCCGATGGAATTGCCGGGCGCAACGGTGGCGCCCGCGCCGGCGTTCAGCGTACCAATGGCCCCCGAGCCACCCAGTCTACTGCCTGTCATCGTCAGGGTGCCGCCAAGGCTGCCATTGACGACCAGGCCGCCGCCCGACACGGTCGTCGTACCGGCAAACCCTGAGCTGTCGCCAGTCAGGAACAAGGTGCTGGTGCCGAGTTTGGCGAAATCGCCGCTGCCGGAGAATATGCCAGCATAGGTGCTGTTGCTCGCTTGGTTGATGGTCAAGTCGGCGCTGCCGATCGCGATCTCGCCGCCGCCCGAAAGCTGCCCCATAGTGAGGTCGAAACCACCGAGATCAAGGACGCCGCCATTGACCGCGTAGGCGCCGTTCTGCACGAAAGCGCCAGCGCTGCCTGCCAGCAACGTGCCGGTCTCGACCGTCGTCACCCCGGTATAGATGTCGGTGCCGGAAAGCGTCAGCGTGCCGGTGCCCTGCTTGGTGAGGCCGCCGGTCCCTTGCAGATCTGTTGATATAGCGACGGCAAAGCCGTTCGTATCGATAAAGGCTCCACCGGCATCGATCGTGACCTCGCCGGCGCCGAAGCCGCGCAGGAAATTCGCCTCGCTGCCCGTTGCGCGCAGAATCCCGCCGTCGAAAACAAGATTTGCGTTACCGGCTCCTCTCTCGACGTAGCCTGTCTTAAGAACGCCGCGTCCGTTTCCGGCACTTCCGTCAATCTCCACTGTTCCCGTGCCGCCGGATTCGTTGGCGATGACGATCTCGGACGCAGAAACCATGCCGCCATCGCTGATCGTGACACGGCCTATGCCGAATTCGCCGACGAAGAGTGCGCCTGAGCTGATCCAGTTCGAGCCCGTGCCGATCACGCTCACCACGCCGCTGCCAACGGAACTGAAGCCGACATAGCCTTGGCTGCCGGTGACGGAACCGCCATTCGAAATGGTCAGCGTTCCCGTTCCGGCCTCGCCGACCGAGACGAACGCAGCATTGTTCCAGACCGAATTTGCGCCCGTGACGATGACCTCGCCGATGGCACTGGAATCATTGCTAATATAACCGGATGCGTTGTTGACCGTGCCCCCATTCGAGATGGTGAGCGTGCCGGTCCCGCTATCACCGATGTAGGTGTCTTGGGAGCTGATCCAGGTCGAACCTGCACCATTGACCGTGACCGAACCGCTCGCGCCGGAGAAATAGCCGACATGGCCGGCCACACTATCGACCATGCCGCCATCTTCGATGCTGAGCGTGCCGGTGCCCTGATGGCCGACATAAAGGGTATCGGAGTTAGCCCAGGTGGAGCCCGGCCCGGTCACCGTTACCGTGCCGCCCGCACCCGGATCGACGCCAAGCACGCCGATATCGTTGCTGACGTCGCCGCCATTCCGGATGATGAGGGCTGCGTCGTCGCCGCTTTGCTCGCCTATCAAAAGGTCGTTGTTGATCGTCCATGGACTTGGCTGCGTGCCCGCACCGGTTCCGGCCGGATCCATGCCGTCGATAATCTCCGTATCGCTGCCGCCGATGACCTGTTGCGCCCACCCCGGCCTCACGACGAGCGCCAGCGCCAATGCACACGACAATCTCATAGCTTGTCGCAGACCCATTCCAGGGATAGCTGCTTCATCGAGCCGTTTGGCCATGTCTTCGTCCGCTAGTCGTTTCGCCTACAGAAGAATAAAACGTAATCGATTTATATTTAGTTATGGTTAATATCTAATTTAGTGTATTAGGCCCTTATTCGTTGCCATAATAAGCGAACGACAGCTTAATTGTTCTGCTCTTATCACGTTAAGCTTTGTTACTCGATCAACGCCACGATGACCGAGCGCCGTATCAAGGCAGTCGGCTCTGTCCCCGGCGCGAACTATGGCCGCCTGATGCGGCGGCAACTCCACCGGCCTCAATCCACTCGGTGCCTTGGAGGCAATGGCCAACCACCGTGCTTCCACCGCTCGTGCGGCGGTTCCGTTCCCTCCATCCCGGCATTGAACTCGTGGCGCTCGAAACGGATGATCGTGAGGTTGAAACCTCGTTGGATACGGGTGCGGTCGATCTTGGTGTCGTCCTAAACCCTTGCCAGATAGTAACGCGGTGCTCATCGGGCGGGACGCATGGGTCTGCGTGCTGCCTGCGTCCCATCGCCTCGGCCGACGCGACGCACTATCCCTTGCCGAATTCGTAGCGGAGCCGTTCGTGCTTGCCACCGGCGGATGCCATGTCAATGCGCGCACGCTGGCGACGGCTGCCGGCTTATCGCTGGCGGATGTGCGCATGGAAGTGCGTGACTGGGCTAGCGCGATAGCGCTCCTTCGCGAAGGCGTCGGTGTCAGTCTCGTGCCGGAATCAACATTGCCAGAAAGGCGGAGAGGCGTTCGCACCGTGCGTCCGGATTTCGAGGAGCATATGGCGTCGCTTATTCCCGCCGGGCGCATGGGTCGGCCAGAGGAGCTTGCGCGTGCGGCGCTGTTTCTAGCATCTGATGCTGGCAGTTTCGTCAACGGGATCGAACTTCACGTTAACGGCGGCATGACGCTGATATGAGATCGATCAGATCTCGTCACAGGGCAGCCCTTCGCCATACGCTGGGTGTCAGACCTGTATGACGTTTGAATGCGACGCTGAAAGCCGTCAGCGTCGCGTAACCCTGTCGTTCTGCAATCTCGGTCACCTATAGACGCGGATGTAGTCGAAACTCGACAGCGGGCGGATCGTTCTTCTTCCATGACCGATGACCATCGGGAACAGGCCGAGGCAGAGCGCCCACCACAGGAGACGGTTTCCTTTGCGTTCGACCGGATGACCGTCCCGCGTTTCAGGGAGACCTTAAGTAGGTTTTGCCGTCACCAAAAGCGACAATGCGTTTCAACGGGTAATCGGGGAGATTACGACTGATCAATCTATATTTCGATCAGTCGTTTCTCGACGTCTTCATAATCGGCAGAGCGGTCGATTTTGATCTCAGACGATCTCACTATCTTCTTGTCGCAGGCAAAGGGTTGGTACGATGCCTTTCGTCCGGTTCGAACGTTGGTCTAAGCACTGCCAACCGGTGTGTTCGGGGTTCAAAGGAGGAAAGTTTTAATGCAACGACGCCACCACTCCGTGTGATGAACGCCACCGAAGAGAAATAAGTGATGCGCATTTTCTCGCCTTGTCGAACTTTCGCCGAAAGCAAGGCGTTCAAAACAATTGAGTGAAAGCCGCACCCCGATCGACCCAGATACGGCTAGCGAAAATCGAGGCATGAGAGGGGCAAGTGTCGCCACCCTAGACCTGGCTGGTTTCTCCCTCCGCCAGCTGGGCAAGGCCCGGCAGATTGCAGACCAGAAGTTTCTGCCGCCCGCCCTGCACCAGACCCTTGCTCTCCCAGCTGCTGAGGATACGCGAAACGGTGTGCAGCGTCGTGCCGGTCATTTCGGCTATATCCTGACGCGAGATCGGGAAGTCGATACGGATGCCATCCAACTCCTTGCGTCCCGCCTGCTGTGAAAGGCGCAGCACGGCGTGCGCCACCCGGCGCTCCACTTCCTGCGTCGACATTTCGCGGATGCGTGTGTGGGCTTCCTCAAGACGCTGGCCGATCGTCTGCATGGCGGAGACGGCGAGATGCGGGTTCTGTTCGACGAATTGCGGCCAGAGGTCCGTGTGCCAGGATAGAATCACGCTTTCGGCCGCCGTCGTGGCGGTGCCGGGATAATCCGACCGTTGCAGCGCCCGGGCGAAACCGAAGAGGTCGCCGGGATGCACCATACGCACGATGATCTGCTGGCCGTCATGGGTCACCTGCGTCACCTTCAGGCGGCCGTGAATGAGCAGGAAGAAATGTGTGGCGGACTGGCCCTGCTCGAAAATGGCTTCGCCGGGCGGGACCAGCCGGGATGTGGCGTGGGTCAGCAGTCCGTCCAGCTCATCGTCGGCCATCTTGGCAAACAAGGCCAGCGACCGGATGACGCTTCGGTCAATCTTCACTTGCACCCTCTCCGGTGATTGGCCGCCGCCTTGGTTCCCGTCATGGGCAACCGGGTGTCGACCTTTTCTGTATCCTCACAATACAGCACTATCACTGGCTGAAGAAGATCAAATGATATGAATCAACTGATTGTTTTAATTGACGATTATCAAGAAATCAGACGGGCTGTGCGAAGCTTTTCGACAAGCGGCGCATACCACCGCGTATCCTTCACCAGCCGGAAGCCGAGATTATCAGGAGGCACGCCAACGGCGCAGCCGCCGCTTTTCGGATTTTTGACGAAGGCGCTCATCGCCGCCCGGTGTTTTCCCGATGCGACGGGAATGCCGCAGGCGGCGGCGGTGTCGACCACTTCGCCATCCTTGCCGAGCGTCACGCGGTGGCTGCAACTCGCGGTCCATTCCCAGATATTGCCGCCGAAATCGGCAAGGCCATATTCGTTTTCGCCGAAGCTGCCATAAGATTGCGGAACGGGATTGCCCGCGGCCTTGCGGCTGGTCTGCCGCTCGTAATCCGCCAGCCAGCGCAACGCGGGGTTTTCACTGTCCGCAGCCACGCCAAGCGTCTCATCCGGAAAAAGCGATCCGGCGGCAGAGGCCAGCTCGGTATCGCTCGGCAGGCGCCAGACAGTGCCGGTCCGCTCGCTCAGCCACTTTGCATAGGCGTGGGCGTCATCCTGGCTGATGCCGGTTGCCGGTATCTCGGCGCCGACGGGGGCGGCAAAGCCGGGTTCGGGTTGCTGGCAGCTGCCTTCCGCCACGCAGCGCGCATAATCCGCGCTCGACACCTGATATTTCATGATCGTCAGATTTTGCCGCATCGTCACGTCGACCATCGGGCCATCGACGGCATACCCATTGCGAAAATATTCACCCTCCGCCCGGTAGGTGAAACGTCCGGCGGGCACAGTAACGACCTGCGGAGCCGTCATGGCCGCGCTGGCATCAGCGCCGCTGCGGATGATCCCGGACTGGAAACCAATGGCCGTTGCCAGCACTGTTGCAAGCGAGAGCGGCAAAAGAAGCGAGACGGCATTTGGGAAATGGCTATTGCCGGGAATGCCCATGGGAACCTGCCTGCGTCGTTGAGACGCCAAAGTTCGGGCCTGCTTTCAGGCCGCAGAGAGCAGAAGGGGAGCGCGCCGCGCCTGTCGGCGGCGGCGCGCTCCCGTTTTCGTCAGATGCTCGATGGGGCCAGCACCGCCTGCATCAGGGTGTTGTTCCACTCACCCGTGACCTTGAAGTGGGCTGCTGCGCCCAGTTCGAAGGCTTCGATGAGGTTGTGGTTGACATAGGCGTAGATGCCGGGCTGCTCGAAAGTGTAGAAGGCCGCGCCCGCCGTGCCGCCGGGGATGAACCAGGTTTCCTGGTCGAGATCCGGCGGGTTGCGGAATTTGCCCGTCGCCCAGACATAATCACCATGGCCGCCGATGAGGTGCGGGCGGGTGTCGCGGTTCGCCTGCGAATGAACGATCAGCACCTTTTCACCAACGGCGGCCTGAAGGGCATGTTCACCTGTCAGGGCACCAACTGCACCGTTGAACACGATGTGGCTTGGCGTCAGCTTGCGCATGACTTCCAGCGTGTCGGCCATGGCGTCGCCGGCGCTTTCATATTTCTTGAAATTGCCGTTCTCGTCGCGCGGGATGTAGAAGTCCTGCTCGCCGATATAATAGATCTTGTCATAAACAAGCTCCTTGCCGTGGCCGTCCGCCAGGCCCTCACGCGGCAGTACCATGATCGCGCCATTCATGCCCGAGGTGACGTGCCACGGCACCATGCCGGGAGGTGCGCAGTGATAGACGAAGACGCCGGCCTTGGTGGCTTTGAAGCGCAGGATCGCCTTTTCACCG
Source organism: Agrobacterium tumefaciens (assembly GCF_005221325.1). Taxonomy (NCBI): domain Bacteria; kingdom Pseudomonadati; phylum Pseudomonadota; class Alphaproteobacteria; order Hyphomicrobiales; family Rhizobiaceae; genus Agrobacterium; species Agrobacterium tumefaciens. The sequence goes on along the minus strand of NZ_CP039890.1, from coordinate 358,681 downwards.
GGGTTGACGATGGTGAGCCCGCCGCCGCCGAGCGCGCCGGTGGCCGAGTGGAAATCGATATTGTGCTGCAGTTCATTGGTATCGGGGTTGATGAGGGTCAGTTCGACATAGTCGTCCTGGTGCACCACCATCAGAGGCCCGGGAACCGAACCGTTGAAGGTCATGGCGTGGACCTCGGTGCCCTTGTCATCAAGGATCATCTTCTGCTCTTTGATCGTGAGCGTGAACTCGACGATCTTCGGTCCGCCTTCGGCTTTCTGCGTGTGGGCATGCACGAAGGGCGGCTTGATGAGATCAACTTTTACGCGAGGTAACGCTGCAATCTCAGCGCTCGTCAATGGCTTGGCTGCGGCCTTCTTTTCCTCTGCCGCGCTCGCTGCTGATGGCATGATGACGGGAGCTATAGCCCCTGCAAATGCTGCGCCTGCGAGAATATTACGCCGTGTGATGTGGAAGGTTTCCGTCATCATTCTTCTCCTATCCCTCTTGGGGCAGAGCATGTTTCGCTCTGTCCAGCATTTGTAGCGGAGGGGCGAAAATACAATTTGAGATGGAGCAAACTTCGCTTTCGGCACCCTGCGACATTTTGGCAGGCGGCTGAAGGCCGGTGTGGAAGCGTCGCACCGCCTCTTTGCCTGTTCGCAAAGAAGTCGGACGGGCTTGCGTCTAGACATATGTCAAGACCAAGCAAGGAGCATTATAATGAGTGGCAGCGAAACAGTTCTCACCCAAGGGCGCAGCCGGCCAAAGGGCGGCATTCCAAGAGGGCTGGCGCGCACCGGCCCGGTTATCTTTTCTTACGGCTTCCGGCCGTTTTTCCTCGGCGGCGCCCTGTGGGCCATCGTGGCGATGGTGTTGTGGATCGCAGCCCTTTCCGGCTTCATTGACCTCGGTGGGGACTACAGCGCACCGAACTGGCATGCCCATGAGATGCTGTTCGGCTTCGCTTCGGCGGTGCTCGCCGGCTTTCTTTTGACGGCCGTGCCGAACTGGACGGGGCGGCTGCCGGTATCGGGCAAACCCTTGGTGTGGCTGTTTGCGCTCTGGTGCGCCGGCCGGCTTTTCCTGCTTGTGCCGGGCACGGTGGGCGTGGTCACTGCCGCAGCCGTGGACGGGCTTTTCCTACCGGCACTTCTGGTGATCTGCGCGCGCGAGGTCATTGCCGGGCGCAAATGGAAAGATCTGAAGGTGCTGGGCGGGCTGCTGGCGCTTTCCGTCGCCAACATCATTTTCCATGGGGCGGCGATTGGCGGCGATCACAGCCAGATCGCGACCCGCCTTGCCGTCTCGGCCTATACCGTGCTCGTCATCATCGTCGGCGGCCGCATCGTGCCGAGTTTCACCCGAAACTGGCTGAACCGTTTTGGCCGCACGGATTTTCCCGTGCCCTATAACGGCTTCGATACGGCCGCCATCCTCACCGGCATCGTGGCGCTTGCCGTCTGGACAATAGAACCCGAGAGCATCGTGGCAGTGCCCACGGCGCTTCTGGCCGCGTTCATGCATGCTGTTCGACTCATCCGCTGGCGCGGCTGGACGACCTGGCCGGAGCAGGTGCTGGTGGTGCTGCATGTGGCCTATGCCTTCATTCCCGTCGGTTTCATCGCGATTGCGCTGGCGGCTCTAGACGTGATGGACACGCGCTCTGTGCTGCACGTCTTCACCGTCGGCGTTATCGGCTGCATGATGCTTGCGGTTATGACGAGAGCGAGCCTTGGCCATACCGGGCGCAAGCTCGCGGCCAGCAGCGTCACCATCGCCGCTTATGTGGCGCTGATCGCCTGCGCACTGCTGAGGCCGGCAGCCGAGTTTTTCCCGGGCGTGATGATGCATCTTTATGCCTGCTCGGCGCTTCTCTGGATCGTGGGTTTCGGTCTCTTCTGCGTCGAATACGGACCGATCCTGATGCGCGAACGCAAACCGCTGAAAGCCTGAAACGCTCTCTTGCGACACCGTCAAAACGAGACGCCCCGGAAGCAATTTCCGGGGCGTTTCGTTATCAAGCGTAGCCGATGGTTTTAATGCGCGCCGGCGCCGGCGCGGATGAAGATGCGAAACGCCGTGCGCGCCTCGTCGAAATTGCCGGCCCAAAGATGGCCCCGGGCCAGAAGCTCCGGGTAAAAAAAGGTCGGCTCCTGCCGCATCAGCACGAAGATCACGGCGCCCGGCGGAAGACGATCCAGCGCTTTAAGCGTGCGGCTTGTCTGGCCTTCGGCCGTCTCGTCGCTGAGGTCGAGATAGACGACCGGATCAGGCCATATCTGCGGCTCCTCGGCATTGCCCGCAAGCGCCGGTGACACGGAAATCTGCTCGGTTTCAGTGGATTGCGGCGTGAACAGTACTTCCCAGTCGCCGCCGCCGATTTCCCTGACCTTATGGTCGAAACCGCGCTCGGCCATCACCTTGAACAGAGGAACCGGCCGGAAGGTGGCGTATAATCGCAGCGCCTCACCGGGAGCAAGCCCGGCTACGGCTTCCATGATGGCCGGAAAGGGCTCGCCGCCACTCAGCAAAAGCGGCCGGACATCGAGTTCCCTGATCATTTCCGTCATTGCACCACCTCATCTGTCGGCTGGCGGCGGCAAGGGCCATCCGCCAGAGGTCTTTTCACCACACCGCCAGGGCGGGGGTCAATGTTCCGATCCGCAGCAGCATTCGCAGCCGGACATATCGTCTTTGGAACCTTCTGCCTGTTCTTCCAGCCGACCGATATCGAGACGCCAGACTTCCGGACCCTGTTCAAGATATTCCCAGCCGAACTGGCCGGGGAAATTGGTGGCCAGCTGGTAAAGCAGTGGACGGGGATCGTGATCGCTGGTGATCTGTAGCGATTGACCCTCGGTTAATGCGCCCAGCGCACCGAAAATGCGCGGATGGCGTTCGCGATGCGGAATGATGCGCACGTCGATATTGGCTGCGGTTTGGGCTTCTGACATAGGCTGGCTCCACGGCCGCGGATGGAATGATGTCCGGCGGTGCGGCTGGCCGGCGGACTGGAAAAATCTATCCGCCGGGCGGTCGGGAGACATTGTCGCCGCGCAAACAAACCTAGATTCGTCAGGTTCGTTGCGCGACATGCTTCAGCCGGCAAGGCTGCGATAGATTGCCGGCAGCGCAGATGGCAGCTTGGCGATCCTGTTGACGATGGCATAGCCGTTCTGGCCGAACATGACCGGAATATAGGATTGCGCTTTGCTGTCCACCGTTACGCCGAACACGCTGACGCCAGAGCGTCGTGCCTCGGAGACCGCGCGGCGGCTGTCCTCGATGGCGAAGCGGCCGTCATAGTGGTCGACATCGTTCGGCTTGCCATCCGTCAGAAGCAGAAGCAGCTTGCGCCGCTCCGGCCTTTCACGCAGCTTGGCGCTGGCGTGGCGGATGGCTGGGCCGATGCGGGTGTAGAAGCCGGGTTTCAGCGCCGCGATGCGACGCACGATAGTGTGCCCCATCGGCTCATCGAAATCCTTCACCGTTTCCACCCGCACCCAGGAACGGCGGCGGGAGGTGAAGGTCAGGATGGAGTGACTGTCGCCGCAGGCGGAAAGCCCGTGGGCAAGCACCAGCAGGGCTTCCTTCTCCACATCGAGCACCCGGCGATTGTCGAACCAGGCATCGGTCGATAGCGACACGTCGACAAGAATAGTCACGGCAAGATCGTGCGCCTGTGGGCGGCTTGCCATATGAATGCGGTCGCTGCCCTGTCCTCCGGCGGCGATATCGCTTCTGGCGCGAACCACGGCGTCAAGATCGAGATCATTGCCGTCCAGCTGGGCGCGCAGCATCTCGTGGCGTGGCCGCAGCACCTCGAATTGCCGCCTGACCCGGCGGATGAGGCTCTTGGTGTCCGGGTCGGGTTCCGGCGCCATCTCGGCGTTCTTCGCCGGACCGGCGATGACCCGGCAATGATTGGCGAGATAGGTACCGCTGCGGTAATCCCATTCGGGATAGGTCAGCTCCGCCGTCAGCGAGGTATGGTTCAGTGCTTCGGGCGGCAGGTCGAGATCGAAGCGGAAGCGGGCGGAAGGCCGCCCCTTTCTTTCACCCAGTGTCATATCGTCAAGCTCGTCCGCCGCACTGCCGTCGGCATCGTCGCTGTCGTCACCCGGCCGGTCGACATTGACCATCTCGGCCATGGCGAGGATTTTCTCGAAACGGTTGAGGATGAAGGGGCTGCGTTCGGTTTGCCGATTTTCAGCCTTTTCACGCACGGCGATATGGCGGACGGCCTCCGCCCCTTGCGGCACAGCGCCCGCTGCCGGCTGGTCCTCGCCTTGCCGGGCATCGGATGTTTCGCGCAGCAGCGTGTCCGGCCATAGCGGCACCGGCAGCATCGGCAGGTAGCGCGGCGGCGCCTTGGCCGAGAAACCGGCGGGTGGCGCATGGCCCTCGATCCCTGCCGCATCGGCCAGCATGGAAAGCACCCGTTGTTCCACCTGCTGTTCCGCCTGCGGCAGCGGCCGTTTCTGGCGCACCGCGAGCATGGCGGCGCAAAGCCGGCGATAACGGGTCTTCATTCCAGGGAAGGCATGGCTGACGGCTTTTGCCAGTTCTGCGGCGCGATCGAGCCGGGCAAGATCGTTGCGAAGCGGGTCGGCGGCCATGACTGGTTCAAGCGGCATCATCGCCATGGCGGCGGCGAGCCAGAGATAGAGATCGCGGTTGAGGCACCGGTCGGGAAATAGATCCAGCACCGGCGGCAGCATCAGCGTTGCATGATCACGTCCTGGCTGGGCGAGCTTCTCTTCGCCAAGACCCATGCGCTGGCGCAGCCTCAGCCGGTGGCTGGAAGTGCGGGCGCGGGCCGGAGCGATCTGCACCGCATGTTCACCGCCAAAACCGCGGAAACATATGGCCAGCACTGCCTGCATATCCTCCAGCTTCACGGTATGATCCGGGAAGCGTAGCCATGTGCCGGTCTCGCCGATCAGCCTGTGCCAGGCGCGGCCGACGGTTTCTTCCAGTTCCAGAAAGTCCAGCATGGTTTATCCTCATGGCATCGGACCGGAACGCGCGGGGCCGCGCAATCCGGTGTAGATATCAAAGCGCCTATCGAATGATCGCATCCGCGACTTCATGCAGCGCGGCCTTCACATCGGGCTCGTCAGTCAGCGGTTCGATCATGGTCGCGCACACGGCCTGACGCGCGGGAAGGCCGGTATCGATGAGGCTGGCGCAATAAACGAGCAGGCGGGTGGAGACGCCTTCTTCCAGATCGTGGCCTTTCAGGCCGCGCAGCCGGTGGGCAAGATCGACGAGCGGCTCGACGTCGCGCGCATCCAGCCCGCTTTCATGCGAAACGACGGCGATTTCCTGCTCCTTGGGCAGAAAATCGAATTCGATGGCGACGAAACGCTGGCGGGTGCTGGGTTTCAGGCTCTTTAAAAGGTTCTGGTATCCGGGATTATAGGAAACGACGAGCATGAAGCCCGAGGGTGCTTCCAGCACTTCACCGGTGCGTTCCAGCGGCAGGATGCGGCGATCATCGGTGAGGGGATGCAGCACGACGGCCACATCCTTGCGCGCCTCAACGATCTCGTCGAGGTAACATATGCCGCCCTGACGCACGGATCGTGTCAGCGGGCCGTCCATCCACACGGTTTCCCCGCCTTTCAGCAGGTAACGGCCGGTCAGATCAGCGGCAGCAAGATCGTCGTGGCACGAAACGGTGGAAAGCGGCAGGCCGAGTTTCGCTGCCATATGGCTGACGAAACGGGTCTTGCCGCAACCGGTCGGGCCTTTCAGCAGAAGCGGCAATTGCCGCACCCAGGCGCTTTCGAACAGTGTGCATTCATTGCCGAGCGGTGTGTAGAACTGCGTGTCCGGCTGAGGCTGAGGGATCGGGCGGAATATCGTGTTCATGGTCATCTCCATGTTTGTTGATAAGGAACCGGCTCTCCGGGGGAAAAGGAGAGCCGGTCCGTTTCTCATTCGGCGGGCTGCACGAGGCGGGCAACGTCGCCCTGTTTCTGCTTGCCCGGTACCAGGATTGCCCAGATGAACATGACCGCCGAAATGAGAACCGCGAAACCAGAACCGAGACGGATCCAGTAGAAGATCGCCAGCTGGTCCTGCACATCCATGAAGCTTTCGCCCATGACCCGCTGAAGCTGGATCTGCACCACGCCGGCAAAGGTGAGCGCAAAGGTCATCACCGACATGGCCGTGCACATGACCCAGAAGCTCGTCATCGAAAGCCACTGATTATAGGGCGCGCGTTTCTTCATTTCGGGGATGGCGTAGGCCATCATCGCAAGGTTCAGCATCACATAGGCGCCGAAGAAGGCGAGGTGCCCGTGGGCGGCGGTAAGCTGGGTGCCGTGGGTGTAATAGTTCACCGAAGAGAGCGTGTGCAGGAAGCCCCAGACGCCGGCGCCGAAGAAGGCCATGACCGAGCAGCCGATCGACCAGAGGAGGGCTGCGCGGTTCTCATGCTTGCGGCCAGCCTTCCAGGTCATGACGAAGGTGAAGATGACCATGGTGAAGAAGGGGGCCACTTCCAGCGTCGAGAACAGCGAGCCGATCCACTGCCAGTAACCCGGTGCGCCGATCCAGTAATAATGGTGGCCGGTGCCGAGGATGCCCGAGAAGAGGGCAAGACCGACGATGACATAGAGCCATTTTTCCACCACTTCGCGGTCGATGCCGTTGAGCTTGATCATCAGGAAGGCGAGGATCGACGCCATGATCAGTTCCCACACGCCTTCCACCCACAGATGGATGACGTACCACCAGTACATCTTGTCGAGCGCCAGATTGATGGGGTTGTAAAAGGCGAAGAGGAAGAAGATCGCCAGACCCCAGAGACCGAAGAGCAGGATGTTGATGACGGTGGTCTTGCGGCCCTTCAGCGCCGTCATGGTGATGTTGAGCAGAAACATCAAAACGACAAGCACGATACCGACCTTGATGGCGAAGGGCTGCTCGAGGAATTCGCGGCCTTCATGGATGCGGAACAGATATCCGACCACGGCAACCGCGGCGGCCACCAGGAAGATCCAGAACTGCGCGATGGCGAGCTTGGGGCTGTAAAGCTCCGTTTCAGTTTCTTCCGGCAGAAGATAGAAGGTCGAGCCCATGAAGCCCATCAACAGCCACACGACCAGCGCATTGGTGTGGATCATGCGCACGATGTTGAAGGGCAGAAGCTCGGAAAGCGTGTTGGGCAGCACGTAGATCGTCGCGGCGATGACGCCGAACAGGATCTGCGCCACGAACAGCCCGATTGCGCCGTAAAAATACAGCATGGCGACTTTTTGCGTCTGGTATTTCATCTCGTCATCTCCTTGCCGTCAACCTCAACCCGCATCGTTCGGTGGCCAGTTCTGCGTCTTGATCCGGCTCGTCCATTCGAGGAAGTCGACGAGATCATCGAGTTCCTGTTCGGTGAGATTGAACTGCGGCATCTGGCGCCGGCCCTCGATGCCGGTGGGCTGGGCGGCCATCCAGGCCTTGATGGAATCGCGCGCCGTCTCCTTGTCTTCCACGCCGCCATAGCGCTTCCAGACATTGCCGAGTTCGGGCGCGAAATAGGCGCCTTCGCCGAGCAGCGTGTGACAGTTGATGCAGGAGTTTTTCTCCCACACGTGTTTGCCGCGCGCGACGCTTTCCGTCAGCGTGCTTTCGTCCGTCGAGGTGGTGCGCATGTAATAATGGCTATGGGCGGTCAGCCCGACGAATATGGCGAAGAAGAAGATGGAGCCGCCGTAAAAGACGTTTCGCGCTCCTGTTTTGGTCAGGCGTTCTGCCATGCCAATGGTCCTTTCCATCCGGAAGACCGCTTATGCGGACTGGCTTGATCGAACCCTCTTGCCGGGATTTGCCAGCAGGCTGGCGGAATGCGGTGGGGTCTGAAGCCTTTCTAGCCGCTGGCCGCCGGCGTTCTTTGCCATTTGGCAAACAAGTGGAGAGGTGATGCGGTCCGCCTTTTCAGAGCGACAAAATGCCCTGCAGGAACGCCCGCAAAAGGGCTGCGGCGGCGAAGATTGCGGGCCATGCCAGAAGTGCCGTGCGCAGCAGGCCTCGCTCTTCGCCAAAACCCAGAAAGTCGTCGATGACGCGTCTGGATTTCATGAGCGCGAAAAGCAGCATCAGGCAGGCGACGGCAACCGGCGGCAGAAGCGCTGCCTTCCACGATGTGACAACGGCCGTGCCGGCGAGAACAAGAATGGCGAGCACTGCAAAACTTCTTGCAAGCCGGCGGGAGGTGCGGTGGATCATGACTGTCAAACCAGATAGATGATGGGAAAAATGACGATCCAGACCAGATCGATGACATGCCACAGCGTCGTCACCAGCGTGACGTTCTCGTTTTTCGGGAAGACTGCGACGAGAAACAGCAGCACGGCCACGAAGACGACATGCAGCAGATGGAAGCCAGTGAGCAGGAAATAAAGCTCGAAGAAAGCGCCATATGCGGGATCGGACGCGAAGGCGATTTCGGTGGAATATTCATGGAGTTTCACACCGACGAAAGCGAAACCCAGCAGGCCGGCAAGAACAAGCGCCCGCCTTTTGCCCGGCAGCGCGGTGTGGCGGCTGGCCGCGACGGCCGCCTGCCAGCCGCTTGCCAGCAAAATCAGTGTGTTGAGGCCGGCAAGCTGCGGCTGCAGATGCTGGCGCGCGGCTGCGAACGCATCAGGGTTGAGGGCGAAGGCGATGATGAAAGCACCGGTCAGCGCGCCGAAAGCGGCAAGTTCGCTCCAGACCAGAATCCACAAAAGCAGGTTTCCGCTTTCCTCTTCCGTATTGATCGCCATGGCCTCGCCCGTAATTGTAAAACAGCAAGCCACGCTTAGGCGTCCTCAAACCCCGCTTCTTTGCGGTCGGTCAAAGAAGGGAGCGCGCAAAGTCCTATTGTCATGACAAAGCGCAACTCTGGAAAATGGAGCTTCCCATGAACGACGCGCAGGTCGGGCTGATTGTCGCAACCCCTATTATCATTGGCTTTGCGGTGCTGTTGTACCGTATGGGTGTGTTGCAGCGCATGGGCGCGGTTTCCGCCGTACTCGCCTCCGTGGCCATTGCTTCGGTGCTCTTCCTGAACCAGTGAGAAGGCAGTCGCATGCTTGAACTTGTCGCCGCTCTTTCGCTTTTTGTGGCGCTGCATTCCATTCCCGCCGTACCTGCCGTGCGTGGCCGGTTGATTGCGGCCATTGGCCGGCCCGCCTATTTCGGGGCTTATTCCGTGGTCTCGCTTCTGGCGCTGGGCTGGGTGTTTTATGCCGCGCTGTCGGTGGATTATATTCCGCTTTGGGATGTCGCGCCCTGGCAGGCGCATGTCACCTTTCTGGCAGCGCCGATTGGTCTGTTTTTCGTGCTCGCTGGTCTTCTCAGCGTCAATCCGCTTTCCATTTCCGTGCGGCAGGGAGATAAACCGGGGGCAATCGTGCGCATCACGCGGCATCCGGTGCTTGTCGGTTTCCTGTTCTGGTCGCTCGGCCATGTCGTGCCGAATGGCGACCTGCGTTCCGTCATCCTGTTCGGCGGTTTTGCACTGTTTTCGCTTGGCGGGATGACGATGACCGAAAAACGCGCCCGCAAAAGAAAGGGTAATGCGTGGAGCGCGGCGGCTGCTAAAAACGCAACGATCCCTTTCGCAGCAATCCTTTCCGGCAAAACGCGCCTCGCCGTGGACGGGCCGATGCTGCTAGCCGTGGCGCTGACAGGATTGACGGTCTGGTGGCTTCTGGCCGGCGGCCATGCCGCGCTCTTTGGCGCGGACCCCATGGCCTATTTCTGATCGCTCACGACGTCTTCACCACATGCGGCTGCCATATCGGCGCCTGCGGTGCGGGCGCGATACCGAGCTGATCGATGGCGCGGGCGGCGAGCTGATCGACAATATCGAAGACGCTTTGCGGCCTGTTGTAAAAGGCGGGCACCGGCGGCATGACGATAGCGCCTGCCTCCGTGACAATGCACATGTTGCGCAGATGGATGAGATGCAGCGGCGTCTCGCGGGTCATCAGCACCAGCTTCCGGCGTTCCTTCAGATGCACATCGGCGGCGCGGGTAAGGAGATTGTCCGAAAGCCCGGTTGCAATGGCGGCAAGTGTGCGCATGGAGCAGGGGGCGATGATCATGCCTGTTGTCGGGAAGGAGCCGCTGGCAATCGCCGCGCCGATATCATCGACAGCATGATTGACGCTGGCGAGCGACAACATCCGCCCCATTGCTTGCGCACCTTCCTCATGCAGCACGGTGCGTCTGGCGGATTGCGACAGGACGAGATGGATTTCGACGCTTTTCATGTCGGCGAGGCGCTCGATGATGCGCAGCGCAATGCTGGCGCCCGAGGCACCGGTGACGCCGACCACGACACGGCACGGGTTCATGGTCGTTCTCCAAGGCCAAGATCACGCCACATCAGATCCACCTTTGCGATGACGTCTGGCGTCATGGAGAGCACGCGACCCCATTCGCGCTCCGTTTCCGGCGGTAGCTTGCGGGTGGCGTCCAGACCCATCTTGCCGCCGAGGCCGGCTTTCGGCGAGGCGAAGTCGAGATAATCGATCGGCGTATCGTTGATGATCGTTGTATCGCGCGAGGCATCGAAACGGGTAGAAAGCGCCCAGATGACATCCGCCCAGCTGTGCACATTGATGTCGGGATCGACCAGAATGATAAGCTTCACATAGCTGAACTGCGGCAGCATCGACCACAGGCCCATCATCACCCGCTTTGCCTGGCCGGGATAACGCTTGTCGATGGAGGCGACCATGACGCGGTAGGAACAGGCTTCCGGCGGCATCCACAGATCGACGATTTCCGCAAACTGCCTCTTCACGAGCGGCAGGAAAATCTCGAGCATGGCTTCGCCGAGAACCGAGGGCTCATCCGGCGGCCGGCCGGTATAGGTGGAAAGATAGAGCGGGTCGCGGCGCGTGGTGATGGCCGACAGCGTCATGATCGGAAAGGCTTCGACCGAATTATAATAGCCGGTGTGGTCGCCATAGGGGCCTTCCATTGCCGTTTCCGTGGCCGAAACAGTACCTTCCAGCACGATCTCGGCATTGGCGGGCACCGGCATCGGCACCGTCAGTGCCTTCGCGATGCGGCTTTTCGAGCCGCGCAGCAGGCCGGAAAAACCAAGCTCGCTGATATGTTCGGGAAGCGGCATGACGGCGGAAAGAATGGTGGCGGGATCAGTGCCGATAGCGACGGTTACGGGCATATCGAGCCCGCGTGCCTGCCACAGCCGGTGGTGCTGCGCGCCGCCGCGATGCGCCAGCCAGCGCATGATCACCCTGTCCGGCCCCAGCACCTGCATGCGATAGATGCCAACATTGATATCGTCGGGATCATCAGGCGAACGGGTGATGACCAGCGGCCAAGTGATGAGCGGGGCCGGCTCTCCCGGCCAGCACCATTGCACCGGCAGGCGGGCAAGATCGATGGCATCACCCGTCAGTACCTTTTCCTGCACCGGCGCGCGCGAGACGTTGCGTGGCCGCATGGACAGTGCGGCTTTCAGCAAAGGCAGCTTACCCCATGCCTCGGCCATGGATTTCGGCGGCCGTGGCTCGCGCAATTCGGCAAGCTTTTGTCCAAGTGTTGGCAGACCGCCCGTTTCCAGCCCCAGGCCCCATTCGATGCGTTGCCGCGTGCCGAAGAGATTGGCAAGCAGCGGCATGTCCCGCACCTTGCCCTCATGGTCGACGGGTTGCTCGAACAGCAGCGCCGGCCCGCCATCGGCGAGCACCCGGCGGTGGATTTCGGTGATTTCGTGCACCAGCGAGACCGGCTGGCGAATTCGCCGTAGCTGCCCGCGTTCTTCCAGCAACCGGACGAAACCGCGCAGATCGGCTGCGTGGGCGGGTTTAGTTTCTGTTTTCTCGTCTCTCATGCCGCCTGTTTGCCGGTGGCGGTGCGGCATGTCCTTGCGCTGCCGCAAATGCGGCTTCAGTGCGAACGAAGATAGTCGGCAAGAACGAGGGCGTGGTTGTGTTCGGTATCATGGGCGGCGTAAAGCAGCGTGACGCGGCCCTTCGCCATCAGCTCCTTCATGCGCGCCACGGCATCGGGATTGGCGGCCAGCTCCTCATGATAGTGCCGGGTGAATTCGGCAAAACGCGATGGCATATGCGAGAAATTCTTGCGCAACTCGTTGCTGGGCGCGATTTCCTTCATCCACAGCGAAAGCTGTGCGGTTTCCTTGCGCATGCCGCGTGGCCACAGCCGGTCCACCAGAATGCGTGCGCCGTCATCATCGCTGGCGGCATCGTAAATCCGTTTGATCCTTATATCGGACATGGGCGGCCTCCTTCGCTTCGCAAGTGAATGATTTATAGCGGCTTTTGTGAAATCGCACCCGAAAATCTCTCTGTCTTTGCGTTCGCTCAAACCGGCGCTGGCGCGCTGCGGTTAGGTTCCTGCCGCAACTGACCCGACAGGACCATTTATGAGACCGTTTCCCGCCGCCATCGCTACCCCCATGAATTTTCTGCCCCTTGCCGTGGTGCAGCGAGCGACGGCGGCGATGCTGGCGCAGATCATGAAACGGCACCCTGACCTGTTCGGCCGGCTCGGTGAACATTGCAGCAAACGTTATGCCTTCCTGCCGGTCGATCTGCCCTTCGCCTTCATGGTCGAGCCCGCGCGTCCTGCCATCACCGTCAGCCGAAAGGGCCGCTTGCCCAAGGTGGATGCGGCGGTGGAAGGGCCGCTTTTCATGCTGCTGGCGCTGATGGAGGGGCGGCAGGATGCCGATGCGCTGTTCTTTTCGCGTGATCTCAGCGTCACCGGCGACATGGAGGCGATGCTGGCACTGCGCAATACGCTCGATGACAGCGGCATTGATCTGCCGCGCGATCTCGGTGCCTTTGCCGGGCCTTTCGCGCCTGTCGTAACGGGGCTTGCGAACCGCCTGCGCGGCCATGTTCTATCCGAAACGCGTGGAGGTGCGGCATGGAGTTGATCTGTCCTGCGGGAACGCCTGCCGCCTTCCGCGAGGCCGTGGATGCCGGCGCGGATGCCGTCTATTGCGGTTTTCGCGATGAGACCAATGCCCGCAATTTTCCCGGCCTCAATTTTTCCCGCGAAGAGCTTGCCGAAGCCATTACCTATGCGAAGAAGCGCGGCGTCCAGACTTTCGTCGCGCTCAACACCTTCATGCGCGCGGGCAATGAGGATATCTGGTATCGCGGTGCGGCCGATGCCGTGAAGGCGGGGGCGGATGCGCTGATCCTTGCCGATTTCGGTCTGATGGCGCATGTGGCGGAACACCACCCGCAGCAGCGCATCCATGTCTCCGTGCAGGCCTCCGCCTCCAATGCCGATGCGGTGAATTTCCTCGTCGATGCCTTCGGCGCGAAACGCGTGGTGCTGCCGCGCACGCTGACGATTTCCGACATCGCCCGGCTGGCGCGGCAGATCCGCTGCGAAATCGAAATCTTCGTGTTTGGCGGCCTCTGCGTCATGGCGGAGGGGCGCTGCTCGCTCTCGTCTTACGCCACCGGAAAATCCCCCAACATGAACGGCGTCTGCTCGCCAGCAAGCCATGTGCGTTACCGGCAGGACGGGCCGGAGCTGGTGTCGGAACTCGGCGATTACACCATCAACCGCTTTCCGGAAGGCGAAGCAGCGGGTTATCCGACGCTCTGCAAGGGCCGTTTCGAGATTGCCGATGACAAGTCCTATGCCTTTGAGGACCCGGTGTCGCTTGACGTGATGGACCAGATCGATGCGTTGCGCGAAGCGGGGGTCAGCGCGCTGAAGATCGAGGGCCGCCAGCGCGGCAAGGCCTATGTGGCGGAAGTGGTGTCCACCCTGCACCGGGCGCTGGCCGCCAGCGCCGAAGAACGGGGACGGCTGCTCTCACGCCTGCGACTGTTAAGCGAAGGCCAGCGCACAACTGTCGGCGCTTACGAGAAACGCTGGAGATGATGGCGATGGCACACACTGCAAAGGCCACATTGGCGCTTGGCCCGGTCCTCTATCTCTGGCAGGGCGAGAAATGGCGCGATTTCTATTTCCGCATCGCCGATGAAGCGCCCGTCAGCCATGTCTATCTCGGCGAAACCGTCTGCTCAAAACGGTTTCATTTCACCGAACCGCATCTGGCCGAGGTGATCGAGCGGCTGGAGAGTACCGGAAAGCAGGTGATCCTCTCTACGCTTTCACTGGTAACGCTGGAGCGCGAAAGCCGCCAGCTGCGCGGCCTGATCGCCGACAGCCCCTATCCCGTCGAGGCGAACGATCTTTCCGCGCTCGGCATGTTGCACCGCACGCCGCATATCGTTGGGCCAATGGTGAATGTCTACAATGCCGCCACCGCGCGGTTGCTCGCCTCGCGTGGGGCAAGCGCCATCTGCCTGCCGCCGGAACTGCCGGTGACCTCGGTGGAGCGCATCGTGGCGGAAACACCGGATGTGGAGTTCGAAGTCTTCGCCTTCGGCCGCCTGCCGCTCGCCATCTCCGCACGCTGCGCCCATGCCCGCGCCAAGGGCAATATCAAGGATAATTGCCAGTTCGTCTGCGGTGACGACCCTGACGGGCTGCCGGTGCGTACGCTTGACCGGCAGTCGTTTCTGGCGCTGAACGGCGTACAGACGGTTTCGCACACCTGCCAGTCGCTGCTTGGCGAATTGCAGGATCTGGCGGCCGCTGGCATCGCCCGATTCCGGCTGTCACCACAGGATTGCGACATGGTGGCGGTGGCGCAGATCCATGACGATGTTCTGGCCGGCAGGCGGGATGCGGCAGATGGTCTTGCACGTCTCGGGCAAATCTATCCGGACGTGCCTTTTTCCAATGGTTTCCACCACGGGCAGGAAGGGGCGGCCTGGGTCGCCCGTGCCCGCAACACGGCGCATGGGGTGAATGCATGACGATGAACAGGCAAGAGCCGCAATCGCTGTCTGTGGCAGCGCCGGGCGGGGCGGATATCGCTGCTGCGATCCATCTGGTGCGCAACGTGGTTTTGCAGAGCGCACTCGATTGCGGCTGCCGTGACAAGGTCCATGAGGCGCTGCGCGAGCTTGAGGATTTCGAGCGCCAGCGCAATATCGTCAAGCTTCTGGCCGCCGCCCGCGAGGAGCGGCGCAAGATCGGGCTTCTGACCGAGATGCTGGCGGATTTTGCCGAGGACGATACGGTCGATGAAGGCATCGTCGAAACGGCGAGCCTGATGTTTCTCGACATCGCCGCCGCCGCTCAGGAAGGATCGCGAATTCTGCGCGACGCCCTGTCTCTTAAAACATGTAAATAAAACTCATGTTTTTGGTGTTGTTTGATCCAGCGCAAAGAGGCCGTTCTTGCAAAATGTCATCCCCGGTACACGCAGGTTATGACTGAAGGGGTGGCATATGCGGGTGCTGAAGGCGGGGTTTTTCACGATAACAACGGGTTTGATGGCAGGGGTTTCCGGTGTTGCGCTTGCGCAATCGGCCACACCGGGCTCGACCACGGTTCTGGAGACGATCACGGTTGAGGGGGCGAGATGGGCGGATGGCGTGGAGCAGGCGCGCCAGCGCCTGAAGGCCATTCCAGGTGGTGTCTCCGCACTCCAGCCGCAGGAAGCGACCTCAAAGGCCGTGCCGACGCTTGCAGATGCGCTTGCTTCGGCGCCCGGCGTGGTGGTGCAGCGCTTTTTCGGCGGCAATGACCAGCCGCGCATTCAGATCAGAGGCTCCGGGTTGCAGCAGAACCCGGTCGAACGCGGGGTTCTGGTGCTGAAGGACGGGTTGCCGATCAACCGTGCCGATGGTTCCTATATCGTCGGGCTCGCCAATCCCGGTCAGGCCAGCCTCATCGAAATTTACCGCGGTTACACCGCCAACCGGCTGGGGGCCAGCGTTCTGGGCGGGGCGATCAATTTTGCTTCGCCGGTGGAGAAGGGAACCAGCATTTCTGCCGGCGGCGGCAGTTTCGGTCAGGCAGATGCCTCGCTGCGCACTGGTTTTGATGCAGATCGCTTCGCTGCCGGTTTTTATGCCGATGTCAGCCGTCGCGACGGTTATCGCGTCTATATTGATTCCCGCCGGGTAAGTGTCGGCGGGGTGATCGAGGCGGAGGTGTCGGACGCCGTCAAGACGCGGGTTTTTGCCAGCTATACCGATCTGGGTTTTGACGTGGCGGGACCCCTGACGAAAAGCGCCATGGATGCTGATCCCAGACAGGTTTCGCCGGGCCCGCCAACCAGCCTCGGCCCGAATGTGATGCGTGACAAGCCACGCCGGGAGGCCAGCCAGTTCGTCATCGGCTCGCGCAGCTCGATCGAACTCGGCGATCATCTCTTCGACATCGGATTGGGTTACACCTATACCAGGGACATGTTCCGGTTCCCGGTCTCAAGCGGCGTTCGGCGCACGGATGGCGGCGATGTGACGGGGCTGCTGCGTTATGCCTACCAGCCCGATGCCGATGCCCTGCTGCCGCTTTTTGAAGCTTCGGCGCTCTATACGGTCGGTTCGGCGGAACGGACCTATCACATCAGCCAGGCAGGGGGTGATGGTCCGGCCTTTTCCAGCAACGATCTCGATGCTTCGACACTGTCTTTGAATGCGGGGCTGAATATTCCGCTTTCCGAAACGATGACGCTGTCGCCATCGCTTTCCTACACTCATGCCACCCGCGACAATAACGATCTCTGGCGGGCTGCGACCCGGCCGAGGCTGAGCTTCGGACCGGGCGGCGCGGCGGCCTCTGCCGTGGCGGTGGATACGGGCTATGAGCGCAGCTACAGCGGCTGGTCTCCGGCGCTCGGCATCAGGTGGCGCCCGGACGACAACAACATGCTGTTTGCCGCTGTCAGCCGCAGTTTCGAACCGCCGACCCATGACGATCTTCTCGGTACCACCGGCGGCACGCCGAATGCATCGCCCACCGGCTTTTCGACGCCCGATCTTGAGGCGCAGACGGCGACTACGGTCGAGATCGGCTGGCGCGGCGAGCGTGGCTCGTGGAATATCGACGCCACCGCCTATTATTCCTGGGTGGAGAACGAATTGCTCAGCCTGCGCGACACGAGCGGTTCGCTGCTCTCCGCTTTCAACGCGGATGAAACCGTGCATGCGGGTGTGGAGCTTGGCGTTTCCGGCGAAGTGCTAGATGGTCTGACCGCTCGTCTTGCCTATGTGCTGCAGGATTTCCGCTTCCGCGACGATCCGGTGCGCGGTGACAACCGGCTGGCCGGCGCGCCGCGCCATGTCGTCAATCTCGCCCTGCAATATGCTATTTTCGAACAATGGGATATCGGCGCGGTGCTGCAATGGGTGCCATCCAAGACCCCGGTCGACAACATGAATACGATGTATGCCGATCCCTATGCGGTGGTTGATCTCAAGACCGAATATCGCGTCAATGACAGGTTCTCGATCTATGGCGCGGTCACCAACGTCTTCGACAAGACCTACGCCTCATCCACACTCATTCTCGACCAGGCAAGCGCCGGTCAGGCGGTCTATCTGCCGGGCGACGGGCGCGGATTTTATGCCGGCATCAAGGCGCGTTTCTGAACGCCGAAAGGATCTGATCATGACGAGTTACACACGACGCCGGGCGCTGTCGCTGCTTTCCAGGCTGACCGTCGCGGGCCTTGCCGCGCCATCCGTCCTGAGGGCCGAGGCACCGCTTGTCTTTTACGGTCCGCCCGCAGCACCTTCGGCGGTTCTGGCTCATGCCGTAAAAGGCGGTTTCCTGAAGGATGTCGCGCCTGGGGCCGTGTTCAAGGCATGGAAAACGCCGGATGAAATGCGCGCCGCCGTCGCTTCCGGTTCCATGGGAGCGGTGGTGATGCCGAGTTACGGTGCTGCCAATCTCCATAATCGCGGCCTCGGCCTTGGGCTGATGAACGTGCTGACAACGGGTCTGCTCTATATCGTGTCGAAGGACGAGACGCTGACGTCGCTCGAAAGCCTTTCCGGCAAGACGCTGGCTCTGCCGTTCAAGAACGACATGCCCGATTTCGTTCTGCGTCGCCTTGTTGCCGAGAACGGCTTGAAACCCGGCGACATCAAGCTGGAATATGCCGCTTCGCCACCGGAAGCCGTGCAATTGCTGCTGACGGGCCGGGTGGATGCGGCCCTGCTGAGTGAACCGGCCGCGACCGCTGTGCTGATAAAGGCAAAGTCGTTTTTCATGACCGTTCACCGCACCATCGATATCCAGCAGGAATGGGCAAAGGTGGCGGGCAAGTCGGAAATCCCGCAGGCGGGTCTCGCTTTGACGTCGCAGGTTCAGCAAAAGCTCGGCAAGGCAGGTATAGAGGCTTTGCAGGCGGGCATGGAAGCGGCACTTGCCAGTGCCACAGCTGACCCGCAAACGGCCGCCGCCGCCGCGGCCGATGCCCTCGGCTTCCCGCCGGAAATCATCGCCGCCTCCTTTCCGACAAGCCATTTGTCGGCGTTGAAGGCGAGTACGGCACGCGCCGATCTCGAGGCGTTTTACGATGAACTTGCCAAGGCCGACCCGGCAATCATCGGCGGCCGGCGGCCGGATGACGGCTTTTATCTGGTGTAGCAGGCATGAACCGCATTCTTGAAAGTCTTGGCTGGACCGGTCGCTATCTCTGGGCGGGCTGGGCTGGGCTTTCCGGCATTTTCTGTTTTCTCGCCGCATGGCAGGCTGGGCATGAGATTTACGGCTCCTTCATCCTGCCCTCGCCGGGTGAGACTTTCGCGGCAATCGGGGGTCTGGTGGCGCGACCGGACTTTTTCGCCATCCTGTCGCAGAGTGCCATCAGGGCATTGACCGGTTTTGCCATTACCGCCGGCATCGGCACGGTGGCGGGTGTGGCGGCGGGCTGCTCATTTGCCGCCATGCGGCTGATGAAGCCTGTCGTCACCGTCCTGCTCGGCGTGCCGCCCATCGGCTGGATTGTGCTGGCGCTGATCTGGTTCGGATCGTCGGGCGGCACCGCCGTCATGACCGTTGTCATTGCCTCGGCGCCCGTTTCCTTCGCAGGGGCGCTGGAAGGGGTGACCAAGCGCGACCGTCAGCTGGAGGTTATGGCGCAAGCTTTCGGCGCTCCATGGTTTTACCGCCTGCGCACGGTCACCATGCCGCATGTTCTCTCCTATCTCTTCCCGGCCTGGACGACGACGGCCGGCAGCGCCTGGAAGGTGACCGTCATGGCGGAGCTTCTGTCAAACTCCGGCGGCATTGGCGGCGAACTGGCAACCGCGAGGGCGCTGTTCGATATCGCCCAGGTGAGCGCCTGGCTCACCATCACGGTCGGCCTTGCCTTGCTGACCGATTACGGCCTGCTGCATCTGCTGCGCGAAGCGTTGGAACGCTGGCGCGCCGTTGGGCTGCCATGGGGTGTCAAACGATGAGCGACCATTTTTCCCTCAGTTTCGAACAGGTCGGTCACGCCTTTCTCGGCCGCAGCCTGTTTGAGAATATCAATCTGGGCATCGCGCCGGGGGAAACCGTGGCCCTGCTCGGTCCCTCCGGCAGCGGCAAGACAACGATTTTGCAGATTGCGGCTGGTATCATCGATCCCGTTCGCGGCCGTGTGCGTCGCAATTACCGCAGGCAGGGTCTGGTGTTTCAGGAGCCGCGGTTGCTGCCATGGATGACGTTGATTGACAATATCGCCTATGGTCTCGCTGCGGCGGGCATGCCGAAACGGCAGCGGCGGGAAACCGCCGGGCAGTTTGCTCTGGAAGTCGGTCTGGAAGAGACGGATTTTCACAAATATCCGGTCGAGCTTTCCGGCGGCATGCGCCAGCGTGCCGGGGTGGCGAGGGCGCTCGCCGTGGAACCGGACATGCTGTTTCTGGACGAACCCTTCAGTGCTATTGATGTCGGCCTGCGCCGGCATTTGCAGGAACTTCTGGTGGATGCCGCTCGCAGGCGTGGTTTCTCCACGCTTCTCGTCACTCACGATCTTCATGAAGCGCTCTTGGTGGCCGACAGGCTGATCGTGCTCTCCGGCGTCGATGGCCGGGTTGTTGCCGCGCATACTCCGGCCGGTTCGCCGGGGCGGCGCATGGCGCGCGCGGTGTTCGACGAAGTGGAATTCCTGTCCGAGAGCCCAGCTTTCGCCGAATTGTTTTCGGCAAAGGAGCGGATGCGATGAGACAACCACCGATCCTCTCCGAGGCCCTGCGGCTGTTTTTCCCTTTGGCCGCCGTGCATGGCGCGGTCTGGCCGTTCTTGTGGGTCGCCATCGGCGGCTACGCCTTACCTTTTGCCGATGCCGTTCCGCCTTCGCAAATCCATGCCCATGAAATGATTTTCGGCACCTATGGCATGGCGCTCGCCGGTTTTCTCGGCTCGGCGGTGCCGGAATGGACCGATACGAAAGCGGCGGCGGGTCGCACACTTGTTTATTTTGCCGGTCTCTGGCTGCCGGGCCGCCTGATCGGTTTCGTGGGGGCCGATGGGTGGAGCCTGCTGGCGGGCTTTTTTGATCTGGCATTTCTACTCGTGCTCTCCGTCCTCATCGGCAAGGCGATGCTCGTGCGTCGAACGACGAAACATCTGGCGTTCCTCGTCTGGCTCATTCTGTTTGCGGCGATGGAGACAGGCGTGCGCTATGCCTGGTGGATCGGTGATCTGGAACTCGCAGCCCGCTGTCTGGAGGCGGCGCTGTGCGTCTTCACCGTGCTGTTTTCGCTCTCGGCCGCTCGCATCAATGTGGTCGTCATCAATCTGGCGCTAGATCCGAGCGCCGAGACCACGCCTTACCGGCCCCATCCCGGCCGCCAGCATATGGCGGGCGCCATGGTGACGCTTTACATGGTAGCGAAACTCTTCTTTCCGGAAAGCGATGTCTGCGCCTGGTTGGCGCTTGCGGCCGGTGCGGCATTTTTTGACCGGCTGGCAGAGTGGTTCATCGGGCGTGCCGCCTTCAAGACCGAGGTGCTGCTGCTCGGCCTTGGCAATGCCTTTGCCGGTGCGGGGTTTCTGGCGCTCGGGGCGGTGCGGCTCGGTTTTTCCGTCACGCCTGCCGCTGGCCTGCACCTGTTGTCGGTGGGCGCACTTGGCTGCGCCATCATGGCGGTGTTCATCATCGCCGGGCTGCGGCATACCGGACGCAACCTGACATATCTGCCGTGGCAGGCGCATATGGCAGCCGCCCTGATGGTGGCGGCCGTGCTGATCCGCATTCTGCCGGAATTTGATTTCGCAGCATTCCTGTCACCCTATCATCACGGCCTCAGTGCTATCCTGTGGGCGGCAAGTTTCGGTGCCTGGCTTCACGGCTTCCTGCCCTCCATGCGTGCGCCCGGTGTTGATGCAGCGGGAGCTTGCGGCTGAGGCGCAACGTGTTCCTCTCGCCTTCGACGTTTTCGTGTGGCCTGATTATTTTTTCGGCAAAAGCGCAATATGAAATCAATGGCTTAGGCCAGCACTATTGATGAATGTTATTTCTAGTAAATAATCAATAAAATCAGTTGGTTGAATATTTACGCCTTTTGGCCGATGATAACTCGAACCGAACAGGGAAACGCGAATATGCCCAAAATAGTCGCGCCTCTACACGCAGATGGAAAGCCGAGCAGGACGAGGGAGCTTATTACCTTCGCCGTTCTGGCCTTTGGGATCTGGCCTGTGCTGGCGGTCGGATTTGTCGGAGCCTATGGCTTCATCGTCTGGATGTTCCAGATCATTTACGGGCCGCCGGGGCCGCCCGGCCATTGAGGGCGAATGACGATGCAAGTCTCTCTCAGCCGGCGTGACTTTCTGCGCGGCGGACAAAAACGGGAAACACGTATCTGTCCCCCCGGGGTCGCGTTGAGCGACCTCGCCGCCTGCAGCGGTTGCGCAAAATGCGTTGAAGCCTGTCCCACCGGCATCATCACCATGTCGGGTGGCTTTCCTTCGGTCGATTTCTCGGCCGGGGAATGCACCTTTTGCGGCAAATGCGCGGAGGCCTGTCCCGAGCCGGTTTTTGCCGTCCCTGCGGCGCAGCGCTTCGATCATGTCATGGCGATTGGCGATGGGTGTCTCGCCTTCGGCAATGTCGATTGCCAGGCCTGCCGCGATGCCTGTCCGACCGAGGCCATCCGGTTTCACCCCCGCCGCGGCGGCCCCTTCGTGCCGGAGCTTATCGCGGATGCCTGCACCGGCTGCGGGGCCTGTGTGTCCGTCTGCCCGACGGGTGTGATCAAGATCAAGGAAACAGCCACGGAGATGCAATATGCCTGAAAATACAGGCCTGTATCATGTCTCAAGCGCTGTCGTGGCGGTGATGCCCCAGATGCGGGACGCCGTGTTTGCAACGCTTCTGACGCTCGACAATGTCGAGGTTCATGGCGAGGGTAACGGCAAGATCGTCATCGTCATAGACGGCACGAGCACAGGCATGCTGGGCGATACGCTCACTTATATTTCGACACTCGACGGTGTGATTGCCGCCAACATGGTTTTCGAACGCGTCGATACAGAGGAGACAGGCGGCGATGAGCAGCGAACTGACGCGGCGTAATCTATTGAAGGCGCATGCCGCCGGCATTGCGGCGGCAACGGCGGGCATTGCGCTGCCGGCCGCCGCCCAGCCGGTGCCGGGCGGTGTTTCCGCATTGCAGATCAAATGGTCCAAGGCACCCTGTCGTTTCTGCGGCACGGGCTGCGGTGTCATGGTTGGCGTCAAGGAAGGCAAGGTCGTTGCCACCCATGGCGACATGCAGGCGGAGGTCAATCGTGGCCTCAACTGCATCAAGGGCTATTTCCTCTCCAAGATCATGTATGGCAAGGACCGCATCGAGACCCCGCTCCTGCGCAAGAAAAATGGCGCCTATGCCAAGGATGGCGAGTTCGAGCCTGTCAGCTGGGACGAGGCCTTCGACGTGATGGCGCAGCAGTGCAAGCGCGTGCTGAAGGAAAAGGGACCGACGGCCATCGGCATGTTCGGTTCCGGCCAATGGACGATCTTCGAAGGTTATGCCGCGACCAAGCTGATGCGCGCCGGCTTCCGTTCCAACAATCTCGATCCCAACGCCCGCCACTGCATGGCGTCGGCCGCCTATGCCTTCATGCGCACTTTCGGCATGGACGAGCCGATGGGGTGCTATGACGATTTTGAACATGCCGATGCCTTCGTGCTCTGGGGCTCGAACATGGCGGAGATGCACCCCATTCTGTGGACCCGCATTGCCGACCGGCGTCTGGGATTTGATCACGTGAAGGTGGCGGTGCTTTCCACCTTCACCCATCGCAGCATGGATCTGGCCGATGTTCCGATCATATTCAAACCGGGTACGGACCTCGTCATCCTCAATTACATCGCCAACCACATCATCAAGACCGGCCGCGTCAACGAAGACTTCGTGAAGAACCACACGAAATTCGTGCGTGGTGTCACCGATATCGGTTATGGCCTGCGGCCAGACGATCCGGTTGAGGTGAATGCCGCCAATTCCGCCGATCCGACCAAGACGGAAGCGATCGATTTTGAGACCTTCAAGGAGTTCGTCTCCGAATACACGCTGGAAAAAACCGCCGCCATGACCGGGGTGGAAGCCGGTTTCCTGGAAGAACTGGCCGAGCTTTATGCCGACCCGAAACGCAAGGTCATGTCGCTCTGGACCATGGGTTTCAACCAGCATGTCCGCGGCGTCTGGGCCAACCAGATGGTCTATAACATCCATCTGCTGACGGGAAAGATTTCCGAGCCCGGCAACAGCCCGTTCTCGCTCACCGGCCAGCCATCGGCTTGCGGCACGGCGCGTGAAGTGGGAACCTTTGCCCACCGCCTGCCGGCCGACATGACGGTGACCAACCCGGAACACCGCAAACATGCCGAGGAAATCTGGCGCATTCCGCATGGCATCATTCCGGAAAAGCCGGGTTACCACGCCGTGCAGCAGGACCGCATGCTGCATGACGGCAAGCTGAATTTCTACTGGGTGCAGGTCAACAACAACGTCCAGGCCGGCCCCAACACCAAGAACGAGACCTATCTGGGTTATCGCAACCCGGAAAACTTCATCGTCGTTTCGGATGCCTATCCGACCATCACCGCCATGAGCGCCGATCTCGTCCTGCCCGCCGCCATGTGGGTGGAGAAGGAGGGGGCCTATGGCAATGCCGAGCGACGCACCCATGTCTGGCACCAGCTGGTGGAGGCCTCGGGCGAGGCGCGTTCCGACCTCTGGCAGCTGGTGGAGTTTTCCAAGCGTTTCACTACCGACGAAGTATGGCCGGCGGAAATACTCGACGCCAATCCCGCCTATCGCGGCAAGACGCTTTACGAGGTGCTCTACAAGGACAGCGATGTCGGCAAGTTCCCGCTGAGCGAGATCAACGCCGATTACAAGAACCAGGAATCCAGTGATTTCGGCTTCTATCTGCAGAAGGGCCTGTTTGAGGAATATGCCGCCTTCGGGCGCGGCCACGGCCACGATCTGGCGCCTTACGATGCCTATCACGAGGTGCGCGGCATGCGCTGGCCTGTCGTCGACGGCAAGGAAACGTTGTGGCGTTACCGCGAGGGTTACGACCCCTATGTCAAACCCGGCGAGGGTGTGAAGTTCTACGGCAACAAGGACGGCAGGGCGGTCATCATCGCCGTGCCTTACGAGCCGCCGGCGGAATCCCCCGATGAGGAATTCGATACCTGGCTGGTGACGGGCCGCGTGCTGGAGCACTGGCATTCCGGTTCCATGACCATGCGCGTACCGGAACTCTACAAGGCGTTTCCCGGCGCCCGCTGTTTCATGAATGCGGATGATGCGCGCAAGCGCGGGCTCAATCAGGGCGCGGAAATCCGCATCGTCTCGCGGCGCGGGGAAATCCGCTCGCGGGTGGAAACGCGTGGCCGCAACCGCATGCCGCCCGGCGTCATCTTCGTTCCCTGGTTCGATGCCAGCCAGCTGATCAACAAGGTGACGCTCGACGCAACCGATCCCATCTCCAAGCAGACGGATTTCAAGAAATGCGCAGTCAAGATAGAGCCAGTCGCATGATCAGGAAACACGGATGGATCGCCGCCACGCTTCTGGTCGTGGCGCTTGCGACGGGGGCCGTAGCGCAGATGGTGCCGGAACTGTCCGGCCCGCGCGGCGATGCAATGAAGACCGAGCCGGCCAAACCCCTGCCGAAATGGGTGATTGACGACTTCCGGCGCATGCGTGCCTATCCCGAACAGCCGCCGATCATCCCGCATTCGATTGACGGTTACCAGCTTTCGGTTAATGCGAATCGCTGTCTGTCCTGTCACAAGCGCGAATTCACGCAGGATTCCGGCGCACCGATGATCAGCGTCACCCACTACATGACGCGGGAAGGCCAGATGCTGGCAGATGTTTCGCCACGGCGTTATTTCTGCACCGCCTGCCATGTGCCGCAGGCCGATACACGGCCGCTCGTGCCCAACACGTTCGAGGATATGAGCACGATGGGCGTGAAACCGGCGGGTAGCGAATAATGATTGCCCGTATCAAAAAACTCTTCATCTGGCTCTGGGCGGTTCTGACGACGCCGGCGGGTACGCTCAGCCTCGCCTTCCTGACGCTTGGCGGTTTCGTTGGCGGGGTGATGTTCTGGGGCGCCTTCAACACCGCGCTGGAAATGACCAACAAGGAAGCCTTCTGCATTTCCTGCCACGAGATGCGCGCCAATGTTTATGAAGAGCTGACCCGGACGGTGCATTTCTCCAACCGCTCCGGCGTGCGTGCTTCCTGTCCGGATTGCCATGTGCCGCACGAATGGACCGACAAGATCGCCCGCAAGATGCAGGCTTCCAAGGAAGTCTGGGGCAAGATTTTCGGCACCATCAACACCCGCAAGAAATTCCTCGACAAGCGGCTAGAGCTTGCCCAGCACGAATGGTCGCGCCTGAAGGCCAATGACAGCCTGGAATGCCGCAATTGCCACTCCTCGGTCGCCATGGACTTTACCAAGCAGACGCAGCGCGCTGCCGATCTTCATTCGAAATATCTGCTGACGGGCAAGGCCACCTGCATCGATTGCCACAAGGGCATCGCGCATGAACTGCCGAACATGGAAGGCATCGACCCCGGCTGGAAAATGCCGCCGGCGCTCAACGATGAACCGGGACAGACGGCGTCCGCGGTCGATGATCTGCGCCGGGCGATGAGCGATGTGCATCGGAACGTTTTTTAAGGAAAAACCCTGTCGCTTTTCCATTGCCTCAGACGCCACTTGTGAGGCCAGCGACTGTAAGAGTTGATGGATCTCCTTACCTTCAGACAGACTATGGCAAGATTTCCATCAACCTTTATTCCTGGGTTGGCAGATAGCGTGAGCAGTCCGGCTTCGGCTGGTTCGTGCACTTCTCGAACGGCCTAGATAACGACAGTGGTAATCTGGGTGTCTTAAGTTCAGTTCCCTTCAAGAGCAGACGTGGTGGCACCTCAGCTCTTAAGCGTTTCAAGAGTGAGGTCGATTTCCGGAACAGGCTATGCAGGGGAGCGCCGCGCGTGCCGGCGACTCTCGTCACCGTTCGAAAATGCTGCGGGGCTCGGGTCGTTGTCCCGACACTTCTAGGCCCGGGGCCGTCCACCCTTTCCGCTTATTCAGTCTCGTATTGTGCCTTCGAGATCACCTTCATCGAATCCTTCTCGAAGAAGATGATCTGTTGGTCAGGTGTCTTGAACCAGCACGTATGTTTCGCGGGTTTGCACTCGCAGTTGGGATTTTGCGGCACGCACGCCGAGATGTCGATTTTGCTCCGGTCCAGAAAGAAGTCGGATTTCGATTGCGCATGCGCCATGCTGACCAACGTCGATATAGCCGCAGCGCCAACAAATAACCATCTCATGGACTTTCTCCTAATGTTCTAAGGCTCCTTGAACCCCGGCGGTTTTGCTGTAACCCCGATGATCTTGATCGTCTGGACGTCCTCGCGCGTTCTCGATGCTTCCGCGGTTAGATTGAGCCGCACGGCTTGAAAGCCGAAAGAGCCGTTTGCATGAACGGATCGAGACACCGCGAATTGCTTGGTCATGCTGAATTTATCGAAAAGCATCATTGGATGGCCCGCACTGGTCGCCAGCAACTGCTCGGCGAATTCGTTCAGTCGATCCCCGATACCAAGCCCCGGGTTCTCCATCATTCCGGCTCCGCTACGGGCTGCCGCACAGACACTTGTATCCAAGGAATATGGATTGAGGAGGATGGTATCCTCCATAGAGGTTGTTACCGACTTCGACCCTGACACGGCGAACCCTAATGATGCGGAACCATAGGGTAGAATGAGCGGCCCAATGCCGACCCCGGCCTTGCCTGCTGCCGTATCGACGACTTTGAGGGTCAAAGTGATCACAAACGGCTTTTCGCCCTCAAGGAAACGGATTCTCGAGCTGTCACGAAGACGTTCGTCAGCGAAATATCGGGCCATCTCACACTTGATCGTGTTGAGAACGACAGCCGCCGGAATCAGAATGCGAGGGGACGACGAAATCGTTCCGCACGACGCTAGCAGCACCATTGATGCCATCGACAACACATTGCGCATAGGAATTCCCCCACGCGGCAAATGAAGCAGGAATCGCCCACGAAGTCCAACGGTTTACGCAACCCCCATAGGCGTCACTACCCCTCCAAAACTATTGAGGGACCATCTTACGTGCCGGAGCCAAATCGGAAGCACATACTCAATGAATGAGCCTAAGGGCCGCAGGCCGCCACGTGGGGCGGTCGCAGCAAACGAAGGCCAGAGCGCGCTCCCCAATAGCGCCGAAGAAATGGCCGCAGTCTTGTGGGAAGCCGAGCCGGGACAGCTCCCCCTATCTCTGATCGGTGCTGAAACCGGCCATAGCCGGAAGTATGCCTACGAGGTTCGCGGCAATCTTCACGGTTGCTGCATGGCCGCGCCGAGATTTCCCAAGACACCGAGTTGACCCATGATGATGGTCGCGGCGGTCTAGCAATGGAAGGATGTCACCTTGCCGTCCTTCATGTGGAAGACGAAGACGTTGCAGCAGGGCGCGTGCATTTCCTTTCCGGTCGCCGGGCGAGCGGACCTGTATGCGTGCCGTTGAGGGTTCCGAAAGCCTGGGAGGGCGGCATCAAGCTCCGTGTCTTTTGGCTTGGGGCGGCGTGCCCACATTTGTGGATTGAGCGACCCCCAAATCAGTCGTGGTTATGAATACAGCAAATGCAGCGGTGGCAAACGTGCGGCTTGGTCGGCATGCTGTGGCTGCGTTTTCTGACCCCGGTTTCCGGTTACTGGACTGCGTTTGCCGCACCGCTGATGCTTGTTGAGGTCGGTCAGGGTAGTTCTCCGGCTCCGTTGACGACGACAGACCCACCTCAAGAGTTGCAGTAATCTGCGGCAGATCCTTACGCCCAACCCAATGGGTTAACGTTCCGGGAGGCTTAGTCTGTACGTTTAATGCCGCATAGCAATCTGCGGCGGGCAACAATCGAAGACTTACCGAACACTTTTCATCGTCGCATTGATATATGAGGCGCTATTCATCACGTAGGGAGGCTTCATCTTCCGTCGCCACCGCTGCCCAGGGATGATTGGGATGCGCCATTCCGATGAACATGTCACCTTCACGCATGACGGCCGAAGGAATTGCGAATCTAACAGGGTAAAGGGTGTCGTCAACGATCTCCACGGGGAAGCGGTGTGCCACTGTCGTGGCCACATCCGTCCGCGCCCGGCGGTCGATATTGATCGTTACGGAGCTGGCGTCGATCCTCGGGGTGCTGAACGCTTCTTCCAGGGAAAGGCCGAAATGGGCCACATAAGAAAGGAGCTGGACCAGAGCTGGCATGATCTGACGGCCGCCCGCCGCGCCCAATGCTATCGTCGGCCGTTCGTTCAGGGTGCCGATGAAGGGACACATATTGGCAAGTGGCCGCACGCCACCAGCAATGGAGTTGGGCTGCCCGGGGCGCGGATCGAACCACATCATGCCGTTGTTCAGCAGGAAGCCGGTGGAGGGTAGCGTGACCTTGGAACCGAAGCGCGACAATAGCGTGTTGGTCAGCGAAACCATCGTGCCAGCGCTATCGACGACACTGATATGGGTGGTGCAGCTATCGCCGCTTGCATGGCCAAGGGTGCGCAGACGATGTTCGGACGCCTTCCGTATGGCACTGGCGAATGCAAGGGCCGTGCGGCCCGAATGGGGTTCATCGACCGGCAGGCTGGTGGAAAGCTCTCGCAGCGCCTCCACCATCGTCGGCCCACCCGAAAGGCCAGACATGGCATGGATCGTCAGGCCAGCATAATCCAGCGCAATCGGCTCGCGCCATAAAGGCCGGTAGCCGGCCAGATCGCCAACCTGAATGGCTGAGCCACCCTCCTGCAATTCACGTACCAGGCTGGACGCAATTTCCCCTTCATAAAAATCGCGCGCACCCGCCTTGGCCAGGCGTTCCAGCGTTCGTAACTTGGCCGGCATGGGAAGGTGAACACTGCCGCCACGCTCGCCGGTGCGCGGCGCTCTGCCATCGCGCAAAAAGATGTCCGCGGAAGTGGGGAAGCGACCGAGATTTGCGGCATCGACCGCAAGCGCAAGCGTTGCGAACCAATCGACGGCAAGGCCGCGGCGAGCATGTTCGATTGCCGGTTGCAGCGCTTCGCCAAAACTGATCGTGCCGTGGATTTCCAATGCCTCGGCAAAGCCGGCGATGGCGCCGGGCACACAGATCGAAGGGTAGCCGCTGATATTGCGGTCGCCCGCCACCAACGGCCAATCAAACCAGTCGCCGTCATTTCCCGGTATGAGAGGATAGTCTGCGGGATCCAAACCGGCGGGAGACAGGACGTTGAAGTCAAGTGCCGTGACCTGTCCCGTCGCCCCGTCGGCGCGCAGCATGAAGCCGCCGCCACCGATGCCGGAAAGCCAAGGCTCCACGACACTCAACGTCAGCGCCGTGACGACGGCCGCATCAACAGCGTTGCCACCGCGAGCCAGAACGGTGGCGCCAGCTTCCGCCGCGAGCCGGTTCTGGCAGGAAACGAGACCTTTACGGCTGCGGATTTCACATTTAGCGATGGTCCAGCTCTCGGTCATGCTGGCTTTCCGAACCGCCGTGGCCCGATCGACGCCGGCACTCTCGCATCGATTGCGAAACGCCCCTTGTTGACCGAAGTTGAATGGTGACGGGCGATCTCATCTGCGGTTGCCACCCACGCAGCGGGCTGACGGGAGATCTCGTCCAGCAGTTCCTCCAGCAGTGCTATCCGCTGGGCGCGACCGGAAATCCAGTCATGCACCGTCAGCGTGAACAATCCTCCGAAGCGGTGAATGGCACGCCATTCCCTTATCCAGTCGGCAAGCACAGCGCCGCCGGGCTGCAACGGAAAGCGATCACGCCCACCGCCTTCGAACTTGAAGAAAATCGCATCATCGATTGCCCATTGAACGGGAATTTCCGTCATCCCGTCCATGTCATAGGGATGGTCGAAACCGGACAGGGAAGAATCATAGGTCAGGCCATGGCGGCGGATTTCACCGAGCATATGGGGCGTGAGTTCCCATGCCGGAGACCGGAAGCCGCTGGGGCGGATACCCACTTGAACGTCGAACAATTCGAGGCTCGCCTCAAGCGCGCCGGTGAATTCCTCGTTTGAAACCTCGGAGACAATCTCGTGGAAGTAACCGTGAAGCCCGATTTCGTGGCCTCTTTCAACGATTGCCGGCAGGATTTCCGGATTTGCCTCCGCTACATAGCCGGGCACGTAGAAACTGGCCCTGTAGTCGTAGCGGGCAAAAAGGTCGAGCAGGCGGTAAAGGCCGGTACGCGGACCGAAACTGCGGATTTCCGGCAGCGCCAGACGATCAGGTACTTCTCCATCGCGCAGCGACCATAAAAACGGCGAGGTGGCATCCACATCGACCGAAAGAAGAACGCCCGAGGTTTTACCCTGAGGCCATTCATAGGCGGGGTAGGGAGCACCTATCGGCAAGGCGGGATTTTTGTTCGACATTCGCTTTTCCCCAGCTTTTCAGTTGCAAACAACGCCTTGTTTCAAAACGTGTCTTCGATGCGTCGAGAAATCCTCCAGGATACCTTTGTCAAGTGGATTGGCGTCGAGCACGACGAGATCGGCACGGAAACCGGTCGCCACCTGGCCAATCTCCTTTTCCAGCCTGACGAGCTCCGCCGCCGTGCTGGTCGCAGCGCGCAGCAGATCGAGCGGCGGCACGACGTCTGCACGAAGCTTGAACTCATCGAGCTGACGCGTGTGCATCGGACCGATGAGATCCGTGCCGTAGGCCATGGGGACACCGGCGCGATAGGCCATTTCGACCGCGTGAATGCCGGCGTCCAGAACGACCCTGATCTTGTCCATCCTGTCACGGGGAAAACCGCTTTCGGCTCCCACCTCGGAAAGAGCGCGGAAACAGGACAGCGTCGGCGTGAGGAAACTGCCCGCCTCCTTCATCAGTTGGACCGTCTCCTGGTCGAGCAGGTTGCCGTGCTCTATCGAGCGAACCCCGTTTCGCACGGCTCGTGCCACCGAACGTGCGGTGTAGGTATGTGAAACGACATAGAGATCGGCCATCGACGCCTCATCCACGATTGCGGCGATCTCGGCCTCGGAAAACTGGTCGGAGGTGATGCGGTCCGTTGGAGAGGATATGCCGCCATTGGCCATGATCTTGATGTGATGAGCGCCGCGACGGATTTCGTCGCGTGCCGCCAGACGAACCTGCTCGACGCCATCGCAGCGGCGGCCAAGGCTGACCTGGGAATAGGTTTCGTCCGTGACATCAACGCCCGGTCCGCGGTGATCCCCATGCCCGCCGCTTGGCGAAAGCGCCTTGCCGCCATAAAGAATGCGGGGGCCTTCAATCAGCCCCTCCTCGACCGCCCGCGCCAAGCCAAAATCGGCGCCGCCGACGTCGCGCACCGTGGTGAAGCCGCGCTGCAGCATGCCTTTCAAAATCCGGGCGGATTGCGCCGCCACGTACATTGGCGACTGCTTGGGCAGTTCGCCAAGATTGGCAGTGTAGGCGGTGACATGGACGTGAGCGTCGATCAGACCGGGAATAACGAAGCCGCCATCTACCTTGATCCGCCTTGCCTCGAGCTCCGGCACTGTGCCGTCAGCAAGATCAACGATCATGCCATCTTCGATCACGACATGCCTGTCGGCAAGAATGTTTCCGGTGACGACGTCAACAACGTTGGTGTTTTCGAGAATGGTGATCAAGGTCCGGTCCTTCCATGCCTGCTATCAATGATAAAACCGGGCGGTGAACCGCCCGGTTGAATTTGACAAAATGCCTTTAGTTCTGCGACCAGCCGATGCGGTTCAGAAAGAGATTTTCGTTCGGTAGCGGCGAGAACTCGACATTTTTCGCTGCCCCATAGATGACCGAAGCCTGGTAAAGCGGGATGATGTAATTCTCGTTCGCAACGATCTGATGGACCGTCTTGTAGAGCTCAAGGCGCTTTGCTGGATCGATGGTCGTGCGCGCTTCATCGAGAGCCTTGTCGATGCGCTCGTCCTTGATGGTGGACCAGCTGCTGGAGGAGTGAAGCAGGGAATAAAGCGTACCGTCTGCATCCTGGCAACCGCAGCTCCAGCGGCCGAATGCGCTGGCGGGTATGGTTGCGCCACCGGACTGCATCTGCTGCATCCAGTTGCCCATGTCGGTCGTCTCGATTTTCACATTCAGTCCTACATCTGCAAGCATCTGCTGGATTGCCTGAACCACGCGCTGGTCGTAGGTCGGGGTGGTAAAGAGGCTGAATTCCGTCTTTGCCGCATCGCCGACTTCCGCGATCAGGGCTTTGGCCTTCTCCGGACTGAATTCGGGCGGTGTGATGCCTTCGCTGTAACCGAACGAAACCGGCGACGTCAGCTGCGACAGAGGCACATCAAAACCACCCAGAATGCCATCGACGATGCCCTGCTTGTCGATAGCATGGGCGATCGCCTGGCGTATGCGCTTGTCGTTCAGGGGAGGCTTGTTGATATTTAGACTGTAGAAAGCAAGGCGTTCGCCCCGGACCGGCAGAACCTTCCCCTGCCCAGATGCCGTCAATTGGTCGGCAAGGTCGTTGTTGAGGTTGCTGGCGAGATCCGATGCGCCGGATTGCAGGTTGGCGATCCGTGTCGATCCGTCCGGAACGGCGCGGAAAGCGACTTTCGGAAAGGCTCCCTTGTTGCCCCAGTAATCGTCGTTACGATCGACTAAGACTTCCACGCCGCGGTTCCAGGCTTCGAACTTGTACGGACCGCTGCCAACTGGCTTCAGGTTGAACTCGTCCTTCGAAACGGCTTCGACCACATGTTTCGGCACGATCGACAGCTTCGTCAGCTGCGCCAGAAGAACCGGGTAGGGGCCTTTCGTGGTCACGATCAGCGTCGTCGGGTCCTTGGCGACTGCATCGGTGATCTGGTTGAACTGCCCGATCTGCGGGCTTGCGAATTTCGGATCGGTGATACGCTTGATGCTGAAAGCGACGTCTTCAGCCGTCAGTTGCTTGCCGTCATGGAACTTCACATCGCTGCGGATTTTGAACTCGATTTCCGTGTCCGACAGATATTTCCACTCGGTTGCGATCTGCGGGGCGATTTCACCCTTGTCGTCACGCGTGAGCAGATTGTCGAAAATATTGCGGTAGACGTTGAAGCTGTCCGTATTCCATTGAACGTGCGGATCGAGCGAACTCGGTTCCGCAATGAAATCGACAACCAGCAGATCCTTCGCGCCGACCGGCAGGACTGCCGCGGCGAGCGATGTCGCGGCCAGCAATGCTGCAGCCAGAATGTTTTTCAGTCGCATAATCCCTCTCCTGTCCGTCGTTTTCCGCTCCTGTAAACGGAAAGACATAACTTCTAATCTGACATCTTAGTTTTTATATTTGAATTGCAATAATCCGATGTTGCCATGCTGTCGGCATTTCGGCAATCATGGAGTTTTCCAAATCTACGAACATAAGGAAAAAGTAATTTCTGATTTTTGAGATAAAATGAAAACTGTTTCTTATCAAAGATTTGAAGGTCCAATTTTTTCGTTTCGTCGGCGACCTAATTGTGAGATATTTTCTGCAAATTCCGGCTTGCGAAAAGAAAAACCGTTCTTTGCCTCGGCTTTAAGAGATGCAAAGATTAAAATCTGAGAGGTCAAATATGTTGGATAGAAGTTCGTTCGCCCTCTCACCTGCCGCCAGCGGCAAGGGTGAACTGGCGGAAAGGGCGTTGCGAAGTGCGATCGTGAACTGCGTTATGGAGCCGGGCGAGAGGCTGTCGGAAGTTGCCCTGGTGGAGGAGTTCGCGCTGGGGCGCGGCGCCGTGCGAGCTGCGCTGGCAAGGCTCAAAAGCGCGGGACTTGTTTCCTCTTCCGCGCGCAGCGGCTGGGCTGTAATGCCGATCTCGGCGTCCGAAATCCGCGAGCTGAGCGCGGCGCGGCGGCATCTGGAGCCTCTGCTCTCGTCCGTTCTGCTGGATGAGGTTGCGCTCCAGAGGCTGGTAATGCTGGCGGACACACATCTGGCGCTGACGCAGCGCGGCGACATGAACGACGACATTCTGCCGACGATCCGCCGTTGCGAGCGCGAGATACTGGAGCTGCTGGCGGAGCGGCTGGGTATGCCCATCGTCGCCGGCTGGCTGGTGGATTTGTGGGACAGGTCTGTCCGTCTGGTCAATTTCTTCGAAAAGACCGGCCGGGTTCGGCTGGTTCCTGCCGGCAGGTCGCAGCTGGTGCATGCGATAATCGACGGTCGAAAGGCTGAAGCGCTGGAGCATCTGGCCGCCGCCAACACGTCGCTCGAGACCTATCTTTTTGATCGCTTTCTGGAATCGGAAGCGGTGGTGGGGGGCAGGGGTAACCGCCGCACTGTCGCCAAGGACAAGCCGGGTCGTGTCAAGCGACCCAAGGATTCAATCGACAGAACAAGGATTTGATGAGGATCATGAATTTTAGCTGCTCTCTTCGTTTCTCTGCCATGGCGCTGCTTCTTGCATGCGCTCCGCTCGCGGTCACGCCTTCGATGGCCAAAGACCAGCTGATTGTCGATCTCGTGAACGAGCCTTCCTCGCTCGATCCGCACAAGCAGTGGAACCCGGACAGCTATTACGTTTATCGAAACATCTTCGACAACCTCGTCACCCGCGATGATGCGGGCAAGATCGTGCCGCAGATCGCGACGGAATGGACTTATAAATCCGATACCGAAATCGTCTTCAAAATTCGCAACGATGTGAAGTTTCACGACGGTAAGGCTTTGACCGCCGCCGATGTTGTTTTCAGCGTCAAGCGTATCATCGACCCGAAATTCGCGAGCCCGCAGCTCGGCCAGTTCAACAAGATCGTCAGCGCCGAAGCCACCGGCGACAATGAGGTGACCCTGAAGACGGATGGCGCCTATCCCGCGCTTTTGCCGCAACTGGTCAAGCTGTCCATCGTGCCGCAGCATGTGGTCGTGGAAAAGGGGGATGATGCCTTCAACGCAGCGCCTGCCGGCTCGGGACCCTACAGGTTCAAAGCCTGGGCGAAGGGCGTTTCGGTGGCGCTGGAGCGCAATGACGACTACTGGGGCGACAAGGGTGCTTTCGCTGCCGCTGAATTCCGCGCCGTGCCGGATGCCGCCACCCGTATCGCCAACCTGCAAGCGGGAACCACCGATCTCGCCGTCGGGCTCGATGTCGATCTTGCCGGGCAGCTGGATGGTTCCGCCAATGCCAAGTCGCTTTCCGTTCGGACCGAGCGCGTCGCCTATGTGAAGCTCAACCCCAATGTCCCGCCTTTCGACGACAAGCGGGTACGCGAAGCCGTCGCCAGGGCGATCGACAAGCAAGGCATCGTCGACGGGCTGCTCGGCGGCGTCGATAAGCCGGTGGCGCAAATGGCGACTTCAGCGCATTTCGGGTATGCCGACGGTATCGAGGGTTATCCCTATGATCTGGCGGAGGCCAAGCGGCTGGTCAGTGAAGCCGGAGCCACGGGCAAGGCGGTCGCTTTCGCCACTGCGCCATCTTTCGATCAACGCGTCGTGCAGGCAATTGCGCAGATGGTGGGCGAGACGGGCCTTTCCGTCAATATCGAGATGACCGATATGGCCACCTATCTCAAGCGTGTTCAAAGCGCGCCGGCCGCGCAGCCCTCCATCGCTTTCGGCCGCTGGTCCTGCGCCTGCCAGGATGTGGACGGGGTGTTGTTCCCGCTGCTGCATTCCTCCAGCTCATGGTCGTCGGTCAGGAACCCGCAGATCGACAAGCTGCTCGAAAATGCCCGCAATACCCTCAATGAGAAACAGCGGCTGAGCGATTACAAGGCTGTTGCCGAATGGGTTGCGACCGACGTGCCGCTGGTGCCGGTCTATCAGGCCGCCATTATCTACGGAGCGGCCAAGGGCCTTCAGTGGCAGCCGACCGCCAATGAGAGCCTCTTCCTCAACCGCATGAACTGGAAAGACTAATTCCTAGCCGCTCTGCAGGGTCCAGCCGGATGTGGTCAGACCCTGCGGCAACCAATAACAGACGGAACAGCACCGGTGCCAGCTTTCTTCCTCAAGCGCGCTTTGCAGGCGTTCATCGCCATTCTGGGCGTCATGACCTTGATCTTCTTCCTGCAGCGCCTCGCAGGGGATCCCGTTCTGCTGCTGGTGCCGCAGAACGCCACCCAGGCCGATATCGACACCATGCGGGTTGCACTTGGTTTCGACCGGCCTTTGATGGTGCAGTATATCGAGTATCTGAGCGCTTTGATGTCGTTCGATCTCGGTCGCTCCTACGTTCAGAACGTGCCGGTCTGGACGCTGATCGCCAGCCGCCTGCCCTATACGCTGATGCTGGCCGGCGGTGCGCTTCTGGTCGCATTCGGCCTTGGCATCCCGCTGGGCGTCGCCATGGCGGTGCGTCGGGGCAAAATCGAGGCCAAGGCGATGATGGGCGTGGTGCTGGCCGGACAGTCGATGCCGACCTTCTGGAGCGCCATCCTTATGATCATGGTCTTCGCTGTCTGGCTCGGCTGGCTTCCGCCCTCCGGCGCGCGTGACTGGGCCAGCCTGATCATGCCGTCGCTGGCCCTTGGCCTGCTTTCCATGGCCACTTTTGCGCGCGTTGCGCGTACCGCCGTGCTGGACGAACTGGAAAAGGATTATGTGCGCACCGGCTATGCCAAGGGCCTGCCGATGATGCGCATCGTGACGCGTCACCTGCTACGCAACGCGGCGATCCCCGTGGTGACGGTGACCGCGCTCGAAATAGCCAACCTTCTGGCCGGAGCTGTCATCGTTGAGACGGTGTTCGCCTGGCCGGGCCTCGGACAGCTGACGGTACAGGCGATCAGCGCCCGCGACTTCATGCTGGTTCAGGGCATCGTCCTTCTCGGCGCCATAACCGCCATACTTTTGAACCTGGTGGCCGATCTTCTCTATAGCCTGATCGATCCGCGCATCCGCATCGAAGGGAACGCATGATGGCCGGCGCCGTATCCGCTCCAAAGCCGATGGCGCGCCGGTCTGACCGGTGGTCCTGGAACGTGCTGCCGTTTTTCGCGATCCTGCTCTGTCTGGTGCTGATTGCGGTCCTCGCTCCGCTCGTTTCGCCTGCCGATCCTAACAGTCAGAACCTCCTGGCGCGGCTGAAGCCACCGGGTTTCCAGAGCCGGGGCATTACCTATCTGCTCGGAACGGACGAACTCGGTCGCGACGTGTTCAGCCGGCTCATCTATGGGGCGCGGATATCGCTGCTGGTCGCGTTCGCGTCCGTCATCCTGTCAGGCATTTTCGGAAGCGTGCTCGGTATGGTGGCTGCTTTCTATCGCGGGTGGGTCGAAACCATCATCATGCGGATTGTCGATATCGTGCTGTCGGTGCCGGCCATTCTGCTTGCCATCATCACGGTCGCGGTCATGGGGGCGAGCCTGACCAATGTGGTCATCGTGCTCGCGCTTACCCGCTGGCCCCGTTATGCCCGCGTTGCCTACGGCCAGACGCTGTCGGTCGCCAATATGCCCTATGTCCGGCTGTCGCGTTTCATGGGTGCGGGCTGGTTCCGTCTGCTTAGGCGGCACATTCTTCCCAATATCGCCGGTGGCCTGATCGTCGTCGCCACGCTCGAATTCGGACTGATGGTGCTGTTCGAGGCGGGGTTGTCCTTCCTCGGTCTTGGCGTACAGCCGCCAACCGCAAGCTGGGGCGCCATGCTTTCCACCGGCCGAAACTATGTCGGCACCGCATGGTGGATCGCCACCTTCCCGGGGCTGGCGCTCTTTCTCCTCGTCCTTTCCATCAACCTGATCGGCGACAACGTCCGCGACCGGCTAGATCCGCGCGGAAGATAGGATTACGTCATGAATTTCGATCAAGAGTTCAAAGGCAAGAAAGTCGTGTTGACCGGTGCAGGCGGCATCATCGGCGGCTGGATCGCGAATGCATTTGCGGCTGAGGGTGCGCAGGTCTGTCTTACGGATCGCGCCGTGGATCGTATCGAGAGCCGCAAGGCGCAACTGCCCGGCAGCGGCCATCTGACCTTTGCGGCGGAATTGACGGATGCGGCTTCATTGTCCGCCTTCGCCGCCTTCGTGGAAGCGGAATGGGGTGCGCCCGATATCCTCGTCAACAATGCCGGGATTTATCCGTCCGGCTTCCTTCTCGATATATCGGTGGATGACTGGGATGCGATGTTCGACATCAATCTGCGCGCGCCATTCATCCTCTCGCAGCTCTTCGCCAGGCAGATGGTTGCCGGCGGCAAGGGCGGCTCCATCGTCAACATCTCGTCCGGTGCTGCCCGCAAGATGCGCAGTACAGTCGTTCCCTATTGCACGTCCAAGACCGCGCTCGACCGATTGACCAAAGGCTTTGCGCTGGAGCTTGCGGAATACGGCATTCGCGTCAATGCGGTGGAGCCGGGGTTTGCAGCGGGCAGCGATGTCAGCACGCTTACCGAGGAGCATGTGTCCAACGTCACCGCCGCCATTCCCCTCGGCCGTGCGTCCTCGGCGCAGGATGTGGCCGCAGCCGTTCTCTATGTCACCTCAGAGGCGGGATCCTACGTCACCGGCGCAACGCTGACGGTCGATGGCGGTAACTCGATCGGCTCGCAGGTTGTCTTCCAGGCAAAGAAGAAAGCGCTCTGACACGATGGCAGAATATCGGCTTGTTTTTGTGCAGGTAGCGGCATGACCGCCTCCGTTCTTTCGGTAGAGGATCTCAGGGTATCCATCGGCGGTGAGCCGGTGGTCGATGGCGTCAGCTTCGAGGTCCGCCAGGGCGAAATTCTGTCGCTGGTGGGCGAGTCCGGATGCGGCAAGTCAATGACTGCCTTTTCCGTCATGGGACTGCTGCCGAAGGTCGCCCGCATCACTGGCGGCCAGGTCCGTCTTGGCGACCGGAATCTATCGGCGCTTTCCGAAGGCGAGCGGCGGGGTCTGAGGGGTCAAGAGATCGCCATGATTTTCCAGGAGCCGGTTGCCTCGCTCAACCCGCTGATGAAGATCGGCCGACAGATCGAAGAAGGTCTGATCGTCCATCGTCACCTCGACGCCCGGTCGGCCAGGCGCGCCGCAATCGAAATGCTGGAAGAGGTCGGTATTCCCGAGCCGCAGATACGCGCGGGCCAATATCCATTCGAACTTTCCGGCGGCATGTGCCAGCGCGCGATGATTGCGATGGCGTTGATCTGTCGCCCGCGCCTGCTGATCGCGGATGAACCGACAACGGCGCTGGACGTGACCATTCAGGCGCAGATTCTTGAATTGATGAAGCGCCTGCGTGACGAAACCGGCACCGCAATCCTGCTCATCACGCATGATATGGGCGTGGTGGCGGACATGGCGGACCGCGTGGCGGTGATGTATGCCGGCCGCGTTATAGAGACAGCGCCGGTTGAGGGGATTTTTTCAAACCAGGAGCATCCCTACACCCGGCTGCTTTTGAAGACGATTCCGCGCCTCGACGGAATGCCGAAGACGGAACTGCCGACGATCGAGGGTCTTGTCCCGGATATAGGGCACTGGCCTGCAGGCTGTCGTTTCAGTCCGCGCTGTCCGCTTGCCGAAGAAAAATGCCGCCAGCTATTGCCGCCGCTCGTCCCGCGTCCGGATGGCGGCCAGGCGGCCTGTTGGCGTTCCGAACTGGTCGGAGGAATTTGATGAGCGACACGTTGCTGACCGTTGAAGGCCTGAAAGTTCATTATCCAATCCGTGGCGGGCTGCTTGGAAGGCCCATCGGCTTCGTGAAGGCTGTCGATGGCGTCGATCTCAGTATCGGCAGGGGCGAAAGCGTTGCCCTGGTTGGCGAGTCCGGTTGCGGCAAATCTACGCTCGGCGCCGCCTTGCTGGGCACGACCAGATCGACCGGCGGTTCCGTCCGTTTCGACGGCCAGCCCATCGTTTACGGTGACGCGCAGGCGCGCAAAACGCTGTCGCGGGACATGCAGATCGTTTTTCAGGATCCGGTATCCGCTCTCAACCCGAAACTCACAGTCGGTGAAAGCATCGGTGAGCCGTTGGCCATTCACGGCGTGGGAACCGCGGCGGAGCGCCGGGACCGCGTGGCGGAGCTTCTCAGCCTTGTCGGCCTGCATGCCGGCCATGCCATGCGCAAACCCAACGCGTTTTCTGGCGGACAGCGCCAGCGTATCGTCATCGCCCGCGCTCTGGCGCTCAATCCCAAACTGATGATCCTTGATGAGCCGGTGTCTGCTCTCGACGTGTCGATCCGTTCGCAAATACTCAACCTGCTGCTTGAGCTACAGCGAAAATTCGGCCTTTCCTACCTGTTCATCAGCCATGACCTCTCGGTGGTGCGCCACTTCGCCGATCGTGTGGCGGTCATGTATCTCGGCCATCTTGTTGAAACCGGGCCGACCGAGGACGTGTTTTCGCGCCCGGTCCATCCCTATACCGAGGCGTTGCTCTCCGCCGTGCCGCTGCCGGACCCGATCGCGCAGCGCGGTCGCCAACGCATCGTGCTGAAGGGCGATCTTCCAAGCCCGGCCAATCCGCCGAAAGGCTGCAAATTCGTGACCCGCTGTCCCCTGGCGGAAGATATCTGCCGGGAAAGCCACCCGCCGCTGCGGCCGGTCGGCGCAGGCAGGCTTGCAGCCTGTCACCTGCGGGCCGGCTGACGTCGCGGCGCGCAGGATCAGTTGCGAAAGGCGATGTCGCACTCGGCGGCAACTTGCGCATCCCACTCCGCCCTGTCGAGATCGGCAAGCGGGAGGATGCGCGTGGCGCGGCGCGTGAAGGGAAAGCGCCGGGCATCGGTGGAGGCAAAGCCGCCGCTGTCAACCACGAAAACACCCTCTTGCGCGAGCGGGGTAAACGCGCTGCGGAAGTGGTTGCTGGATTTGACATGGATAATGGCTTTCTCCTCCAGATTTATCCCCTGGCTGCGGAAGGCCTGTGTGTCATAGGCCTGAATACGTTCGGTAACGATGGCGATATGTCCGCCGTCGCCGACCCGCAGCACGGCGCCAAGC
This sequence comes from Agrobacterium tumefaciens, assembly GCF_005221325.1. Lineage (NCBI taxonomy): Bacteria > Pseudomonadati > Pseudomonadota > Alphaproteobacteria > Hyphomicrobiales > Rhizobiaceae > Agrobacterium > Agrobacterium tumefaciens. The sequence goes on along the minus strand of NZ_CP039890.1, from coordinate 317,415 downwards.
CCGCCTTCCAGAAGCTCGCCGTTGAGATTCGGACCCTCGTTGCGATAGCTTACCTCATCGACCCGCTCCACGACGACATCCAGAACCAATGGATGACCATCGCCCAGGCGTCCCATGGATATGCGTCCGCGATTGCCGACGCCGATCGATTGCGCAGCGAGCACCGCTTCACCATCGACCAGGAAGCCCGCTGCGAAAGGCAGCGGCTGCGCGGCAAGCGCCGCAAAGATATCGGCAAGATTGGCGACCCCGCCAGAACCGGGATTGTCGCCGGCGTCGCCGACAACCACGCGGCCCCGCGCGGCGTGCGCGAACATATCTGAAGCCGCCTCCTCAAACGTAGGCGCGCGGCGCATTGCCGCAATGCGGCGTTCCCACACGGCATCCGCCATGTCGCGGTAAGCCTGCCGCATGGCTTCGGCATCGGTACCGGTCACGAGGACGGAACTGCCCACTTCGTCGGAATCGACATAAGGAAACCCGCCCATGACAACGACATCTGCGAGACCCGGCCGTTTCTCCACCTCGTTGGAAATGGCGACGAGTTCGGAAAAAGGCGCGGTGTCACTGGTCTGGGCGCTCATCGGTACGGCGATCGGCAGGCGGAAACGGCGTGTTCGCCAGGCTGTCGGCTGCAACGCCAGCTGCATCATCTTCTTGCCGCGAGCATGGGTATCGGCATGCGGATAAAGCTTGCCGCCAATGATCACATCGACAAGAAAAGGCAGTTTCGGCTCGACATTGGCGTGGAAATCCAGTGGAACGGCGATGCGGATGTCTGGGCCGAACACTGCACGTACCTTGCGCGCCAGATCGGTTTCCGGTTCCTTCACGCCTTCAACATGCAGGGCGCCGTGCAGAAGCAGCGCCACCACATCGACGGGGCCGTTCGCTGCTATTTCTTCAAGCGACGTGATGATGTCGTCCACGAGGCGGTGGTAGCTTTCGCGTTTGAGCGTCCCACCCGGCAGACAGCCCGTGCAAACCCCATAAGATATCTCATAGCCAGCTTCATCCAGCGCTTCCGTGACGCCGCCCAGCCAGTTGCTGGTATAGCCGAACTCGCGCCGGACATCCTCGCCGCGAAAATACTGGGCGGACAGGAAACCCTCATAATTGGCCTTGACCGGGGTGAAGGCATTGGCTTCGTGGAAAAGCTGAATCACGGCGGCGCGGGGCATTGGGAACCTCTTTCGTATGGTTTGTCTTGGCACCAGAAAAGAGCCTGGAGCCGGTTGCGCCTTTTTTGGAAAAAGGCTTTGTCGCTCACGCCTTTTCTCCGACGCTATCGCGGACAAGCACTTCGAAACCGGTATCGACGAGCTTTTTTGCGCCGTTCTCGCCCCTGACGCGACCGATGATCAATGAGACGGCCTGATGGCCCATCTGGTAAGTGTTCGGCTGCAAGGTCGTGAGCGTAGGCGTGATTTCGGAGGCGATTTCGTAGTCGCCCCAGCCGGTCACAGCGATCCGGTCCGGGACTTGCCAGCGCCGGCGATTGCACTCGAAGATGACGCCGGCGGCGATGATGTCAGTTGGGCAAAGCAGCGCGTCAAGCTGTGGATCCTGATGCTGGAGAGCGTCGAGCGCCTTCGACCCCGCGCCAAAACCATCGGTTTCATCGGCAAGATAGATCAGGTCCGAACGCAGCCCGTGTACCGCGAGCGTCTCTTTGAAAGCGGGTAGACGCTCGGTGAAACGATGGGCGGCAGCGCCCTGATAGCCGACAAACCCTATCCGCGTCCTGCCGGACTGTAAAAGCAGGTTCAGTATCGCCGCTGTCGCCTGAGAGGCCGAATATCCGACCGCCATGTCGAAAGCCTTCTGGTGGACCCAGGATTCCACGACCGGGGTGCCGGCCTTGCGAAGCAGCGTCAAGGCGTCTTCGTCATGTTCATCGCCGACCAAGGCGATGCCGGCCACGCGCAAGCCAATAAATGTCTGTATCGCGGCGCCTTCGCTGCTGAGGCTGTCGGCAAGCTTAAGGATGAGTTCGTACCCATCCTGCGCGGCCCTGTCCTGCATTCCCCGGACATATTTGTAGAAGCTCGAGTTTTTGATCGACGGTATGATTGCGCCGATGATCCTGCTTTGCCCAGAAGCAAGATTGCCCGCCGCATGGTTCGGCACATAGCCCATCTGCGCTGCGATGCGCAGTACCTTCCGGCGTGTCTCATCCTGAACGCGCGTCGGGTAACGGAACGCGTTGGAGACCGTCATCGGTGAAACGCCCGCCGCTTGCGCAACTGACTGCATCGTGACTTGAATCTTGTCGTCGTTGGACTTGGCCATGGGTTTAAGTGCCTTAAACGGCCCGCGATGAGCAAGGAAAACCAATGCTCAAAACGACCGATAAATCGCAAAAACAATTCTTGACGTCGAATGATATTATCTAAATTGTAGCGCTACAAAAGCAATCGTTTTTTTGCAAGGGTCGGCTCATCCGGTCCCTTCTCAAAAACCGCCGTCGCGCGGGAAGCAGGGCGATGACGTCAGGAACGAATATGAGCGCCGAGACACTGGTGCTGACGGGCGTGCAAAAAGCCTATGCCGCAACCGTGGCGGTGCGCGATCTCGACCTCCGCGTTGCTGCGGGAGAACTGGTTGCGCTGCTGGGGCCGTCGGGATGCGGCAAAACCACGACGCTTCGCATGGTCGCCGGTTTCGAGCACCCGGATGCCGGCTCCATCACAATCGGCGGGAACGAGATTTCCGCCCTTCCGCCGCACAGGCGCAATCTGGGCATGGTCTTCCAGAATTACAGTCTGTTTCCGCATCGAACCGTGGCGGAAAACATCGGTTTCGGTCTGAAAATGGCCGGTCTGGCGCGTGCGGAAAAGGACCGTCGCGTTGCTGAAATGCTGGACCTTATTCAACTGCCGGGACGCAAGGATATGTATCCGGCGCAACTTTCCGGAGGTCAGCAACAGCGCGTAGCCCTCGGCCGGTCTCTGGTCGTCAATCCGAAAGTGCTGCTTCTCGACGAGCCGCTCGGCGCGCTGGACAAATCCCTGCGTGAAAGCATGCAATTCGAGATCAGGAGCATGCAGCAGCGTCTGGGCATCACCACCTTGCTGGTGACTCACGATCAGGAGGAGGCCCTGTCCATGTCGGACCGGGTTGCCGTCATGAACGCCGGGCGGATCCTGCAGATCGGTTCTCCGACTGATATCTACGACCGGCCGCAAAGCCGTTTCGTCGCCGAGTTCCTGGGAACGTCCAACATTTTCGAGGGAAAGGTTTCTGCCGATGGCCGCTTCCTGATTGTCGCGGGCAATGGCGGCGACCGGCCCATCGCGCTTGAAGCCCCGGCCACGCCCGGTCGTTCCCTCACTCTTTCAGTGCGTCCGGAAAGGTTGCGGCTGGGGGATGAGGCCACATCCTGCACGAACTTCGAGGGGCGCGTGACGGGCGCCGTCTTTCGCGGCAACTATGCGGCCTATCAGGTCGCGGTGCCGGCGCTTGGACGCGATCTCTTTGTCTACAGGCAGGCGGACGGCCCACTGGGTACCGTTTCCTTCCGCCTTGGTGAAACATTGACGCTCGGCTGGGTCCCGCAGGATGCGGTGCCGGTCCGCGACGAATGATTTGGAAATGACGATGACGCAAAAAAACGGCGCACGCATTGGTATCGATGTCGGCGGCACATTCACCGATTTCGTGCTTGCCAATCCGGCGGATGGAAGCCTTGTCCACTACAAGGAGCCCTCCACACCGGACGAACCCTCGCGCGCGCTGATCGATGGGCTGAAATCCCTTCTCGAAAAGGCAGGCATTGATGCTTCTGGTGTCGCAACCCTCATGCATGGCACGACGATCGGTCTCAATGCCATCATCCAGCGACGGGGCGCCACCATCGCGCTGGTGGTGACCAAAGGCTTCCGTGACATACTGGAGATCGCGCGCAGCCGCATGCCATCCTCATTCGACTTCCATGCGAGCAAGGAGGAGCCGCTGGTGCCGCGTTACCGGATCATTGAGATCGATGCCCGGCTGTCGTCTGGCGGAAAGGTCACGGCCATGCCGGACGAGGCCGAACTCGACCGCGTGGCGGGCGAACTCCAGGCGCTCGGTGTCGATGCGGCCGCACTGGTGCTGCTTAACGGCTACACCGATCCATCCGTCGAAATCGACCTTGCGGCCCGGCTTGCGGAAAAGTCCGGCGGTCTCGGCATCACGTCCGCGGCGGCGATCTGGCCGGAGATACGCGAATACGAACGCACGCTCGTCGCCTGCCTGAATGCCTATATTCAGCCGCTGATGCAGCGTTACTTCAAAGACTTGAAGGTCGGACTAGTGCGTGATGGCATCACTGCCCCGATTCTCGTGACCGCGTCGAACGGCGGCTCGCTCAGTCTTGGCTCCGCCCGCGAACGCCCGGTGGAGACGATCCTGTCCGGCCCCGCATCCGGTGTCATGGCGGCGGCGCGGCTGGCGGATGCAGCGGGTGTTACATCGATCATCACTTTCGACATGGGCGGCACTTCCTCCGATATCGCCGTCGCCCATGCCGGCTCTGCCGAACTTGCCACGCGCACCGATATTGGCGGCCTGCCGCTCGTCTTGCCGGTTGTCGATGTTTCAGCGATTGGGGCAGGCGGCGGATCAATCGTCTGGGTCGATGGCCACAGCGTCTTGAAAGTCGGCCCGCGCAGCGCCGGCGCCGTGCCCGGCCCAGTCTCCTACGGACGTGGCGGTCTGGAACCGGCCGTGACCGATTGTTACCTGACGCTCGGCTATATCGATCCAGACGGTTTTCTCGGCGGCCGCATGAAGCTCGACAAGGCGGCTGCCGAAGCGGCACTGGCCGAGATCGGCGAGCGCATCGGTCTTGGCGGCGAAAACATTGCCGCGGAAGCGGCCGAAGGGGCGCTCGCCGTCATCACGGCAGGCATGGCGACGGAACTCTACAAGACGCTGGCGTCAAGGGGTCTCGACCCCGCTACTTTTGCACTGGTGCCATTCGGCGGGGCCGGTCCGACCCATGCCAATCTGCTTGCCGAGGAGGTGGGTATCGGGCGCGTGATCATACCTGCGGCGGCAGGCACGTTCTGTGCTCTCGGTGCTGCCGCAGCAGACCTTCGCCGCGATTTCGTCCGCAGCCTTCGGCGTCCTTTGACATCGCAAAATGCGATGCTGCTTCAGCAAGTCTTTGCTGAACTGGCCGCAGAAGGCTCTGACTGGCTCGAACGGGAAGGCGAGCAGACACTGGCTCGCCGCATCGAAAGAGCGGTTGATATGCGCTATGCCGGGCAGGCCTATGAGCTGCGCATCGCTTTGAGCGAGGATTGCGTGGAAGCGACGGATGTTGCGGCCGCCTTCCATGCGCAGCATGAACACGTCTACGGCTTCCGTGATACCGCAACGGAAATCGAGCTGGGAACAGTCCGCCTGGCCGTGGTTGGGGAAACGCCCAAGCTTTCGCGACAGACCATCGCCACAGGGGGTGGAAGGCCGGTGGCCAGGAAAGAAAGGCCGCTCTTTCGCAAGGGAACATGGTTTGCAGCAGCAGTCTATGACCGCAGTTCACTCGGGGCCGGCGACTGTATTTCCGGTCCCGCGATCATAGAACAGGACGATACGACCACCATCCTCCTGCCGAACTGGACAACCCGCGTAGACGACGCTGGCAATCTCCACCTGGAAAGGCTTGTGTCATGAAGCTCGATTCCGTCACCCTCGCCATTCTCGGTAACAAGCTGGCTGCGGTCAGCGAGGAGATGTGCCTGACGCTCCAGCGCACCGGCCGGACGCTTTACGTCAAGGAAACGGCGGACTTCGCCTGTGCACTCGCGGGTCTTGATGGCCGCTTTTTTGCCTATCCACGTTCCATCGGAGTCTCCGGCTTTGTCGGCCTGGAATGCCTGCCATCGATCAAAGCCGTCGGCAAGCTCGAGCCCGGCGACATCATCCTGACCAACGATCCTTACCGTTCGGAAGGACTTGCTACGCATCTTCCTGACCTGCACATGATCGAGCCCTATTTCCATGAGGGCGAGATCATCGCTTATGGCTGGTGTTTCGTGCATTGCTCCGATGTCGGCGGGCGGGTCCCGTCGAGCATATCGCCGGTCAATACGGAGATTTTCCAGGAAGGTCTGCGCATTCCGCCGGTTAAGCTCATGAAACGCGGAGAAATGGTACCGGAGGTGCGCCTGTTTCTGGATGCGAACAGCCGCACGCCGGATGCAAACATGGGGGACATCCGCGCCATGCTTGCGGCGCTTGCGGCGGGCCGCCGGCGTCTGGAACAGACAATCGCCCAGCATGGCGCCCAGGCGGTTTCCGTCGCCGCGACGGATCTGATCACATACGCCGCCGAAAAGGCTCGCGACGTGCTGCGCAAAGTCCCCAATGGCACCTATGGTTTTTCGGATTACCTTGACGATGATGCCGCCACCCGTCTGCCTGTGCGCATCGCACTTGCCGCGACGGTTGATGACGGGACGGTGCATCTCGATTTTTCCGGGACGGATCCGCAGGTCGCCACTGCAATGAACATCCCGTCACGCGGACGGCCGCATGCCTGGCTGACGCTGCGCGTGCTGGCGCTCGTCAACACGCTTGACCCGACCACACCACTCAATGCCGGACTGCTTCATCCCGTGCGAGTTACTGCGCCAGAGGGAAGTCTCGTCAATCCACAGGAGCCGGCGGCCACAGGCGTGCGCCATGCGGCGGCAATCCGCGTCAACGATGTGTTGAACGGCGCTTTCGGCAAGGCCCTGCCAAACGTGATGCCTGCCGCCTCGTCGGGAACCGTCATTCCCGTTGTCATGGCCGAGCCGGATGGGCGCGGCGGCCGCCGGGTTCAGGTCATAGAGCCAATGATCGGCGGAACCGGGGCGCGATCGGGACGCGACGGCGTGGATGGCCGCGACAGCGGTATTTCCAACCTCGCCAACAACCCGGTTGAAACGGTCGAAGCGGAACTCGGCGTAGAAATCGAGGCCTATGCGCTGCGCCCGGATTCGGGCGGGGCAGGGCGCTGGCGCGGCGGTTGCGGCATGGAGCTGACCTTTCGTGTCCTCACCGATGACAGCAATGTACTCGGTCGCGGCATGGAACGCCTTCTCTTCCGGCCCTGGGGTTCCAACGGCGGCAAACCGGGGGCGGCAGGCGAACTGATCGTCAACCGGGGAAAGCCAGGCGAGCACCGCCTCGGCAAGATCGATGTGCTCACCGTTAATGCCGGTGACACCGTTACCTTTCTGACACCGGGGGCGGGCGGCTGGGGCCATGCTGCCGAGCGCGATGCGCAGGCCATTCTGCTCGATGTCAGGAACGGCATCGTGACCATTGAAGCCGCCGCCCGCGACTACGGCGTGGTTATTGCCGGCAATGAGGTAGACGAAGAGGCGACACTTTTACTTCGGGCGACACTGGTTGCAAGCACCACAGCCAACGCGCAGGGGGCGGAGCGTGAGCGCTGGGACGCCGTCTTTACACCTGAGCTTATGGACCGGATGAACAGCGTCCTGGTGGCGCTTGCCGGTGCGGTTCGCCAACGCAGGCGAAAGGAAATCTTCGATCGTGTCCTCTCGGGGCTGCCGCCAGATTTCCCCCGCGGCGCCGCAGCGGCAGGTGCCGAAATGGCTGCCCGAAGCGCACTTGAAGTGGCCGTGAGTGAACTGTGACGATCTTAACCCGGGGGCCGGCGCGCTTGCCCCAATAGTTCGGAGAATTTCGATGACGACGATAAAGAGACGGACATTCCTTGGCGGCGGCGCCGCGATCGGTGCGGGTCTCCTGACCGGCCTCTCTCCGCGGCTTGCCAATGCGCAATCCGGCGAAATCACCGTGACAGCCTTCGGCGGGGTCTGGGAGGAGGCGGTGCGCAAATGCTTCGTCGCGCCTTTCGAGGCAAAAACCGGGGCGAAAGCAAATGTTTCGCTCGGCGGCCCGCCGCAATGGCTGGCGCAGGTGGAGGCCGAGCCGAACAAACCGCCGGTCGATGTTTTGATCATGACGCCGGATCTCGCGCTGACCGCCGCCAAGGTGGACCTTGTCGATGACTTCACTGTCGAGAAACTTCCCAACCTTGCAAAAATACCGCAACAGCTGACAGATTCGGTAAAAGGCAAAGGCACTCTGTTCGACTACGGCGTTAGTGGCATCACCTACAATAAGGACAGGATCAAGACCCCCCCGAAGTCCTTCAAGGAATTCGTCGAGCGCGTATCCGCAGGTGAGTTCGTCGCATCGATACCGTCCATCAGTTACGCGGTGACGCCGATCATGCTGATCTGGTCCTTGGCGCAGGCGCTGGGCGGCAGCGCCAAGGACGTTGGACCTTTCTTCCAGGCGGTCGAGAAGATGAAGGACAACCTTGTCTTCTGGGGCGGGCCGAATGATTTCTTCAATCACCTGTCTTCGGGTGAGGCGGATATCGGCATCTATTTCGACGGCCGCACCTGGAACCATTATGACAGCGGCGCGACCTGGATAGACTTCATCAATCCCGAGGAAGGCGGCGCGCTGAACGGCGTGGCCGTGCAAAAACCCAAGAACGCCAACCCGCTGGCCTGGCAGTATATCAACGAGGTTCTCGATGCCGGGAACCAGACACTGTTTGCCGAGGTCATGAACTACGGCGTCACCAATACCGACGTGGTCTACAGCGAAAAACTGAAGCCACGCATCACCCCCTGGCAGAATACCCAGTTCCCGCCTTATGAAGAGATCGCGCTTGTCCGTAACGAGTGGGTCGATCGCTGGAACCGCGAAATCGGTCGCTGAGGAAAAAAGCCCTGCGGCCATGCCGTGTGGCCGCAGCAAGCTGAACGGATAATCCATGCAAGCGCACGCCTCCGCCACCGCAGGACTGAAGGGAACTATGTCAAAGCCATGGCTTCTGACAGTGCCGGCCCTGTTGTTCCTCGTCGCCTTCTTCGTTTTGCCGCTGTTCGACAACGGTTTGCGCAGCCTTATCGGCAGTGATGGCCGCCTGACTGCCTCGCGTTATGTCGCCCTTCTAACGGACGGGTTCTACCTGAAGGTGATAGCGCAAACAATTCTGCTGTCCGCCGGGGTGACATTGATCTGCGTTTTGGTGGGTTATCCCGTGGCCTATTTTCTCGTTCGCAAGGCCGGGCGCTGGGCCGGCCTTATCATTTTCCTACTGATCGCCCCACTGCTCACATCCATCATCATGCGGACTTTTGGCTGGCAGGTTCTGTTTGCACGGCGAGGTCTGGTCAACAATTTTCTCGTCGATCAGCTAGGAGTGATTTCTACGCCGCTGCGGCTGACGAACTCACCGGAAATTGCGATTGCCGCACTGGTTCATGTCCTCGTTCCGTTCATGGTGCTCGCGATTGCGACCGTGCTGCAATCCGTTGACCGGCGGCTGGAAGAATCCGCCAAAATTCTCGGAGCCGGTCGCTGGAGAACCTTCTTCGAGGTGACGCTGCCGCTGTCGCTGGATGGCGTCGGAACCGGGGCGATCCTGGTATTCATGATCGCGAATGGAAGTTTCGTGACCCTTGTCCTGCTCGGCGGCGGTCTGCAAACGTTACCGCTTTTGATTTACCAGCAATTCAATACGACCCGTGATTTCGGAATGGCGAGCGCCATGAGTACGATCCTCCTCGTTATCGCCGTGTTCTGCCTTTTCTTTCAACTGCGCCTCGTGCGCCGTCGGGGGGCGTGAGGATGGCTGCAATGAAACGGGACTGGATCAGTGCGGGCCTCGCCCTTTTTGTGATGATATTCTTCATGTTCATGCTGGCGCCCATACTGGTGGTCGTCGTGGTTTCGTTCACTTCGGCAGGCTACGTGTCTTTCCCCATTCCGGGATGGTCACTGAAATGGTTCGCCAACATCTTTGTGTATCAACCGTTCATCGATGCCCTGACCGTCAGTTTTCAGGTGGCGACCGGGGCGACAATATTGTCATGCCTGCTTGGCGTTCCCGCTTGCCTCTATCTGGCTCGCGCCCGCAGCGGCTGGGCAAACGCCGTGATGACCTTCCTGCTGTCGCCGCTCTCCATGCCGATGATCGTGATAGGTTTTGCCTCGCTGTTTTTCCTCTCAAGGCTTGGCATCGGCATTTCCTTCACTGCACTTGTGATCACCCACACGGTCGTCTGCCTGCCCTATGTCATTCGCACCGTCGCCGGCGTGTATGCGGGCATTCCGCGAGCCCATGAGGAAGCTGCAGCCATTCTCGGGGCCAACCCGATCAATGTCTTCCGGCACGTGACGCTACCGTTGATACGGCCAGGCATCATGGCTGGATCGCTCTTCTCGTTCCTGACATCCTTCGACAATCTGCCGATCAGTTATTTTTTCGGCAGTTCCAGCACCAATACGCTGCCGGTGGTGATGCTGAGCTATATGGAGCATCAGTTCGATCCGACGATCGCGGCGCTCAGCACATTGCAGCTCGTCATGGCAATCGCTGCGCTGCTGATAGTCGACCGGATCTATGGAATAGACAAGATGACGGTGGCTGGCTGATGCTGATACTTCCGATTGATCACGTCATCATTCCCGTTGCGGATCTGGCAGCGACTGGGGCCGCATTTGAAGCGGCCGGTTTTGTGGTGACGCCGGAGGCCCGTCACAGCGCCGCAATGGGCACGGCTAACCGCTGTATCATGTTCGACAGGACATATATCGAGCTGATGGGCGTCGTTGAGGAAACCTCCGCAAACCTGCCATGGCGTCGCGCGATCAAGCACGGCTCGGGCATGGGCGGACTGGCTTTTTCTACCAGCAACATTCAGGTAACGGCCAATGACTTCAAGGCGAGGTGCATAAGGACGGAAGCGCTGCGGCATTTCTCCCGCCAGACAAATGAAGGCGAGTTGCGCTTCTCGGTGATCCGCATCGATCCCTCCGAGACACCAGGCTTTCAATGCCTTGTCTGCGAGCACCATACGCGTGAGTTGCTTTGGCGACCAGAACTGCTTCGACATCCGAACAGCGTGACTTCCATCGAGGCGATTTTTCTGCCCAGCGTTGAGGGGCTGGGGCGGTTTGGGCAGCAGGAGGGTGTGGCTGTGATGCAGGGCAATTCCGGTCTGAGGCTGCGTGGATCAAGGTCGGCCAGCTACGACCTGACATCGAGTTGCGACATAACTATTGAGGTGATTGCGCCATGACATACTGGCCTTCGGATACGCCATCGTCCCTCTGGATGGAGTTGTCACGGGAGAAATTTCGTGCCCCCGCCCTCAAGGAGGCGCTAGAGACAGACGTTGTGGTCATCGGCGGAGGCATATCAGGCCTGGCGACCGCCATCGAATTGCGGCGGCGGCAGCACAGGGTGGTGGTGCTGGAGGCGGCAAGGGTCGGCTACGGCGCATCGGGGCGGGCGAACGGTCAGGTTATTTCCGCACTGACGCGCCATGGGCCGGACGCCATCACCAAGCTGTGGCCGGGCAAACGCGGTGAACTTTTCATCGATCTCGTCAAGGGTGCTGCCGACCGGCTCTACGATTTGATTGACCGATACCAGATCGATTGCGATGCGCGGCGCAACGGCTGGCTGCAACCGGCCCACACGCCCGGCCGCGCCAAACGGGTGGCGAGTATGGCGGCCCAGTGGGCCGCCGTCGGCGCCCCCACGGCGGCGCTCGACTGTCGAGAGATCGCCGGGCGTTTGGGGACGGACGTCTATGCGGGCGGCTGGGAACATCGGGGCGGCGGCCACGTCAATCCCTATGCATTCACGGTCGGACTCGCCCGCGCAGCGGCGGAGGACGGCGTTCTCGTCTTCGAAGACAGTCCGGCAATCGAGCTTTCACGAAGCGCTGGACAATGGAGCGTAAAAACGCCTGCCGGTTCCGTGTCGGCTGCGAAAGTCGTCATGACCACCGCTGCCTATACTGGCAAACTTTGGCCGGAACTGCGAACGTCCATTGTTCCGGTCACGTCCTACCAGGCGGCGACGGAGCCGCTAGGGCCGCTTTCCAACACTATTTTACCGAATGACGAGGCCTCATCCGACACGCGGATGGACCTGCGATATTTCAGGAAGGACAGGGAAGGACGCCTTATCTCCGGCGGCGCCCTTGCCGTTCAGTTGGGTGCATCATGGCGCGTGCCCGCAATGGTCGGGCGACGGTTGCGCGAGATGTTTCCGGCGTTGCCCAAAAATCCGATGTCGAGATTTTGGGCCGGCCGTATCGCGATGACAGTAGACCGACTGCCGCATCTGCACCGCCAGGCGGATGGGCTATGTGCGTGGATCGGCTGCAATGGCCGTGGTCTGGCGCTCGCCTGTGCGCTCGCTCCTGTCATGGCGGACGCGGTGGAAGGCATGGCCGATGACAAACTCGCACTGCGGCCGACGACACTATCAAGGTTGCCGTTTCATGGCCTCTCGTCACGTTTCGCCCGGCTGGCGCTGTTCTGGTACCGGCACAAAGATTCGCGGGAGGTACGCTGATCGCTTTTTCGACAATACCAGGCTGTCGCCCGATACGGCGGGGACAAGGCCTTTTATTCTCCCTCAACCGACCACATCCAGTTGCCGCGGCCCGAACAGTTTCGCGACATGGCCTCTTTCGTTGCCACGAGAGCGCACGAAACCTTGCATTGGGCAGGCGGTCCCGCCCGGCTGAATAGGGATCTCAGCCGATACCACAAGGACCGCCGCGAAAGGGCATTCGAAGAAATGCTCGTGGAATTGGGCTCAGCGATGCTGTGCGCCGATCTGGGCATCGTGCCGGAGCTGGAGCCTCGCCCGGACCATGCCGCCTATGTCAAGAGTTGGGCGGAAATCCTCGGGTCCGACAAGCGCGCGATCTTCAATGCGGCGGCGCATGCGCAGCGCGCTGTCGCCTATCTACATGACCTTCAGCCGGAAGCGACCGCCGGGCAGGAGGCTGCCTGACGATCTCAAATTTTGCCGGGGGAGGGTGCATCCTCCCCGATCCGGCTGCGGGCGCTTTCGCTCGGAGCTGGCGCCCAGTCCACCACCATGGCGCTGATGGCAGCCCATGGTGAGATTGGACCAATGCCCGACTGCGCGATCTTCGCCGATACCGGTGGGAGCCGAAAGCCGTCGTATGAACATCTCGAATGGTTGACGTCGCCGAATGTCCTGCCGTTCCCGGTCCATATCGTATCGGCCGGCAATATTCGGGACGTCTTATGGATGCAGCAGCCGGCAAACGCTAGGCTTTTATTCCGGCGTTTGCAAAGACCGTGACACCAGCGGGTGTAGATGAGGAACACATCGTCTCGAATCGGCTTGTGGGTAACTCCGACTGGCTCGACGGAACCCCTGTTGGGCTCGACAAGTCTGGTAAAGACCATCTCGCTGTCAGAATTGAAGGCTATAAGGGAAGTGTTTCGCCCGCCGAAATCAACCTCATAGGCATGGCCGACTGCCGGGAAAGCAATTTGGTTCATGTTGCCTTGGCTCCTGTCTTTAGCCAAGGGCGTCCCGCACCATCGCGGTGTCGACATATTGGTCCATACGCGGGATCTTGCCGTCCCGAAGTTGGTAGAGATGCGCGAAGTGGGCGGTCATGGACTTGCCGGTCGCCTTGTAGGTGCCGGAATAGATGCCGAAGGCGGCAACGCGGTCGCCATCGGCCAGATAGGTGCGGACTTCGGCCTTATAGCTATCCCATTCCGTCGCGAGACGATGAAAAACGCCCTGCATCAGGGCATCCACCCCCACATAGGTGCCCGCATAGGGAAATCCCGCTGCCTCGGTCCATTCGATGTCGGCAGACAGAACGGCAAGGAGGTTCTTGCCGTTCTCCTCGGAGGACCCTTCATAGGTCCTCCGGATGATGTCGCGATTGCTGATCATCTCAGCCCCACTTCATTTCGCCCTTGGCGACCCTGGAACCGATATCCAGCGCGACGCCCATACCAAGGCCTGGGAAGCGGGCCTCCATCGCTGACTTCAGCGCGGTAGCGTCAGCGGCCTTATCCAGCTCCTCTTCGAAGGCGAGGAGATAGGCCTTGGTGAACGCGACGGCTCTCAGATCGGTCGCTGCCTGCGGATCGAGGTGGCCGGGCACGACGACGGACGGGTTCAGGGCGGCGATCTTGTCGAGATTGGCAACCCATGCCGCCCGGACCTCCTTGGTCGGTGTGTCCGCAGTCCAGACGTGGACGCCGGAAAAAATAAGCACGCCACCGAACACCGCGTTGAGCGTGGGTACGCGCAGATAGCGCCGGTTGGCCAAGCCCTCGGCGGCGACGATCTCGACCGTCTCGCCGTCGACCGTCAACGCCGGGCCGTCGAATGCTTCGGGCAGCACGACATCGGCGAGCGTCTGCGGCCCATTCTCCTTCAACTGGGGACCCCAGACGGCAAGCTTCTTCTCAACATTGCCGTTTATGGCAGCGATCGTGTTGGAAGCGGAGATAACCTTCGCGTTCGGGAACGCCTCGCGCACCGGCTTCAGACTGAAATAGTAGTCCGGGTCGGACTGGCTGACATAGATGGTGGTCAGGGTCTTACCCGTTGCCTTGATCGCCTCCGCCAGCGCCCGGCCGTCCGAATAGGTGAAGCCGCCGTCGATCAGCAACGCTTCGGTCGGCCCGGTGAGCAGCACTGGCGCGCGGAAGAAGCCATTCTGGCCGGCGGGAAAATGCTTCCATGTCAGTGTGGATCCGGCTGCATGCCCAAGACCTGCCGGGGCGAAGGCAATGGCGGCACCTGCTGCAATCGTCGTTTTCATGAGGTCTCTCCTTGAATACATGGTGGTCTCCAGTCTTGTCGGTTGCTGATACGCGGACGCACAGCGGCGTTGAAAATGCTGATTGGGCACGCTTCGATCAGCCCAGTTGAAGTTCGGCGACGAGCAGATCGAAATCACCGTAAAGAAAACGGCTATCGATCTTTCGGCACTGATCCCCGGATCCTGCAAGAATGGCGGGTACGCCCTGAATGCCGAAACGCGCCATGTCGGCCCGTGCCGCCGACATCCTGCTCCTATATGCGGCGAGGAGTGCCTCGTCTGGAGCTTGAATCCGCCGAGCCGCCTCGACGCAGCCGGCCGATGTGAGCGTTTCGGCGACGATGCCGAGATCGGAATTGTTGCGGCCTTCCTGATAGCGGGCGCGTTGCAGGGTGTTCAGCACTTCGAGTTCACGCGCCGGCTCGCTAAGAGCGACGGCGACCAGCCCGAGGGTGGCTGGCGCGGAATCAAACAGGCCGCCTACCGCACCGAGCACCTGCTCGCGGTAGGCTTCGGAGAAGGGCTGCCCGGTCAGGCGGACGATGCGCTGGTCGTTCTGCCAGGCATAGTCCGCAAATTGCTTGTTCATTGGCCGTGAACCCTCTCCGGCAAACAGGCCGGTAGGCGCCAGATCGAGCGTCACACCGTCGAGCCGTGACAGCTTCTCCAGCGCCGGACCGGCGCCGTAGCACCAGCCGCAAAGAGGATCGAAGAGATAGGTGATCTGCATATCTGTTTTCCGTCTTGTCTGGCATTGAAGATATGCGATCGGGATTGAATTGATAATCGCGATTAAATATCCCAAACTGTGCGTCATTGGCATACAATGCGGGAGTGCTACATGGAGGCGATCAATCTCAATCGGCTAGCTTATTTCGTTGCTGTGGTAGACGCGGGCTCGTTCACACGTGCCGCGGAGCGGCTCGGCATCACCAAGACCGTCGTCAGCCAGCAGGTGGCCCGGCTGGAAGCAGACCTCAGGACGAGCCTCCTCTTGCGGACGACCCGCCGCGTCGAGCCGACCGAAGCGGGCCGGTTGCTACACGCGCGGGCGGTCATCATCCTGCGCGAAGCCGAGGATGCGTTCGGCGAAGTCGCCGAAGTCACGGCCAGTCCGGTCGGGACATTGCGGATCGCCGCCCCGA
The DNA here is from genome assembly GCF_005221325.1 of Agrobacterium tumefaciens. Classification (NCBI taxonomy): domain Bacteria; kingdom Pseudomonadati; phylum Pseudomonadota; class Alphaproteobacteria; order Hyphomicrobiales; family Rhizobiaceae; genus Agrobacterium; species Agrobacterium tumefaciens. The sequence goes on along the minus strand of NZ_CP039890.1, from coordinate 301,616 downwards.
ACGACTTCGGCACATCGACCATTGCCCCATTGGTGGCGAAATTCTGCCGGAGCTATCCCGCCTGCACGGTCGACCTCTTCCTGTCGGACGCCAAGATCGATCTAATTTCCCATCACATCGACGTCTCGATAAGGGTCGGCTGGCTCGACGATTCCAGCCAGCAGGCCCGCCGTATCGGCGCGTTTCGGCAGTTGCTTGTTGCCGCACCTGACTTCGCGCGCACGATGACCGCCAGTACCCCGGATGATCTCGCCCACCAGCCATTCATAGCCAACGGCGCGTTGCGTGAGCCGCTGGTCTGGCATTTCTCGCGCGCCGACTTCGACCGTCGCACTATCCGCATGCGACCAGCGATGACCATCAACGCAACGCCAGCCGTGCTTGCCGCGACACGGGCCGGTGGAGGGCTTTCGGTGCTGCCGGACTTTCTGGTAAGCGGGCTGCTGGAGAGCGGCGCGCTCGTCCAGGTTTTGCCAGACTGGTCCTTGCCATCGGGCGGCATCCATGCGGTTTATCCCGCTGCGCGGTTCCGACCGCCCAAGGTCACGGCGTTCGTCGCGATGCTGGCAGCCGAAGTGAAGCTTGCATCGGCGGATTGAGGATTTTCCCAGAAGCGCCCGAAGCTGGCCGGCACCGGCCGCCCAATCGCCGCACATGCGTGGGGCGATTGGTATTCGTCAAAGGCGGTTGAGGAAGTCCGAACGTCAATCGCAAGACGGCCTGACGGCGTACCAGTGTTGTTGGACAGCGCGAGAGCTGTCACGTTCGCGGCGGATCGCGTCGACCCGTTGCGCACCGCGCTATCGTTCTCATCCCAACATCATTCAAGCCGATGGCTGCAACGTCGCCATGTCGATGACGAAGCGATAGCGAACATCTGCGCGCTCAAGTCTTTCGAACGCTTCGTTAATTTCATCCATGCGAATGAATTCGACATCGGGCAGGACTTTGGCACGGGCGCAAAAGTCGAGCAGCTCCTGAGTTTCAGCGATACCGCCAATCGGTGACCCGGCAATCCTGCGCCGTCCTGTCATCAAGGGAAGGGTGTTCATCTCGTTCATCGGTCCAAGCTGGCCGACCAGAACAAGTGTGGCGTCGACATCGAGCAAAGGCAGATAGGGATCGAGATCGTGCCGGACGGGGACCGTATCGATGATCAGATCGAAGCTTGAATGCGCGGATGCCATGGCCTCAGGGTCGGACGAGACGAGCAAACGCTCGGCGCCCAGTGCGAGGGCATCGGCTTGCTTGTTGTTCGATCTGCTGACAACGGTGACATGCGCTCCCATCGCGACAGCCAGCTTGACTGCCATGTGTCCAAGACCGCCCAGCCCGACAACCCCGACGCGGCTGCCTGGCCCGACATTCCATGTGCGGAGCGGCGAATAGGTAGTGATGCCGGCGCAAAGAAGTGGGGCCGCCTTCGCGGGATCGAGTCCTTCGGGCACGCGCAGCACGAACTCCTCTCGAACGACGAGGGTCGCGGCATAGCCGCCGGTCGTCAATTGCCCGGTGATCCGGTCTGGAGCGCCGTACGTCGACGTGACGCCCTGGCGGCACATCTGCTCTTCGCCCGACCGGCACTGGTCGCAACTCTGGCAGCTGTCGACGATACA